>JAQSWO010000055.1 GCA_029266595.1 Gammaproteobacteria bacterium
TGGACAGCTGGAGGAGTGTGGGCGATTTTCCACATCTTAGTTATCACCCTACAAGCCTTTATTTTTATGATGCTGACTATTGTGTACATTAGTATTGCGCATGAAACACATTAATTAAGTAATTTAGATAAAATGGTCAGAGTCCCCGCCCGTTTTTGGGGAGGAGCTTGCTTTAAAGAAGATTTTTTTAAAACCCAACTAGGAGAACAACATGGAATTCGCACAACACATCGCTAGCGTACAAGGCTTATCTGTTATTGCTGCGGCATTATTAATTGGTATGGGTGGCTTGGGTGCTGCTATCGGTTTTGGTCTATTGGGCGGTAAGTTTTTAGAAGGTATTGCTAGACAGCCTGAATTAGGGCCTATGTTGATGATTCGTATGTTTGTAATGGCTGGTTTGATTGACGCGTTGGCGATTATTTCTGTGGCTATGGGACTTTATCTGATGTTTGTGGGCAACCCATTCTTGGGAGAAATTTTCAAGGCGGTTGGCAGCGCCACTTAAAAAAGTGTCGTTCAACTTTTTCGTTATACCGCTCGCTTTTTTAAAGTGAAATGGGTATGGCTTTAAAGTAGAGTTATCCGACAAGTGAGCAGTTACAATAAGGTGCTTATATGAATCTCAATGCAACACTTTTAGGCCAAATGATCACATTTGCTGTGTTTATCTGGTTTACCATGAAATATGTTTGGCCGCCTATCACCAAGGCATTGGATGAGCGAGAAAAAAAGATTGCCGATGGTTTGGCTGCAGGTGAAAGAGGCCATCATGATCTAGAGTTAGCTCAGGCTAAGTGCGTGGAGGTTCTAAAGGAAGCTAAAGATACTGCGGCTCATGTGGTTGCAGAGGCCAATGCGCGTGCTGCTCATATCCTAAAAGAAGCCAAGGAAGCTGCCATACACGAGGGCCAATTGATGATTTCTCGTGCTGAAGCTGAAATAGCACAAAAATACAATCAAACAAGAAAGGCGTTGCGTGCTGAAACAGCAGCATTGGCGATCGATATGGCAGAGAAAATTGTTAAGCGTGAGATCGATTTGAACGTACACAAAGAACTGCTCAATGAGACGGAAACCCAAGTATGATCGATTTTACCACCGCCGGCAGACCTTATGCGCAAGCAGCATTTGAATATGCGCAAGAAAACAATGCATTGGATGTCTGGCAGCTTGCCCTATCTACTTTGGCTGACACTGTTTTACATCCTGAAGTTGAGGCCTTACTTAAAAATCCATCTTATGATGCAGCGCAACGTGCCGACTTATGCCGCGCTTTAGTCCCCCAAAAGCTTGATGCATCTCAACAAAACTTCATTAGACTGCTCTCTGAGCACGCTCGTCTTCCCGCATTGCCGGCCATTTTTTCCTTGTTCGTTGAGCTTAGAGCGGAGGCAGAAAAAGTGCTTCCAATTAATATTAAAACCGCAATGCCACTAGATGATGCGGATCTTCGAAAGCTAAATGCATTTTTAACGGCGAAGTTTGAGCGCAAAGTCAATTTAGAAGTAGATGTAGATGAAAATTTAATCGGTGGCGTGTTAATCCGTGCGGGTGATTATGTGATTGATGGTTCAGTTCGTGGTCAATTCGAGCGCTTGAAGAGTGTAGTAGTAGATTAACTATCAAAGGCTCCTAGTAATTAATGTAGAGACATAAGAGAGGTAACCTATGCAACAACTCACTTCTGTAGAAATCAGTGAGATTATCAAAAAACGAATTCAGGACTTTCAAGCCAGCCCTGAAACGCGTACTGAAGGCACCATTGTCAGCCTAAAAGACGGTATTGTGCGTATCTATGGTCTTGCTGACGTTATGTTAGGTGAAATGATTGAGTTCCCTGGCCAAGTATATGGTCTTGCTTTGAACCTTGAGCGTGATTCAGTCGGTGCGGTTGTTTTAGGTTCGTCAGCTCATCTAGAAGAAGGCCAAACCGTAAAATGTACGGGACGTATTTTGGAAGTGCCTGTTGGCGAAGCCTTACTTGGCCGAGTTGTAGATTCTCTAGGGAATGCAATAGACGGCAAGGGTGACCTAGGGACAACACAAACATCACCTATTGAAAAAGTTGCACCAGGCGTGATTGAACGTCAGTCAGTTGACCAGCCAGTACACACTGGGCTTAAATCCATCGATTCTATGGTTCCGGTTGGTCGTGGCCAGCGTGAATTGATTATCGGCGATAGACAAACTGGTAAGACAGCGATTGCTATAGACGCCATCATCAACCAAAAAGATACCGGTGTAAAATGTGTCTATGTGGCTATTGGTCAAAAAGCTTCTTCTGTCGCAGCCGTTGTGCGTAAGCTTGAAGAGCATGATGCAATGAAACATACCATTATTGTAGCGGCAACTGCATCTGATCCTGCTGCGCTACAATTTATCGCGCCTTACGCTGGTTGCACTATGGGTGAATATTTCCGCGATAGAGGTGAAGATGCCTTAATTATCTATGATGACCTCACCAAACAGGCCTGGGCATATAGACAGATTTCTCTTTTATTACGTCGTCCTCCAGGTCGTGAGGCCTATCCTGGCGATGTATTTTATATACATTCTCGTTTGTTGGAGCGTGCTTCTCGTGTCAGCACCGCTTATGTTGAGGCATTCACTAATGGTGAGGTAAAGGGTAAAACAGGTTCCTTGACCGCGCTTCCAATTATCGAAACGCAAGGTGGTGACGTTTCAGCTTTTATTCCTACCAATGTGATTTCTATTACAGATGGTCAAATTTTCCTTGAAACTGATTTGTTTAACTCAGGTATCAGACCCGCGATCAATGCCGGCTTATCTGTTTCTCGTGTGGGTGGTGCAGCACAAACTAAGCTTATCCGTAAATTGGGCGGTGGTGTACGTTTGACGCTTGCGCAATTTCGTGAGTTAGAGGCCTTCTCACAGTTTGCTTCTGATCTAGATGAAGCGACACGTAAGCAGTTAGAGCGTGGTCAGCGAGTGACCGAAATATTGAAACAAAAACAATACCGTCCTTTGAGTGTTGTTGAAATTGCCCTTACTTTATTCAGTGTGGATAATGGTTATCTCGATGATATCGATGTGAAAAAACTGGGTGATTTTGAACAAGGATTGCACGCATTTGCACGTGATCACCATGCTGATTTCATGAAAGCGGTTAATGAGAATCCTGTCTATAACGATGAAATTGTGGCTAAACTCAAACAAATTGTTGAAGAGTTTAGAAAGGCACAAGCCTACTAAGAGAGCGTTCTATGTCAGTTGGTAGAGAGATTCGGACCAAAATTTCAAGCATCAAGAACACGCAAAAAATTACCAAGGCGATGGAATTGGTTGCTGCTAGTAAAATGCGTAAAGCGCAGTTGCGTATGAGCACCACTCGCCCTTATGCCATAAAAATGCGTCAAATGATTAGCCATATTGCTGGCAGTCAAAGTGAATATCACCACCCTTACTTGGTTGAGCATCCAGATAAGAAGCGGGTTGGTTTTATCGTGGTATCCACTGACAGAGGATTATGCGGTGGTTTAAATGTGGCCCTATTTAAATCTTCCCTCAAAGCTATGCAAGATTGGGAATCACAAAGCGTTGGTATTGATTTATGCCTGATTGGTAAGAAAGCAGAAGCCTTTTTCAAGCGATTTGGCGGTAGCGTACTTGCAACAGCAAATCATTTAGGTGATACACCTGGTGTTTCCGATTTAATCGGTATTGTTAAAGTGATGTTAGACGCTTATCGAGAAAATAAGTTAGATGCCTTATACGTAACTTACAACCGGTTTGTGAACTCCATGACGCAAGAGCCCACAGTCGAACAGCTACTGCCACTAAAACCAGTTGAAGTAGAAAAAGTAGGGTATTGGGATTACATATACGAGCCTGATGCGCGTGAATTACTAGATGTTTTACTTGTGCGTTATATAGAAACACAAGTATTCCAAGCAATTATGGAAAACATTGCCAGTGAGCAAGCTGCGCGTATGGTCGCGATGAAGAGCGCGACAGATAATGCAGGAGAGATTATTGGTGACCTTCGACGCGTGTACAACAAGGCGCGCCAAGCGGCTATCACACAAGAAATCGCAGAGATTACAGCAGGCGCGGAAGCGGTTTAGCGTAGTATGTAAGCATTTTTAGAGCATTTTTCGTTCCAAGATCGGCAAAAGATGGCCGTTTTCATCTGGGGGCTGGTCTCTTACTATTTTTGAAAATCGATAGGTGATATACATGTCTGGAAAAATTGTTCAAATAATTGGCGCAGTTGTCGATGTGGAGTTTCCGCGCAATGCCGTACCTAAAGTGTACGACGCATTACTTTCTGCTGATAACGGCTTGACTCTAGAAGTGCAGCAGCAACTAGGTGATGGCATCGTTCGCACGATTGCCATGGGAACGACCGAAGGCGTTAAGCGTGGAGCTTCCATTTCAAACACAGGAAAGCCTATCAGTGTTCCTGTTGGTAAACCTACTTTAGGGCGTATTATGAATGTCTTGGGCACCCCCATTGATGAAGCGGGTCCTATCAAGACAGAGGAAAGAATGCCTATTCACCGTGCGGCGCCTAAGCTTGTTGACCAATCTATCAGCACGGCTTTACTACAAACTGGTATTAAAGTGATTGATTTGCTTTGCCCTTTTGCTAAAGGTGGTAAGGTTGGTTTATTTGGTGGTGCGGGTGTAGGTAAAACCGTCAACATGATGGAACTGATTCGCAACATCGCGATTGAGCACAGTGGTTACTCTGTATTTGCTGGAGTGGGTGAACGTACCCGTGAAGGAAATGATTTCTATCATGAAATGAAAGAATCCAATGTATTGGATAAGGTATCACTGGTTTATGGTCAGATGAACGAACCACCTGGTAACCGCCTAAGAGTTGCGCTGACAGGTTTGACTGTTGCAGAGAGTTTCCGTGACGAAGGTAGTGACGTACTTCTGTTTATTGATAATATCTATCGCTATACATTGGCTGGAACGGAAGTATCCGCTTTGTTGGGGCGTATGCCATCTGCTGTAGGTTACCAACCTACATTGGCTGAGGAAATGGGTGTATTGCAAGAGCGTATTACTTCTACTCAAAAAGGTTCTATTACCTCTATTCAAGCGGTTTATGTGCCAGCGGATGACTTGACTGATCCTTCACCAGCGACCACATTTGCTCACCTGGACGCTACTGTCGTTCTGTCCAGACAAATTGCCGAGCTAGGCATTTATCCTGCGATTGATCCGCTAGATTCTAGCAGTCGTCAATTAGACCCATTGGTGGTTGGTCAGGAGCATTATGACGTTGCCGAAAGTGTTAAGGGTGTGTTGCAGCGTTACAAAGAGCTCAAAGACATCATTGCTATTTTGGGTATGGATGAGCTTTCGGAAGAAGACAAACAATCCGTCAGGCGCGCACGTAAGGTTCAACGTTTCTTGTCCCAACCATTCTTTGTTGCTGAAGTGTTTACGGGGCAGTCAGGCAAATACGTGCCCTTAGAGGATACGATTGCTGGCTTCAAGGCTATCATCAACGGTGAGTGCGATGATATTCCTGAACAAGCATTCTACATGGTAGGCACGATTGAAGAAGCCAGAGAAAAAGCGAAAACGCTGTAACAGTTCTTGCTAATAGGTGTGAATATTAAGACTCGTTCCTATGCTCTGCGTAAGGAATGCGGAGTGAGGTACAGTCATATAGACCTCTCTATATTTCACACAGGAGCATGGGGTCGGGAAAAAAGACTGAGCTGTTACTGTAACGGTTCTTACTAATAGGTGTGGATAATGGCTATGAGTTTTCATCTTGATATCGTCAGTGCGGAAGCGGAAATTTTTTCTGGTCGCGCTGAAATAGTGATGGCAACAGGTACCGAGGGAGAATTGGGTATTTGTAAGGGCCATACACCGCTCTTAACCATGCTCAAACCTGGTTTTGTGCGCGTGGTTAAACAAGGTGGAGATGAAGAAATTTTTTACATTTCGGGCGGTGCATTAGAGGTTCAGCCAGAAGTAGTCACCATATTGGCTGATGTTGCTTCCCGTGCATCCGACCTAGACGAAGCGGCGGCATTACAAGCAAAGAGTAATGCAGAAAAAATGTTGACGGATAAAACCGCCAGTATTGAATACGCCAAGGCGATGACGCAAATGGCAGAGGCTACAGCTCAGCTAAGAGCGATTCGTCAGATTAGGAAGAAAGCAAAAGTTTAGAGGCTGTTGATGTCGATGGGAGGAGGAGGGTCATGGACGGCCCAAATCCAAATCGGCGATACGTCCAGCATAGTAGAATTATTCATAGTCCCTAGTTAGCTTGAGAATCTCCCCACCATGCCTTCCTTTCCCCTTAGTATTATTGTTCTAGCTGCCGGTAAAGGTAAACGGATGCGTACCGGCTTGCCGAAAGTGCTGCATGTATTGGCTGGAGCTACATTGCTTGAACGCGTCGTGCACACGGCGGAAGCTTTGCAACCAAATAATATTTATGTCGTTGCAGGTAACGGTGCTGAGCGGGTTCAAAAAGAAATGTCCCACCTGAACGTGGAATGGGTACAGCAAAAAGAACAACTAGGTACTGGCCATGCAGTTCAACAAGTTCTGCCTCACCTCCAAAAAAATCACCAAGTATTAATTTTATATGGTGATGTTCCTCTGATTTCTATTCAAACCTTACAGGCGCTTTTAGAAAAGACACCTAAAAATGCTTTGGGTCTAGTGGTTGCTGAGCTTGATGATCCTAAAGGATTTGGACGGATTATTCGAAATGATGTAGGTAATATCGTTGCCATAGTTGAGCAAAAAGACGCTACAGATGAACAACTCAAAATAAAAGAAATCAATACGGGTATTATCACGGTTTCAGCTGAGCACTTATATGAATGGCTTCCTAAGCTTGAAAATAACAATCAACAAAAAGAATATTATCTAACTGATATTATTGCGATGGCTGTTCGTGATGGATGTTCTGTCGGAGGTGTTTTTGCGGACTGCCAAGAGGAAGTGCGTGGTGTAAATAATCTCAGTGAATTATCTATGCTAGAGCGCTTTTATCATCGCCAAAAAGCCTACGAATTAATGGCGCAGGGTGTCACTATTATGGACCCAAACCGTTTTGATATGCGTGGAAAACTACACGTAGCGCCTGACGTGATAGTTGATATCAATGTGATTTTCGAGGGAGAGGTTTCTATAGGGGCCAACACGACGATAGGTCCCAATTGTGTGCTGAAAAATGTAAAAATTGGTCAAAACGTTAAAATAGAAGCCAATTCTGTGATAGAAGGTGCCATCATAGAAGATCAAGCAGTAATTGGACCATTTGCTCGAATTCGACCTGGTACACACGTTGAAAAAAAGGCAAAAGTTGGTAATTTCGTCGAGCTGAAAAATGTTCGGTTAGGCGAACAAAGCAAAATACCCCATTTAAGCTATATAGGGGATGCCATAGTTGGTAAACACGTTAATATTGGTGCTGGCACCATTACGGTTAACTATGACGGCGTAAACAAGCATCAAACTATCATTGAGGACACAGCATTTATTGGCTGTGACTCTCAGCTCATTGCGCCTGTCACTGTGGGGGAAGGTGCATATATCGCCGCTGGATCAACCATCACGCAAGATGCACCTCCTCGTCAACTCACCATCGCACGCGCTAAACAGTGTTCTATCCCTGATTGGAAACCTAAGCAAAAAACCGATTCCCTTCTTCTTAAGAGTGATGAACACTAATCTACTGAGCAGATTTTCAATCTAGTGATGAGTCATGTGAAAACCTATTGGCATACTCGTTATAGGCATATATGCGATCTTTTAAACAAGATCAAAAATTGTCTTATCCCTGAGAAATTGGTTAACAATGAGCTCCTGCCTTTATGATGGCCAATAAGAATTAGAGCGAGCAGACTGTGAAAATTTTTGGAAATCAGGAAACTCGCTTAAATCAGCTTGCAATTGTGTCGTCAGGGAGCGTACTTTAAAAAAACTCCGTGTACTAGGACTAGGTTTTATATGTTCCTTAACCGTTGCACTAAGATTTTCCCCAAGTTTTATGAGACCATCAGCGTTATTATTTGGTATTTTGTCTTTTGTAGATTCAATACTTTTCTTCAACGCTGTCAGAGCAGCCTGTTCTGAGGGAGGGACAACACCTGTTTTTTCATAAGTGTTTATAGCGTTCTCTAGCATGGTGACAGATTTTTGAAGCATATCTAGTACTTGATGCTGAGCGTAAATTTTTGTCAATAATTCATCATTTTCTTCAAACCAAGAGCGAAGTTCTCCTCTAGCTCTAACGAAATCTTGTAATTCTCTATCGACCAAGTGAGCATGTACCTCATAATGTTGTTCTAAGTTAGCCAATTTTTGTGAATCTATGCATGTGTAAAGGGTTGCGTTGTATCGTAGTAGGTTTGCATTACCTGTTTTGATAAAACCCTGTGATTTCCAAAAATCTTGTGCTTGTTCAGTAGACTCCAATTTCAAAAAAGCATTATGTTTAGGCAAACTCTTGGCTACCATGCTAAGCATCAATTTTCCATAACCTTTCCCTTGTTCATTTTCATTCACTCGCATAGCTATAATTTCATTGTTCACAAAAGAAACAGCACCAATAATTCTTTGTTGATCATCTTCTAAAATGACTATAACTGGAAAATTTCTAGAATAAGATGAGATAGGGTATTTTTGAGACATACGCATGAATGCTGCGGAGAACATTTTTTCATTCTTTTCAGAAAGTAATCCCTTAAATAACCTATACGCAGGAGTACAGTCATTTGCTCTTGCTAATCTTAGCTTTGCTATCATACCTATTGGGTTAGGCGTGCGTCGAAAAGGATGGCTACTAGGTGCATCAGCAGATTCTACTAATAGAGGAGGGGGCGCCGCAGCAGCGGCCGCGGCCGCAAGTTCGGTACTTATGCTTGCACTATCACTATGTTGTAAAAAAGAATGACGATAGAAAGTATGATGTGATTCAGTACTTGCTCTGGATAAAGCATTAGATTGCTCTTCTTCAGGCAAAGCAGAGGTTTCCTTGCTAAGTTCTATAGGAACGCCTCGAGCATCCAGCTGCCTCTTATTTCTCAATATGCCGCCTGGTCTTGATGCTTGCTGCGAATTCAAATTAACTTCCCTCCCATAAGAGGGAGGAGGAAAACCATCATTTAAAAAAATAGGAGGCGGAGGGCTATTAGGAGGAGAATCGTAGTCTAGATGTGCCGCAGAAACTCCGACTTGTTTTTTATTGGGGCTACCTTCGTTATTTGGCAAAGTACCTTGATCAATAGGCGATTTATGATGCGATATTGCTGCGCTATCTAACAAAGCTTCTTGCAAGCCTAAGAGCATATCTTTTTCTTCTTGTGGCTCGAGGTTTGCTTCACCTGCTTCTATTGGTCCAGCTTATTGCAAATTTGGTGCGGCTTCTTTTGCAGTAGTTGAATGGGAAGCGGAATCATCAGCTTCTGTTAGATAGTTGTCAATTTGTGATGGTTCAATAGTTTGCCTTTTTGCTCTAGGGTTTAAAGACCATTCATTATATTGGTGCGCCAATTGAATTAAGCTAGCCACTTGTTTAAATATATCTAGCTTTATCTCTTCAATGTATTCCTCTTTTACATTCGCTAATTTAAGCGATTTTATAACTATATCTTCTTGAATTTGATCGACTAATTTTTCAGCAGCGTCCACAGCAATTTTTAACTGATCAGACAACTGTTGCCTGTTTTCGTCAGTGAGCGAAGGGTCATCAAGGCTAGCTAATGCACTTCGTAAAGCATGAATAGCAGGTTGTAGATGTGTAAAACGAAAAAACATGGATGCTTGCGTAATTCCATGCCTTTGTAATTCTCTTTTAGGATACATGTGGTGTGTTAATAAATATTCTGCTAGTACTGCGTTACGATAAGCAGATGCAAATTGCGAAGCTTTTGAACCCCCTGGCAAATTTGATCTTGCGGTAAAAAGTGACTGCACCTGCTCATCAGTCAATTCGTTTCCAGGACAATTTCTAAAAAGCATACCAAAGTCATTTATTGCTTTAATTAATTTAATTTCCTCAGATACTTCATCTTTTTTTTCTTCTAGATTGGCTGGATCGGCTTCTTTTAGTCCGGCTGGTCCAGCCTGTTTGGGTGATGCTAGCTGCTCACCCTGTTGTGAGTGTTTAAAAGGATTAAAAGACTCCCAAAAAGATTGTCTTGATGCAGTGGCAGGTGGCTTTGGTGCTGAGTAGAGTTTTCGGTATGTAAATTCCACACCTTCTTGTATAGCGTTGTTAATATTCAGGCCTGTTTTAGCGGATACTTCGTGAAAAAGTATACCTGACTGCTGTGCAAATGCTTGGCCTTCTGAGGTTGTTACAACTCTATTATTTGCATCATTTTTGTTGCCAATCAGAACGATTTGGCAGTCAGGAAATTGTCTTTGAGTTTCCTCTACTATGAGCTTAACATTTTTAAAGGATTGTTTATTAGTCACATCATAGATCGCAAATCCGAGCGATATTCCCCTAGCCGAAGAGTAGTCATAAGTGTCAAGAGAATTAAATCTATGTGCGGAAGCAAGCTCCCAAAGCTCAAGCCTTATAGCTATACCATCTACAGAATATGTTTTTGTTCTGTAAGGTAAACCGACATTTGGCTGAATAAATATCGGAAATTCACCCTCTAGTTCGCGTATCAATAAAGAAGTTTTTCCAACACCCCGGCTGCCCATAATCATTACCTTCATGTTTTTTTCACTACTCATTAATCACCTCCCACTAAATTTAAAGTTTTGATTTTTTAATAATGAACGACACAGTCCCAGCGCAGTGGTATGTAAAAATAATTCAAGGCTGAACAGGAAAATAAAA
>JAQSWO010000056.1 GCA_029266595.1 Gammaproteobacteria bacterium
GGAAAAAGGATAAAACAATGGCCAATGCAACGTACGAATTTATGGATAAATTTTGGGATACTTCTGTCCTTCCTACCTTACGCAAATACATAGAAATCCCCTGCAAATCTGTCGCTTTTGATCCGGAGTGGGAGAAAAATGGACATATAGATCGCGCTATGGAACTGATACGTGAGTGGTGTGAAGCACAGAATCTGTATGAGATGAGCTTAGAGATACACCGTGCTCCGGGTAGAACGCCATTGATGATGATAAAGATTCCTGGGCAGTCCATGCATTCCATTTTGCTTTATGGACATATGGACAAACAGCCTGAAATGTCCGGTTGGCGGGAGGGGTTAGAACCATGGAAAGCAGTGATGGAGGATGGTCGTTTATATGGGCGAGGTGGAGCAGATGATGGTTATGCAGTATTTGCTGCTATCAGCGCGATCAAGGCTTTGCAGGAACAAATGCTGCCTCATCCGCAGTGCACGATTTTGATTGAAGCTTCTGAAGAAAGCGGCAGCTGTGATCTACCGTTTTATATGGAACAACTTAAAGACGATATACCGACGCCAGATCTTGTCATTTGTTTGGATTCTGGTGCAGGTAATTATGATCAGTTATGGGCGACGACTTCACTTAGGGGCGTGGTCAATGGCGTGTTGTCAGTTGAAGTTCTCACCGAAGGAGTACACTCTGGCGCCGCCAGTGGGATAGTTCCTTCTAGCTTTCGTATCATTAGGCAGTTACTGAGCCGCATTGAAGATGAAAATACAGGAAAAGTATTGTTAGATAGCTTATATGTCGATATCCCACAGACTCGTATTGAGGAAGCTAAGCAGGTTGCTGAGGCATTAGGTGATGAAGTTTGGCGGCATTTTCCTTGGGCGGGTAATGCCAAGCCTGCAGATTTGCCAGGTTATGAATGGATTTTAAATCGCAGTTGGCGCCCAGCCATCTCTTATACAGGCATAGGGGATATGCCGGCTATTAAGGATGCAGGTAATGTATTGCGTCCTAAAACCTCTCTCATGCTATCTTTACGCATTCCGCCCTTGCTAGACCACCATGTTGCTTCAAGCGCCTTGAAAAAAGCATTAGAGGCAGATCCACCTTATGGTGCAAAGGTCAGTTTTGATGTGCAAAGTGTTGCTGATGGTTGGAATGCGCCCGTCGCCACGTCTTGGTTGTTAGAAATGGCAAATAAGGCCTCTGAAACCCATTACGGTAGACCTGTCATGTATTGGGGCGAAGGTGGTTCTATTCCGTTTATGTACTTGCTGGGAGAGGAATTTCCTAGAGCTCAATTTTTGGTGACAGGTGTTTTGGGTCCGCATGCAAATGCACATGGACCGAACGAATTTCTGGATATAGCTATGGCGAAGAAATTGTCATGTTGTGTGGCGGATATTTTAAATCACTTTTTTATGATGGCGCATTCTCCACATACTTCAGCGTTGCTCAAATCGCCTCGTCGTGGTTCCTAAGCAGTAAGAGCGAAAAGGGGGTAATCAGGAACCTCCTAAGAAACACCGGGCAACCTGACCTTCTACAGAATCCAAGTTGTGACGATTTTGCCGGAATTAGCGGAGAATTTTTGAATTATTGCGCCAGATGTTTGAATGACTTATGATCTGCTTCGATGCTCGGGGGCTCAATACAAGGCATAGGGGCATATTAAATAAATATGTTGTCCTCCCAAGCTGATTCAGCGTTTTCTACTGCCCCTGATTCCCAATTCA
Organism: Gammaproteobacteria bacterium; assembly: GCA_029266595.1. Lineage (GTDB taxonomy): Bacteria > Pseudomonadota > Gammaproteobacteria > JAURND01 > JAURND01 > JAQSWO01. The sequence continues at coordinate 1,728 of JAQSWO010000056.1, forward strand.
AGAACTTGATTTAATATGATGGATAATTTCATGAAATATAAACGTATATGTCGTGTACTATCATCCTCTTTCGCTGCATTTAAATATCTGATGATTTGTACTATAGGCTGCTTTATCCCGTTGATATGTTACGCCGAAGATGCGTTTTTACAGACAGATCCCTGGGACCGCTCTTTAAGAGCAGTATTACAGATTATGACAGGGCCTACTGCCACAACCATCGGTGCCATTGCGCTGGCCAGTACGGGTTATTTATTTTTAAGAGGCCGTATAGATATCATGCGTTTAATGGCAATTATTGCTGGATTAGCCTTAATTTTCGGTGCTCCACATTTGGCGTCACTATTACAGCAGCACGCAAGTTGAGTTCAGATCGGAGTTGAAGGAGCTAAGTATGTTAGATGGGATAGAGGCATGATTCATGTTTAAGCGTCATTTATTAACAGAGCAACCCATCATCCGTGCTATGACGCGTTCCCCTACCATTGGAGGTGTCGCCTACACCTATTGGGGTATGATGTTTTTAATTAGCGTCAGCGCCATTGTGATATTCAAATCGTTCACCTGGTTTTTTATTCTGCTTGTCCTCCTTTATCTTGTGGGACGTGCCATTTCCCGATATGACGTGCTATTTATGGACATCGTCCTCACTAAGTTATCTGAGTGTCCGAGCACCCAAAATGATGATTATTGGGGATGTAAGAGCTATGAACCATGGTAGAGGTCTAATCTGTGCGACTTACCTCCTTCAAACTTCCCAGCGTTAAACTTCAACAAAAAGAGATAGGTGTTTCTAGGCACTTGCCCTTTGCTTATTTGGATGAGCACGACATTGTGCGCACTAAAAATGGTGATTATCTAGTAGTGCTGAAGGTAGAGGGTATTTCGTGGGATACGCTAGAAGATCACGAATTGAATTTTGAACAAACATTACGTGCTAAATTATTTGGTATGTTAGCTGACCCCCGTTTTGCCATTTATCACACTATTATCCGCAGTCAGGTTTCTACTTCATTAGACTTGCCACATGATGTTTTATTAGCGAAACAGCTCAATGCGGCTTACCAGCAAAGTCTGAAAACCAAATCTCTATTTTCCAACGATTTATATATTACAATTTTGCTCAAAGGGAGTGGGAGCAAAGGCAATCGCATTACTGCACGTATGGGTCAATGGTTCACAAAGTTGTCACATGGTTTAAGTCAAAAGCAAGCAGAGATGACGCATCAAGACGCCATCAAGGCATTAAATGAAATCGCACTACGTTTTATTGCTGGTTTGGACAAATATAAAATCCGCACACTAGGGATACATAAAGCCGAGCGCGGTATTTTTTCTGAGCAATTGCAATTTTTCAGTCGTATTTTGAACTGGGATAATGAACCTTTATTAGCCATTGATGCAGATATAGCCACGTATTTGCCCAAGCGACGATTGTTTTTTGGTGCTAAAGGGATAGAGTCAGTAGGGAATTTAGAAGATGATGCGCGTTTTGCGACACTTCTGTCCTTGAAAGAATATCCCAACAGTACATATCCAGGCATGTTAGATTATTTGCTGCAATTACCGATTGAAATGGTCATTACTCAGTCTTTTGCTTTTCAGCATCGCCAACAGACGCGTGAAGCATTAGAGCTACAATTGCGTCGTTTACGGCAATCTCGTGACCCCGATGAAAAGGGTGAAGCTCAATTAAGGGAAGCTTTGGGAGGCGTAGTTTCTGGTGAATTTGGTTTTGGTTTCCACCATTTAACGACGATGGTGCTGGCAGATGATTTAAAAACATTAGAACAAAACATCGCAGCGGTGACAAAGCGCTTTGCTGAGTGTGGCATTGTCGCAATCCGGGAACGATTAAACTTAGAAGCCTGTTTTTGGGCTCAATTTCCGGGTAATTTTCGTTACATCGTACGCAAACTGCCCATCACCACGGATAATTTTGCCGCCTTATGTTCTCTCAATAATGACCCTATTGGCCAGAAATCTGGTAATCATTGGGGTGAAGCGGTAACGTTACTTAAAACACCTAGCAATTTGCCTTACTTTTTTAATTTCCACAGACCTCATTCTGATGTGGGCCATACGTTGATTTTGGGCACCACCGGTAGCGGTAAAACTTTGTTAACCTGTTTTCTGCTCAGCGCAACATTAAAATACGGCACACGCATTTTTTACTTTGATAAAGATTATGGTGCTGAAGCATTTATGCGTGGTTTGGGCGCTGATTATAGCGTGCTAGGTAATGGCACTATATCTGGACTCAATCCGCTACAACTCCCGGATACGCGGCGCAATAGACACTTTTTAGTAGAATGGTTAAGCAGTTTATTGCGTGCATTTGGAGAAACACTTACCAGTGAAGATACGGAGATTGTCCACCAAGCTGTGCGTTTGAATTATGAAAAACTGATGCCAGAACAACGTACTTTGCAAAATTTGGCAGCAGCCTTTGGTGCAGGTGGTCCGGGTACGTTGCGCAATCGCATTGATCAATGGCATGGGGACCAACATCTGAACGAATTTTTTGGTGCAAAAAAAGATACGCTACGTTTAGACAATCGTTTTTTCTGTTTTGAGATGGGGCATTTGCTAGAAAAAGCCAATGCTGTTGCCTTGCCAAGTGTATTGCTTTATCTATTTCATCGTATTCAAATTTTATTGGATGATAGCCACAATACACCGACTATTATTTGTCTGGATGAAGCATGGGCCTTATTAGGCAACGCTATTTTTGGTGAAAATATTAAAAATTGGCTGAAGACTTTTAGAAAGCGTAATGCCATGGTGTTATTACTTAGTCAAGAGCTGGGTGACATCACCAACGCAGCAATTAGCGATAGCATTAATGCTGAGACAGCTACAAAAATTTTCTTTCCAGATGCCTCTCCCCTTAAAGAAGTATACAGAGATGTTTTCCATCTATCTGAACGAGAAATAAATTTGCTCAAGGATTACAGTACGGAAAAAAGTCGATTTTTCCTAATTAAGCAGACAAGTGGGTCTAGTTTTGCCACTTTAGATCTATCGGGTATGGAGCAATGGATTCCTCTATTGTCTGGCAATAGTGATACGGTACGATTATTGCATCATTTGATACAGAAGCATGGTTCGGAGCCAGAAAAATGGTTGCCCATTTACTTACGACAAGCAGGGGAAATAAAAAAACGATGAAATACGTTCGTGCTATTTTATACCTATTTCGCTTCAAGATGCTGGTTTTTAACATCTTTAAGTGGATCTCAGCAAACAAAAAACCAGTACTTTCAAAGGCGAGTGGTATATTTCTCGCAACATTTTTCACCTTCACAGCTTTGGCAGAGCCTCCTATGCCTGTGACGGATGAAAAAGCGCAACAGCAACTCCTCGACATCGTTGAGGTGTTGAGCAATCGCATTGCACCAGATACTGCCCGACAAACTGAAGCCCTGCAAAAAATCGACACAACTATAAAAAATGGGCTATCAGGTAGCTCTAACGTAGGTGGAAGCAATAATCTAGAGGCTGAACAAAACTTCCGTAATTGGACGCCAAGCAGTGCTGACCTTGTGAATATGGTGCAACAAGGCTTGCAAACAGGTAGCCTTGCTGATCAAATTCAATATTATAACCAAAGATTTCGCATACCAACTGGAGAAGAGTTAACGCCCGCCAACCCTAACAGTATGCAGGCTGATTACGGCGTTTTTTCAGCAGTGTCTACCAATGCTGCCTTAGGTATTGCAGATAAAAGCTTCGACAACATAGCCCATATTTTGCAGAAAATTAATTTCTTATACAGACAATTGGACCAACAACGAACCTTAAAGGATAGTACTGATTTTGGTTCTGTCGTCTTATTGCAAATTGCTGCTTTGCAGGCTGACCTGGTACGTTTGGAATCACAGCAGTTGAAAATGTTGGGCGTCTCGCAACAAGAAGGCAATAGTAGACGTGCATTTGCTGCGCAGTTTGTGCAGGATATGGGGCCATAGATGTATCGTTTCAGCTCTCGTTTCCATGCTTCGTATGGGAATGCATAGTGTGAAACATAGTACGTAAATCAATGACTTATTGGAAAAAGTTATGCTAAAAAAAGTCTTATTTGTGATGAGCTTAATGGCCTTAATAGTGTTTATAGGTTGCAGTAGTAAGCCCAAATCATTACAAGCACCTTGTACATATACCAATCGTGGTGGTTGTGGTCCTATTGTACCCATGCTTCAGCAGCAAGTAATAAGCTTATACCCAGCTCCTTCAAAGTCAGTGGATATATCTTCACCGCTTCCATTTTTATCACTTAGGTTGCCTAATAGCGCATGAGTTTTGTTACTAATCTACTCACAACACTAGATGCTCAAATCGATCATTACACTTTTGATGGTTATCATGCGATTGCGGGGATGTTTTCTACTACACTCACGACCTTACTCATTATTTATTTTGCTGGATTAGGGTGGCTAGTGATACGCGGATTGGTGCCACTTACTCCGATGGAAGTGGCTTGGCATATGCTAAAAGCGGCGTTTGTATTTGCTTTAGCATTACATTGGGATTATTTTTCTTACTTTTTCGTGAATTTCTTTGTGCATGGTACCAACCATCTCGTTAAAGTGGTGCTGAGCACAACGGGAGAATCCGCTGATAAGCTCACCATTAGCGAGGAACTTTCTGATATCTGGGAAAAAGGAAATAACGTGTTTGCAGGTGTATGGCGTATGGCAGGTCCCGATTTTCTATTAGGCACACTGATTGGTTTCTTAGGCAGCGCTGTGGTAACAGGGATAGTTGGGATGGCGCTGTTTTATATCATCATGTCGAAAGTTGCATTATCCGTACTATTTATTTTAGCGCCGGTGATATTGCCTATGTTTTTATGGGGAGCGACCCGGGGCATTTTTAATGGGTGGTTGCGTTTATTAGTACAATGGATGGTAACGCCTGTGCTCATTTATGCGTTTATTGGATTGTATTTAAAGCTTATTCAAGCACAAATCGAGGTAATGGCACAAACACCGAATGGCCCTACAACAGCGAGTATTTTAAGTTTTACACTATTAGGTGTAATCGTTATGGCTACATTTAAGCAAGCAGGAAATATGAGCCGGGATTTATCCAGAAAAGTAGCAATTGGAGATATGGGCGTGTCAATAGGAGGCAGTATTCCTTCCCGGGCCCTTAACGCCTTAAGGGAGAAAAGATAATGAAAGGAAAATTGGAAAAAGACGGCACTGATTGGTACGCAGATCGTTATGAGGCCATACGAGTAGAGCGCAATCGATATTTTGTGTTGATGTTGATTTGTTTAGTTGGACTAATTCTTTCCACCATTGCGAATTTGCTATTATCACCTCTGAAAACAGCTGTTCCTTATTTGATTGAAGTCAACAAAGAAAGTGGCTTTACAACTGTGCTAAAACCGGTTGACCTCACCGCTATCAAGCAAAATGAAGCCATTACGGTTTATTTTTTGTATAAGTATATGAATGCACGTATGAGTTACGATTATGCGCTGCGACAGCTAAATGCCGATATCGTACGCGCACTTTCTTCAGCACAAACGTATCAGCAATATGCCAATCAGATGGATACAAGTAACCCAGAAAGCCCCATCCGCCGCTATCAGGATCGTAGTAGGGTAGAGATGAAAATTATGAGTTACTCGTTTCCTTATCCAGATATTGCTCAAATTCGTTTTTATACCGAAGTTCAACCGTTAGTCGGTTTGCTTCCTGCTAACGCCAAGCCTGTTAGGCAATATTGGCAAGCAACGATTAAATTTGCTTACTCTAATTCACCATTGCCCTTGACTGAGCGTATCAATTTTAATCCCCTAGGATTTTTTATTACCAGCTTCCAACTTAATCAAGAAATACCCAAAGAGATTTAACGTATGGTACGGCCTATTTTTATATTTATATTGGTTTTGGTAACGCCGCTATTAGTGAATGCCGAAATATCACCTAAGAGCTCTCTCAGTGATAAACACGTCCAAATTGCTGTCTATGATCCTAACCAGGTGTATCGAATTTCAACGATGCAAGGCTACATCACAGCCATTCAATTTGGTGAGGATGAAAAAATAATTTCGGTGAATATTGGTGATTCCGCAGCTTGGTTAGTGAATGTACAAAATGATGTCATCAATCTAAAGCCAATTACAGATTACCCAGATACCAACATGAATGTGCTGACCACACGCGGCACTTATCAATTCTTTTTAACTGCACCCCCGCCCTCAAAACAAGAGGGTCCAAGCAAGCCGCATGATCGCACCGCTTTTTTAGTGCGTTTTCACTACAATGATGCCATTCGATCTCATGCTTCTGGTGGCGCTTCGGGCTTCAAAAAACCGCTGGTTGAGAATTGGCGCTATACAGCTCAGGGTGATATTACGGTAGTGCCTGTTTGTGTCTACGACAATGGACGTTTTACTTTTTTTGATTTTGGCGAGCGTCAAAATATTCCCGCTATTTTTAGTGTAGATCCTCGTGGCCGGGAATCGTTAATCAATTACCATATACAAGGAAAGTTTGTGGTGGTTGAAACCACGGGAAAACAATTTACTCTTAGGTATGGTGATCAAGTAGCCACTGTATTCAATGAGTCTCGGTCATGAGTGAAGACCGCAAAAAACCACCTATGGGTGAGTCAGTAAGAAGTAACACACCTCCACGGGTTGCAGGCCCAATGGCTGTGGGGAAATATCTTACTGTTATTTTAATGGCCATTTTTGCCGCTATTTTAGGCAGGAATTTTTGGACGGAATCACCGAGTGAAAAAAAGAATCAAGAGGTATTGGTAAAGCCGGCGGCCGATGCTACGACACCAGCACCTCAACTGAATTTGCAAATCACGCCTGCTGACTATGCAGCAAGCCTGCCAATACTACCTCCGCCTGCAAAGCCTTTACCTCTCCCGCCACCTGTTTCTGTATTGCCAACGATGGAAAGAGATAGCTTTACAAAACAAGCAGAAGAAACGCGGCGTAAGTCTCCTACCATGGTTTATGGTGAAAAAAGTGCAGAGACGACGCGTTCAGTGATGGGTGCTGGGTCGGGTGATAGTAATGCGAATTTTCTTCAGCAAGCAGCAAATGCACAAGTAGTGACCGTGTCCGCCAGACATGATACCAAGGCACGCTATAAAATTTTGCAAGGTAAGCTGATCGGCGCTGTTTTGGAAACCGCGATTGACTCTGATTTGCCTGGAATGGTGCGTGCGGTGATTACCAAAGATATTTACGGCGATACGGGTGAAATTGTGCTACTGCCCAGAGGTACACGTTTGGTGGGGCAGTATAGTTCTAGTATAGCTGTGGGTCAGACACGGGCAATTGTCATTTGGACGCGCGCCATTACACCCAATTATGTCGATATAGCATTGGGATCCCCGAATACAGATCAGTTGGGTCAAGCAGGAATGGGAGGTAACGTAGATACGCATTTTTGGCAGATCTTTGGGAATAGCGCGTTACTTTCAGTGCTAGGTGTGACGGCAAGCAGCGTTAATACTGGGCCCAATCAAAATCAGTTAACGGGTAATCCTTATCAGGCGGCTGTTTCGCAAGGTGTGCTAAATGCGTCTACTAATGTGTTGCAAACGAGAATAAATATTCAGCCGACGATACGTATTCCACAGGGTTCGTTAATTCAAGTATTTGTAGCGCGAGATTTAGATTTCTCCACGGTTTCTTCACAAGCAAGGACTTGGTAGAAAATGAATATTGTTTTACTGGAAAATCACCTACTTCCCTTAAAACATCTGTTGGAAGATCCTAGCGTCAGTGAAATTTCCATTAATAGGCCGGGGCAGGTATGGGTAGAAAGAAGCGGAGAAATGTTGCAAGAAGCTATACCGGACTTAACTTTTCCTCACCTACGGCATCTAGCCAAATTAGTTGCAACCTATACCGAGCAGACCATCAGCGAAGAACACCCTCTACTTTCGGCCAACTTACCCAAAGGTTATCGCATACAAATTGTCTACCCGCCTGCGGTGAGTGATCATACTGTCGGCATATCTATCCGTAAGGCATCACTATTAAATTATGATTTGAGCTGGTATGCGCAACAAGGCGGCTTTACGCCCCATGACGATCGCTTGAAGGAAGGGGTGGTGAAAGAAAAATTACAAAAATACCATACGGAAAAAAATTACCAAGAATTTTTAACGCTTGCTATCGCAGCAAAATTGAATATTCTCATTTCTGGAGGAACCTCTACCGGAAAAACTACTTTTTTAAATGCGCTGCTCAAAAAAATTCCTGATACAGAAAGAATCATTACTATTGAGGATGTGCCTGAAATTCGTGTCAATCAACCGAATACTTTATCTTTATTTGCCTCACGGAACCAACAAGGGCGTGCAAAAATTGATATGCAAGATTTGGTGGAGGCTAGTCTACGTTTACGACCTGACCGTATTATTATTGGCGAATTGCGTGGCGCAGAAGCTTTCTCCTTCCTAAGAGCTGTTAACACAGGGCATCCTGGGTCTATTGCAACCTTGCATGCAGACACCCCCAGGCTAGCGTTTGAGCAATTGATGTTAATGGTCATGCAGAAAAATCTTGGGTTAAGTCGTGACCAAATAGAGAACTATGTTCATTTGATTATTCATGTGGTGGTGCAATTGAAAAAGGGTGCACAGGGCGCTCGTTATGTTTCGGAAATCTACTTTAAAAATCATGTGCCAGATTGACATCAAATACTATAGTAATGCCTAATAAGGCTTGTGTTGTGATTTCGTTGTTTAGGATCGATAGACGTTTAGTAGCTAACCTTATTTTGACTTTTTGGGGGAAATACAGTTGGTGCTTCGCTTCCAACCTACTTTTTTGCTTTATATCAATAGGTTATTTCCAGTCCTTTATATCTACCCGTCCTAAGGCGCTTGTCCAAATTTTTTCTCTGCACACGACAAAAATTGAAAGGAAGGTTGTTTCTGATAGAGGATTTGATGTAACCCACTGATAATTCATATAAAATTCTTTTTCCG
>JAQSWO010000057.1 GCA_029266595.1 Gammaproteobacteria bacterium
GTATACACGTTATGCGGAAGACCAAGGTTGGCATTTAGAAATTTTATCAGAAAGTCATGGTGAAAAAGGAGGGTATAAAGAAGTTATTACCCGTATTTCCGGTGTGGATGTATATTCTCGTTTAAAATTTGAATCTGGCGCTCACCGTGTGCAACGTGTACCTATTACGGAATCACAAGGCCGAGTACACACATCAACATGTACTGTGGCGGTATTTCCTGAAGTAGATGAAATTGATGAAATCTATATCAATCCAGCGGATTTGCGTATAGATACCTATCGTGCCTCTGGTGCAGGAGGTCAGCACGTGAATCGTACAGAATCAGCAGTGCGTATTACGCATCTTCCTACGGGCACAGTAGTTGAGTGTCAAGATGAGCGTTCCCAACATAAAAATAAAGCCCGTGCGATGAGTTTATTGCAATCAAAAATATTACGTAGTGAGCAAGAGAAACAACAAAAAGAGCAGAGTGAGCATAGGCGGAATTTAGTAGGCACAGGAGATAGGTCAGAGCGTATTCGCACCTATAATTTTTCTCAAGGCCGAGTGACCGATCATAGAATTAATTTAACTTTATATCAGTTGGATGAAATTATGCAGGGCGCGCTGGAGCATGTGATTGAACCATTAATTCGTGAGTATCAGGCAGATTTGATGGCGGAGTTTGAAAAATAATAGTTTACGGATTTAATAAAAGCTTAAGCTGCATATGTTATTGTAGAGGATATATTCTTAAGGGGGAGGATAAATAATGCTTCAGATTCAAGAAAATGACAGTGCGGCTTCACTGAAGAAGGCATGGTTAAAAGGTTTTCCGGGTCTGGATATTATTCGCAGTTATATGGCAGAGCGTGTATTAAGCAAACGCGCTGAGAAGGAACTGCAGGCAGAGATGCGACGGTTAACGCATGCCTTTGATTCCGCTGCCGGAAAAGTGAGTGAAAATCCAAAACTTGCTCCTACCTATAGCGCTGTGCTGCGCAGTTATGATGACCTTTTGTCGGAGCTAAAGAAGGGGACAACAAAAGGCATGCAGGCTTTTATTGCCATAACTTCGTTGTTAGAGTGTGTGTCGAATCCCAAATCTACCCTTGAAGAAAAGAAAGAGAAAATTGCAGAATGGGCGAAATATGAAAAAAATATTGTGAATTTTGATTCACAATCAGTAAGAAAGAAATTTCAATTAAATGGTTGGCTAACGCTGCTTTTAAGTTCTACTTCCATGATATTTGCAATAATGGCCATAGTGATTATTGCTACCTCGCCGATCAGCTCATGGATTATACCGCTTTTTGCAGCTACAGCAGTTCTCTTAGGGGGAGCGTTGTATGGTTTTGCAAGGGCTTATAGTTATTTTTGGGAAGCGGCAAGATATCTTTCACCTTCAGAGATCATTAAACGAGATTTAGGATTGGCAGAAAAGACGGAATTAGATGGTGAATATATAGAGGCCTTAACACACTACATAAAAACAGAAGCCCGTGATCCTGCGCTTAAAGAGACAGTTAAAGAATTGAAGGCCTTATTGGAAAAGACGCCATTCATAGAAGGACCAATAAAAGCAGAGTTGGAAAGTTTATTAAACCAGTTGTTGCTGACGCAGACATCAGAGAAGAAAGAGGGATTCGCTAAGTTTGAGAGATTAAAGGAGCTGTTGACTATATGGAGAAATGATGGGGGGACAAGCCCTGAGACGAATAATCTCATATGGTTACTGCATGAAAGTAATATATTAAATAAAAATCAGAAAGATGATTTAAAAAAAATGTTTGGTTCTGCAGAGAGATTGGAAGAGAATGCTCCAGAAGAAGTAAAAGGGGTTCAATACAGTGATATGCTTGGAACTTTAAGCGGTCAAGAAGCTATTGATAATCAAGGTCAACCAAGTCCATTGGTAAGTGAGGTCGACCAATCATCTCATTCTCCTATCGAAGGTCTAATAAAGCATGCATTAATTTCAAACGTGGAGTCAGAGATCGTATGGTCTTTGGAGAGGCTATTATCACCAGAGCGACTAAGTCAAAAAGAGTTCAAGGAAGTGATGGAGCACTTAAATGAATTATATAAATGGGCAAAGAAGGAGAACCGTCAAGAAATAGTGAAATTAATAGAGTCGTTACACGAAGACAATCAGTTACACCAAAAATCTAGTATATTGACCAAAGACCAGGTGGAACAATTAAAGCAAGCGTTTGATCCTTCAGCCACAGCAGCAGCGAAACGCTTTATTAATGCCGTTTGTGTTGGTGGTTTGAACCCTGCGTTTTATGATACAAATCCTTCTTCAAGCCAGGAAAAAGAAGTAGAAATGGAGAGTATGAGCAGCTCAAGTTGTCAGCCATAAAGATCTTTTAGTAGCACTCTCACGCATCTCCAATTAAATGACTGGGTAATAGCTCATCCCTTACCGCGATTGGCACAAATGGTCAAGTTTTAGACCGTCTTTGCGAGGAGCGCAGCGCGACGTGGCAATCTAGGAAAATATATAACCGCTGTATTCGCGACCTTGTGATGATGAGGTTTCGCTTAAGAGACAAGACATAGTTGATCTAGAAAAAAATCTAAGGTCTCTTAGGACCCTTCGAGGATATATTTCCTGAATTGCTTCGCAAAAAGCGCTCGCAAAGACAGGCTAGAGACTTTATAAATCGTCTTTGCAAGGAGCGATAGCGACCCGGCAATCTAAGACATAGTTGATCCAGAAAAAGCGCAGCATACATGTTTATGTGAGCACTCTGAGCGCATTTTTCGTCCAAGATCGCCAAAAGATGGCCGTTTCTATCTAGGGGCTGATCTGTTACGTGACTGGTCTATTACGAATCTATGAATACTAATGCCTGTTTCACTCTCTCCAACGTTTTTTCTTTGCCAAGCAATGCAAGCGTTTCATCAATAGGTGGAGAAACAGTATTACCTGTTAACGCAACGCGTAAAGGCTGGGCGATCTTTCCCATTCCCACGTCTAATGCTGCCGCTGCTTCTTTAATGATTTCATGTAGCGCCTCTTTTTCCCAATTGCCTAATGCCTCAAATTTTTCAACCAAATATCTAAATACAGGCAGCGTTTCAGACATAAGATTTTTCTGAGCAGCTGTGGGATCGTAGGCTTCAACTTCTTCGTAAAAGAAACGACTTTTTTCGACCATTTCGCATAAGGTTTTGCAGCGCTCTGCTTGCACATTAATAATGTCTATCAATGTTGGACCGTTGGTCACATCAATATTTGCACGCTGCATATGCCAGATAAGTTCTGGCATGATTTCTTCTCTAGGAGCGTTTTTTAAATAATGTTGATTTAACCATAGCAATTTTTGTGTGTTTAATGCGGCTGGGGAACGATTAATACTGCTGAGTTTGAAAAGAGAAATTAATTCGTCACGTGAAAAAATTTCTTGATCACCGTGCGACCAGCCTAGCCGTGCAAGATAGTTAAGTAGTGTGTGTGGTAAAAAACCATCCTCTCGATATTGCATGACGCTCACTGCGCCATGGCGTTTAGATAAACGTTTGCCATCTTCACCTAAAATCATAGGTACGTGTGCGTAAATTGGTGGGTTAGCATCTAGCGCTTTGAAGATGTTAATTTGTCTAGGTGTATTGTTGACATGGTCATCTCCTCGAATAACATGGCTGATTTTCATATCCCAATCATCGACCACCACAGTAAGGTTATACGTGGGTACGCCATCAGTGCGGGCGATAATCAAATCATCAAGTTCACTATTGCTAAAGCGTATTTCGCCTTTAATCGCGTCTTCAAATACAACTTCGCCGTCTTTAGGATTACAGAAGCGGATGACAAATGGTTGATCCGTTAGTTGCTCTGTGAGATGGCGGCAGTGACCGTCATATCTAGGCTTCTCTTTGTTAGCTTGTTGCGTCTCTCGGAGCGCATCTAGGCGTTCTTTACTACAATAGCAGCGATAGGCTTTCCCGGTAGCGATTAATTGTTGTATCACTTCGGCATAGCGATCAAAGCATTGAGTTTGATAGAAAGGCCCTTCTTGATAATCTAACTTCAACCAATCCATGGCCTCTAGAATGGCTTGTATAGATTCAGGTGTGGAGCGTTCTCTGTCTGTATCTTCAATGCGTAGAATGAATGTTCCCTGCTGTTGTTTGGCAAATAGCCAAGCGTAAAGGGCTGTACGTGCGCCGCCTATGTGTAGGTAGCCGGTGGGACTAGGTGCAAAGCGTGTGCGAATGGTCATCTTTTCTCTCTTTGAAAAAACTGGAGGGACTTCTTTGATAAGAATCTAACGATATATACGGCTATGCATTTTCCTACGATAACCAATTATCGCCGGCAATATCAGCAAAAACAGTATTAAAGCAATTAAGATGACGGGCCACAAGACGGGACGGTTCCATTCTTGGATCATGGCGATTCTTTTTTGAGGATCGATACGTTGATATTTAAGTACATTACTGGTTACAGAATTAGGCTTATAGGGATCCAGCCACTGTTGGGATAGTGTCAGAGATTCTGTAAACATTTCTCCGACCCAGGGTGTGTCTTTTCTTAAGATACCGATCATTTTCTGAATAATATCAAAGCGTGCTTGATTGTTAGGCATCTGTTGCATCTGTTCAAATAATTTATCATATGCTGGATTCTCATAATTGGTTGCATTCACTCCTTCATATTTTACCTGGCCATTGCGGCTATAAAAGAGAAATAAAAAGTTCTCAGGGTCAGGGTAATCAGCAGTCCATCCATACATGAAGAATTGTGCGTCGCCATTACGCATTTTTTCTTGAAAACGATTGCTGTCCGTAATTTCAACGTCTAATTCAATCCCTAATTTTTCGAATTGCTTTCTGAGCCAAATAAAACGATCTTGGTCAGCAGGCGATGTTGTGGTGGAATCAAAACGTATCATTAGTGGTTTTCCTGTTTTTTGATCTCTGCCTTCTGGATAGCCCGCTTCGATTAACAATTTTTTTGCAGCCTGAATGGATTTTCGTTGAAAAACATTGCCTTTGCGTTCGTATAAATAGGGATTACTGTAACCTTGTTTAGGAGAGGCATATCCAAAAATACCGGGAGGAATGGGAGACTGGCTTACCATGCCTCTACCATTTAAAAAAATAGAGATATATTCTGATTGGTCTATCGCAATATTGATTGCTTGGCGAAGTTTCTGCGCGTGGTCGCTATTACCACCCACTACTTTATCTAGCATGTTAAAACCAAAATAAAACACACTAAGGTCGGTACTAGTTTGTAGACGTATGCCTTTTCGTTTAAGGGATTCAGTAATCTCTGGTTTTTTATTTTGGTTGAGTTGTATCGCTTCACCATAATTATCTGAGCTGATAGCGGACTGATCGTAGTAACCCTGCAGAAATTTATTCCAGCGTGGAATGACCTCTTTTTCTAAGGTAAAGACATATCGATCAACAAAAGGCAATTTTTGTCCCGCGTTTTTTAAGTAGCCTTTTTCTTTGTCACCAGCCATCCCTTCTGTCGGAAAGTATTCGGCATGAAAGTTTAAATTTCTTTCTAACACCATTTCTTTATTAGGATTATTTTGCGCTAAATAGTAGGGGCCCGTACCAATGGGTTGCCAATTAAAATTAAGATTTTTTTCTTTCATGCCTTTTTGTGAATAAAAAGCATCTGCTTCCCAAGGAATAGGTGCAAAAAATGGCATGCTGAGCCAATATATAAATTGTTGATATTTTCCTTTTAGGGTAATGCGATAAGTATATTTGTCTATAACTTGCACACCTGCAAAATGATATTTTCTTAAATCAAAAAAAGGGTTAGCCTTGTTTGTTGTGTTATAGGCTTCTCTAAGTGTTTTAGGGAAATCTGATAGACCTAAGATATAACGACTCATTAAATCTAATATAGGAGAATTAATATTGGGATGTGCAAGTCGTTTAATTTGATAGACGTAATCTTCTGCAATTAATTCCCTTGTACCTGTTTTGGGGAAGTCTTTTAGCTTTGTGATATGCTTGAGGTCTTCAGGTGTCAGTGCGTGATAAAGATGTTGTCCGTTTTCTGCGAGTGCGAATGCAGGGTGAGGCTGGTATAAGATATTTGGTTGAATGGTGATGTCGTAGGTTGTGTAAGCGATGTCATTAGCACTAGCGTCTTTGGGTAGTGGTTCGTTTTTTTGATTCCAATAACGGACTTCTGGCATGTATGCAGCTGTCCGTGGAATAAGAGTATAAGGTCTTTTGAGATAATGGTATTGAAGGGGCGGTTCGTAAATTTGTGCTAAAAACATGTTTTCATCAATGGTATAAGATTCTGCAGGATCTAGTGTTTTGGGCGAGGCAGCGAATGACCCATAGCGAATATTTTCAGCATAGTTCTTTTCTGTCTGGGGGCTGTTCCATAAACTGTTGTCGCATGCGAAAAAGCATAAACATATCAGTAGTATGAAATAATACCTTTTAGTCATCGTCTCTGCTCGTTCCTATTCTATGGCGTCGTGACGGGGCCATAGCGATCTTCTTCATCCCTAAGAGCTTTAAGATTTTTTGAATATCTTTTTGACGTAGCTCAGTTTCATAATTACGTGGATTGATTTGTATCAAAGTTTGTTGAGCCTGGTCTTGAAAACTAATCTATCGTGCAGCTTAAATAAAAACGCCCCATGATCTATTCAGTTAGCTGAGCAGAACATGAGGCATTTGAATGTGAATGCGAGGCTAGCAGTGAAGATTAGGCTGTATCACTTGACGCAGCATCGGTGGTTGAGGGTGCATCGGGTTTGGATGTTTTGCCATATCGATCATTGAAGCGGCTGATGCGGCCTTCTGTATTTTTAGATGATTTTTTCTCACCCGTATAGAAATCGTGGCAAGCAGAGCAGATTTCTATTTTCAGGTCTTTAGTTGTGGTCGAGCGAGTTTTGAACGAATTGCCACAACTGCATGTTACTAGCACTTCGGTATATGGTGGATGGATATCTTTTTTCATGATTTTTCCTCAAAAACTTTGTGGGTTTGCCGCTGAAGCTTGATATTCTAACTGTGTATGGCTCAGAATATCAAACTTAATTGGGGGGGGCTAAGCCTTTACAAAAAGCATGAGGCATATCACTACGTAAACACGCCTTTACAAATTTGTCTGGAATAGATTTGGGCATTTGCCTTCCCTTCTACTGACGCGCTTTAAAGCGGTCAACCGCGGTAAGGTAGTTACTGTTACAACTATAAATAAGGGGGCCAACCTATGTTACCTGAGTATTTCTTCTTTCTTGCCAAAATCGTAACGGTTGTTGTGGCTGTGCTCATTTTACTCGTTGGGGTAGTAGCTATTGTTACTAAGGGTAAGAATGACGCCAAAGATACACTGAGAATAAATAAAATCAATGATAGATTAGATAAAATCACTGAGAAATTGAGGAAGGAAGTGCTTTCAAAGGGTGTGCTCAAGGAAACCTATAAGGCAGAAAAAGCGGGAAAAAAAGCTCGTAAATCTGCTAAAAAAGAAGAGTTGTCTACTAAGGATGGAGAAAAGATCGCTAAAAAACGTCTGTTTGTGTTGAATTTTTCTGGAGATGTTAGGGCTTCTGCTGTTAGCAGCTTACGTGAAGAGATTACTGCTATCCTAACTATTGCAACGCCTGATGATGAGGTTGTCGTCCGTTTAGAAAGCCCAGGTGGTATGGTGCATGCCTATGGCTTAGCGGCTTCACAGCTTAAACGTATTCGTGATCGAGGCGTCCCATTGACTGTTATTGTCGATAAAGTGGCCGCGAGTGGGGGGTACATGATGGCTTGTGTGGCAAACCGAATTATTGCAGCACCTTTTGCAGTTATTGGTTCTATTGGCGTTGTAGCACAAATTCCTAACTTCAATCGTTTGCTCAAGAAAAAGGAAGTAGATTTTGAGCAAATCACCGCGGGTCAATATAAGCGGACATTAACGATGTTTGGAGAAAATACAAAAAAAGATAGAGAAAAATTTCAGTCAGAAATCAATGAAATTCATGAGCTTTTTAAGGCATTTGTGGTTGAGAACCGGCCATCATTGAATATGGATGAAGTTGCCACAGGCGAGCATTGGTTTGGGACAGATGCGCTGAAACGTAAGTTGATCGATGAGATGATGACGAGTGATGATTATTTGCTGACAGCGAGTAAGGATGCTGAGATTTTTGAGATCAAATATGTCATACCTAAAAAGAGTTTTATTGAGAAGTTCTCATATGGTGCCCAAAGTGCATGGGATCAGTTATGGCAGCGATTCTAAGTTAAGTTAAGTCCTTCAATAATCGTCCAAAAGCTTCATCTAAGCATGCGCAGAGAGAGATTTTCTCTTCTGTAGCGGGCAGAGTGAATTCCAAAGAGGCGGCGTGTAGAAGTAAATGTTTGACGTTGTAGGGCTTATCGTATTTTCCTGAGCCGTATTTTTGGTCGCCTAGAACAGGATGGCCTATATGTGCTGCGTGCACGCGGATCTGATGTGTGCGTCCAGTAAGCGGTTTCGCAGAGACGAGCGTAACATTCTGGAATGTGTGTAACGGTGTGAAGATGGTTTCTGATGGCTTTCCGTCTTTATGAACAGTGGCAATCCTTTCTCCCGATGAGAGCTGATTTTTAAGTAGAGGAGCAGTGATATGCTTTTTGCCACCTTCCCAAGCATTCTCAACCAGTGCGAGGTAAGTCTTATTCACTTTCCTCTCTAATAGCATTTTGTGCAATGCCTTTAGTACGCTAGGTTTTTTGGCTAGTATCAGACAGCCAGTTGTTTCCCTATCTAAGCGATGCACCAGTTCTAAATAAGCTAGTTTAGGTCGTAAGTATCTAAAGGTTTCAATGACGCCGAAATTAATTCCGCTACCCCCGTGTGAAGCCACGCCTGAAGGCTTATTGATAATAATAATATGTTTGTCTTCGTAGATAACGGATGTTTCTAGTGATTGCGAGAATTTTTGTGAGGGTGCCATTTTTTCTTCGCGAGTGGCAACGCGCAAAGGAGGGATACGAACTATATCGCCTTCACATAATCGATAAGGAGCTTTGACGCGTTTTTTGTTGACGCGAATTTCGCCGGATCGCAAAGCGCGGTACAGGCGGCTTTTGGGAATGCCTTTTAAATGAGAGAATAAAAAATTATCGATACGCTGATCAATCTGGTGTTCGTCTATGGTATATAGTTTAATGTTTTCATTCACCATGAAGCATGACCTCATATCCTGTAAATTTTCTGATGTTAATCACTCCCGTATCTAGCAATAAATACTGTCCTTTGATGCCTTGTAGTATCCCTTCCACGCTTTTATCTTTGTCTAAATTGAATACCTGGATTTTTTCTGGGTATTGCAATATAGGGTAGGTGATTTCCGTGAGTGCAGCATCAGGTAAGGGTTGAATATCTCCGTTAAATTTCTTATTTAGTTCGTCTACGCCATCTTTAATTTGCTTTAGGACTTCTTCCCGTTTTGCGAGGAGGTCCTGTGGTATGCCGCCGGAGCATAGCATGGCTCGCCAATTTGTTTTATCTGCAATGTATTTTTTTAAAGCGACTTCGACAAGACCAGATTGATAACGATTTTTGACGTTAAAGATGGGCAGGCCTTGAGTAGCGCCTTGATCTATCCAGCGTGTTGGAATTTGTGAGGTGCGTGTGATGCCTACTTTTAAGCCAGATGAATTGGCCAAGTAGATTATATGCGGTTGTCCGCAGTTCGCGTGCGCCCAATCATTAGGATCGCACTTGCCTTCATAATACGCACATTTTTCAGGATAAATAGTGCATAAATGGCATTCAAGTAAGCGTCTATAGCATGGAAAACAGTAGCCTTGCTGAAAGCTTTTGTTTGTTTTTCTTCCGCATTGTGTGCAATATATTTGGCCTGTGTAGGTTAGCGCTATTTTTCTACCAAGCAGGGTATTCATCGGTATGTGCTGGTCGTTTAAGCATAATGTGTATTCAACCGGTATGTGTTGGTTGACGCGCATTTTTTTCAAGCAGCCTATAGTTTCATATATCATTTGTAGTCCTGTTCTACTATAAGATGAGTTGTTGCCAAGGGGGAGAATTGTCTGTGCGCCTCATCCCTATTGTAACAGTTCACCCCCTACCAAGTGGCACAAACTAGGGAGGCTGGCCTGTTACTCCCTATTTCTTTTTGTACAAGGAGTTTAAATATGTCTAAAACGATGAAGTATCTTAATCTTATTCCTGTAGTGTTGGCTTCTGCTATCTTACTTTCTGGTTGTGTCCGTCTAAATTCTAACACGGGGTCAGTTCCAGTGGATGTTAGTCGTAACAACGAGTGTCTAAATTTAAAACAACAGCTGGTGTTAAATGATGATGTGAGTGGTATGCCAGAGCGATTAGGGGCCAATCCTAACCAGGCAGCTCGGTTGTATAAAGAGTATGAACGCCTGCAGTGTGACGCTGTGATTGCGCAAGCTAAAGCGAGAGGTGTGTCAGGTGCCAATAGAGGGGGAATTGACAGCTTCGATAAGAAGGGCTTTTTATGATTTTTTTGAGAGCTGTGGAGCGCTAAAAAGTGGCCGTCGATGGCCGTGGAGCGCTAAAAAGTGGCCGTCGATGGCCGTGGAGCGCTAAAAAGTGGCCGTCGATGGCCGTGGAG
>JAQSWO010000058.1 GCA_029266595.1 Gammaproteobacteria bacterium
GCGGTATTATGTATCATTTTGTCCTCTCCTTGCATTCATCAATTCTGCTGTACATGCAATTTCACCGTCTACTATCGCTTCACATTTAAATTTGTAAATGCCTTGTTTTTTACGAATTAGATCAATATGCAAATAAAGTTGATCTCCAGGCAAAACTATCCGTTTAAACCGTGCGTTATCAATGCCTGCTAAAAGAAACATACTACTTTCTTTATTAATCGTGGGATCTGATTTTAGAATAAAAATACCTGCAGCTTGTGCTAACGCCTCAATAATCATTACGCCCGGCATTACGGGTTGTTCTGGAAAGTGGCCTGTAAAAAATGGTTCATTGATTGTCACATTTTTTAATCCAACCAAACCTGATTCTTTTAACTCCAATACCCTGTCAACCAATATAAAAGGATATCTATGTGGCAGGAAAGAAAGTATTTCGTGTATATCTATCATGATGTTTTCCTCTTAATATACCTATCCCACTTTAAGGTCTGGTTTTACATCCTTATTTTTTATATTTGCTATTATTGTGAATGACCTGCTATTGCAATTTTCAACATCTCCCAGCGGATGCCAGGAAATCATTTCCTATGCGATCTTGTGCAAAAATAATTTTCCTCACAAACTGTAAATAGGCTCTACTCTATCTCTTTTAAGCGCTTCTCTAAATCTTTCAAACGTTTAGCCATATCATCAAGCTGTAAAAGACGCACTGCGTTCCTTCTCCACTTTGAATTAGATTGGGGCAGCATACCCGACGAATATATTCCTGGCTCTGATATGTCAGATGGAATAGCAGTTGTTCCTGTTAAAATAACATGATCAGCAATTTTTGCATGGTCAGCAACAGATGTGCGGCCACCAAACATGCAGTGCTTCCCTATTTTGGCACTACCGGCAACCATAGTACCACCTGCCATCAGTGTATGGGCACCAATACAAACGTTATGTGCGATTTGAATTTGATTGTCCAGCTTCACGCCATCACCAATCTCGGTATCACCTAACGTGCCTCTATCAATGGTTGTGCTTGCACCAATTTCAACATCATCACCTATCACAACGGAACCTATTTGCGGCACCTTCACCCATATACCATTGTCATTCAACATACCAAAACCATCAGCACCAATGATAGCACCTGAATGGACTATTACCCGATTCCCTAAACGCACGTTATCGTAGAGCACTACGTTTGGATAGATACACACATCATCACCTACCCTAGCATTATGACCGATTGTACAGTTGGCTGAAATTATCGTGTGCTCGCCTATGCATACGTTATCTCCAATAACAACATTCGCAGCAATATTCGCAGTCTTCGCAATATCGCAATTTTTTCCGAGAACAGCAGTAGCATGTACACCCGGTGTTGGTTTAGGAGGAGCACACATTAGGTTAATAATTTTGATAAATCCTAAATAGGGATTTTCCAATAAAAGCAAATTCGCGCTTGTTTTTTCAAGCATGTTTTTAGGTTGGAGAATAATAGCGGAAGCTTTGGTTTCCGAAAGAAGGTTTTTGTATTTGTCATCACGAAGAAAAGTAATCTGACCTACACCAGCAATGTCTAGTGGCGCAGGACTGGAAATCAAACAATCAGGATCACCTTTAAGTTCTGCACCAATATGACTTGAAAGTTCACCGAGAGAAAATGATTTAATTTGCATAATTAGACCTACTTAGATAGTAAAAGGGCGATTCACAGAACCGCCCTTCTATTCGCTATGAATTGTTATGCTAATTAACTCTTTTCTTTAAGGGCATTTAGCACAGCATCCGTCACATCCATTTTTTTGTCTACATAGGCAACACTTGCATCTATCAACACAAGGCCGAGATTTTCTTTCTTGGCAACATCAGCAACAACAGTTTTAATTTTTTCCAACAACGTATTCACTTGCTTGTTTTGTTCCTCTACAAAATCGCGCTGAAAATCCATCTGCATTTTTTGAACTTCTTGCTCTTTTTTGATCAATTTATCTTGAGCAGCATTCTTATCTTTTTCAGACATTACGGCAACGTTCTTTTTGTAGTCGTCAGCGCTTTTCTTAAACTCATCTTGCGCTTTCTTAATATCTGCTTGTCGACTCGCAAACTGAGTCTTCATTTTTTCATTAATAGACTTCATTTGTGGTAATTGTCCGAGAAGGCTCTGTAAGTTAATTACCCCAATCTTGGTATCAACAGCTGGCGATGGCGCAGCAAGCGCAACATTCATAGAAATAGCAGACAATGAAAGTACAGCAGCGATAACAAGTAACATTTTTTTCATGGTAACTCTCCTTAGAAATGAAATAAAAAAATAAAACTAAATAAACTAATACTACCACTCGTTTCAAACATGAACAAAGCAGCCTCTTGAATTGAGATGTTTATATACTTGTACCCACTGAGAATTGGAAGGTCTGCGTTCTATCCCCAGGCTGAGTATTCAAAGCTTTACCCAAACTGAATCTCAACGGTCCAACTGGTGAGAACCAATCTACCTGAAGGCCCGTAGAATATCTCAGGTCAGATGCGTCAAACGAGTCAGCAAAGACGTTACCCGCATCGAAAAATACTGCGGTACGCAAACGCTCGCTGATTGGATTCGGGATAATTAAATTCACGCTACCTGCTGCAAGTACGCTACCGCCGATGGAGTTACCATTAGAATCCCTAGGACCTAATGTGTTGCCCTCATACCCCCTTACAGTTCCTGCACCACCCGCATAAAAATTCTTAAAGAATGGTAGTGAATCAAAGCTACCGTAACCATTACCATACCCCAATCCAACGTTCAATGCGACGATAACGCCTTTGGCGATAGGCTGATAATAAGTACCATCATAGTTAAATCGATAGTATTCCAAGTTATCTGGCAAGACAGGAGCACCTACCTCAGCGCCAAGGTAATGATTAAACCCTTTGGTCGGGAAAATAGCCTTATCATAATTGTTGTAACCCCAACCTGCTATTCCCTTGACATTGTTAAAGTGATCACCGTGCTGTGCAAGAAAACTAGCAATTTCGGTAGAAGGCGTTGTCGTGTTCACTTGCATGTATTCGTAACCATAACCAAAAGTAAGGTATGAATATTCTGACATAGGAATACGATAATTCATCACACCACCATAAGTGTCTAACACGTAGTTAGAAATATTCGTATTTCCAGGTGTAACCTTTTGATAAAACAGAGTGTAACCACGGCTCATTGTCTGTGTATAGTATGGATTAAAATAGCTGAAACTATACACTTGCGAGAATTCGCTGTTATTAAAGCCTAAAGAAACAGACTTACCGGTACCTTTATAGTTTTTCTGGGTCATATTTGCCCCATAAAGGATACCATAGTTGTCAGAATAACCTACTTGTGCGCTAGCTGTTGTAGATGAGACTTCTTTCAAACTGTAATTTAAATCAACCTGATCTGGCCTACCAGGAACAGGTACCATTTCAACTTTGATGTTGTCCACATATCCAAGATTATTTAAGCGCCGCGTACTTAAATCTATATCTGTCGCAGAGTAAACCGCGCCTTCCATTTGCCTTGTTTCACGACGCAACACTTCATCGCCTGTCTTAGTATTACCTGAATAC
Organism: Gammaproteobacteria bacterium; assembly: GCA_029266595.1. Lineage (GTDB taxonomy): Bacteria > Pseudomonadota > Gammaproteobacteria > JAURND01 > JAURND01 > JAQSWO01. Next base: position 3,583 of record JAQSWO010000058.1, read on the forward strand.
TCTATGTTTCTGACATAAATACGATCGCCCGGGTCTACATTGAAATCTAACAAAACGGATGTTGAACCATTAGTGAAAATTGGCTCTACGCTAACAGCTGCCCCAGCATAACCCATATCAGCAAAATAGCGCCCAATGCCGCTACCAATTCTTTCTACTTTTTGACGAGAATAGACTTCACCCGGCGTAAAAGTTATATATTGAGATAAATCTTTTTCTTTACCCAATAAATTACCCGAAAAACGGTAACCCCTAACCGTGTATATATCGCCTTCAGTGATACGTACGCTGGCATAGATATCCTTGCGATCAGGAGTCATGGTGACCTGACTCGAGTCCACAGAAAATTTTAGGTAGCCTCTGTCCAAGTAAAAAAGACGTAACGCGTTAAGATCTTCTTGTAATTTTTCTGCAGAGTACTCATCGCTACTTCCAAATAATGCCCACCAAGGACGTTGAGAAAGTTTAAAATTCTTCTGTAATTCTTTTTCGGTAAAAGCTTTATTGCCAATAATATTAATTCGCTTAATTTTTGCAATTTCGCCTTCTGAAATTTGAATTTTTATACCTACTCGATTTCGCAGCTCTGATGTAACAGTCACATTTACTTGAGCATTATATCTTCCCAATAAATTGTACTGATGCACTAATGCTTGCTTCATGCCTTCTAATGTGGACTCACTATATATTTGCCCCTCAGCAATCCCAGCACCTTTTAAAGCCGCCAGCAAATCATCTTTGCTAATCTGCTTATTTCCATTTACCTGGATAGCACCAATCGTAGGCCGTTCTTTTACCGCAACAATAAGCGTATCGCCCTGGCGGGATAATGTAACATTTTCAAAAAAACCAGTCTGATAAAGGGTCTGAATAATATGGACGGTATCTTCGCCATCTAATTGTTGGCCAGGCTTAACAGGGATATATTCGAGCACGGTCGCTGTTGGGATTTTTTGCAGACCATTAATTTGAATATTTCTAACGACGAATACTTCAGCAAAACTGCTGATAGTGACGAATGAAAAGAAGATTAACGCTATACATTTCTTAATGATATTATTTACCATGAGTCCTTGTTCCAGTTATTAAGGGCGGCCGGGATTGTACTTTGATTTATTTCAAAAACAAACACAAATTCATTCCAGCACAAAAAACATTATCTGTCAGAATCGCTTAATTAAAAGCAGCATATTTTCGATTTTTATCTAGCCACTTAAAACTTTTTTCCCTTGCTATCACATCCGCCTCAAAAATAATATCAAGATTCTTTGCAGACTTATGGGTGGTTCTTTCAAGCACATAACTAATCAGCTTAGGAATATCAGTAAAACAAATTTTTTCATCTAAAAATAATTGGACAGCAACTTCATTTGCTGCGTTAAGAATAGTAGGTGCCGTCCCTCCTACCTTAAACGCTTGATAAGCTAAATCTAAGCAAGGATAGCGCGTTAAGCAAAGAGGCTGAAATTCCAAGCATTTTACCGCCAGTAAATCTAAGCTCTTCACACCGGAAGCAATTCGCTCTGGCCAATTCAGGACGTAGGAAATAGGTACCCGCATATCTGGCTCGCCCAACTGTGCCAATGTGGAGCCGTCTTGATATTCAACTAATGAATGAATAATGCTTTGTGGGTGAAGGATAACGCTTATGGCATCTATGGGCATACGAAATAAATAGCTGGCCTCTATGACCTCTAAGCCTTTATTCATCATGGTAGCAGAATCAACAGTAATTTTTGCTCCCATCGTCCAATTAGGATGCTTACAAGCTTGAGCAGGTGTTGCCGTTGTAAGTTGTTCTAATGGCCAATCACGAAATGCACCACCAGAAGCAGTTAGGATAATTTGCTTCACGCTTTCACAGCGATATCCCAATTTTGCATTAGGTGGAAGACATTGAAAAATCGCATTATGCTCACTATCAACGGGTAGTAATAAAGCATTATTCTCATGAACTGCCTGTAGCAAAAGCTCGCCTGACATAACCAAGGCTTCCTTATTGGCAAGCAGGATACGTTTACCCGATTGAGCCGCAGCTAATGTAGAGGATAATCCAGCAGCACCCACAATACAGGCCATCACTGTATCTACCTGAGGGTGCGCCGCAACAGCTTGCAAATCTTCTTCCTTGGATAGAACCTCTGTTTTTAAACCCTGGGATTTTAATTGCTTGGCCAATATCTCTGCTGACTTTTCATCAGACATAACAGCATAAGATGGTTTATAGCGCAGACATTGCTCAAAGAGTTTGCTGGTGTTTTTGTGAGCTGTTAAAGCAAAGACGGAGAATTTTTCCGGATGCAAAGAAACAACTTGTAGTGTGCTGGTACCTATAGAGCCAGTGGAGCCCAGAATAGTGATATTTTGCATGCGATATGCCACTCACTTTTGAATATGTAATGCAGCGTCATAAGAGCTGATCTATTACGTTTCAAAAAAGGGAGAAAGCGTCTCCCCCATGGAGAATCGCAAATTATATTGCTCATGACTATTTAAGAAAATCTAACAAAACTACGCCTACAGCAAACACAGGCGCAGCGCTAATTAAACTATCTAACCTATCTAACAAACCACCATGGCCAGGCAACAAAGTGCCACTATCTTTTATTTTGCTTTGTCGTTTAATCATACTCTCGAACAGATCACCCAAAACAGAAATAAGCACAATTACGATACTCAATAGCAAAAGACCAAAGTAATAATGCACCCCAAAAGGAAAAAACAGGCCCATGATAATAGCGAGTAATATTGTTGTGATGGCACCGCCTAAAACACCTTCCCAAGTTTTTCCTGGACTAATACTAGGTGCAAGTTTGTGTTTTCCATAAGCTCGGCCCATAAAGTATGCGCCAATATCTGCGCCCCATACCCATAAAAACAAGGTAAGCAACAACAAGGATCCCCAACCTTGCCCTAAAATAAAATTAATCGCATACCATGCTAAGCCAAGCAACCAAATACCTAAGGCTAATCGGAGATAGATATTAATTTCCCAACAACGTGCCCAAAGATCTGTTCTTTTTAGGAAAAAAGGAAGGCATATCCATGTCAATAAACCAGCTAACAAAGGATATAGCTGGGGCACAACCCCTAATAACCAGAAAAATATCAAGGAAAAAAGCAGGAATAATAAACGGTGGTAGGTATTTTTTAGACCGGAAAGTGCTGCCCATTCCCAACCTGTCAATAAAAAAACAGCAGCGGATATCCAAGCAAACCAAAGAAGGGGCAAATAAAACACACCCAGAATAACGAGGGGTATTAGTACGAGTGCAGTAATGACCCTTTGTTTTAGCATGTCAATTTTCCTGAAGTTGTTTACTGGTTAAGCCATAGCGCCTCTGACGTTTAGAATAAGCACGGAGCGCATCATCCAGTATCATTTCATCAAAATCTGGCCATAGCACTTCGGTGAAATATAATTCGGTATAAGCCAGTTGCCATAGAAGAAAATTACTGATGCGTTGTTCTCCGCTGGTTCGAATAAATAAATCAGGCTCTGGGAGGTCAGCAATAGAAAGGTAAGCGGCAAAAAATTTATCGGAAATGTCGTTTGGCTCTAAGAGTCCTTGAGCAACCTCGTGTGCAATTTTAATAGTTGCCTGCACAATGTCCCACCGACCACTGTAATTAAATGCCATGACTAAGGTAAGTGCCGTATTGTTCGCTGTAAGGTCTTCTACTTCGCGAATTCTTTTTTGCAGGTCCAGGTCAACAGGTGTTAAATCACCGATAACCCGTAATTTGATATTATGCTTAAGGAGATGTTCTGCTTGATCTTTAATCGTTTGAGCAAAGAGCGTCATTAGGAATGTCACTTCTTCCTGAGGTCTTCCCCAGTTTTCAACGCCAAAAGCAAACAAAGTTAACACGGAAATTTTTCTTTCAATCGCAGCAGTCAGGAGTTTTTCTATGGCTTTTACACCTTGCTCATGCCCTATAGCACGAGGATGTCCACGACGCTCAGCCCAGCGCCCATTACCATCCATAATAATGGCAATATGATTGGGGGATGAGTTGCTAGACATTATATTTCCATCAGCTCCGCTTCTTTTGCGGTAAGCAATCCATCAGCTTCTGCGATGAATTTGTCTGTTAGTTTTTGTATGTCTGCTTCTAGACGTCTTTGATCGTCTTCGTTAATTTCTTTATTTTTCACTAGATCTTTCAAACTTTGATTGGCATCTCTTCGTATATTTCTGATAGAAATACGAGCATTTTCTACTTCATCCCTAACAACTTTAATTAACTCTTTTCGCCGCTCTTCATTTAGTGGCGGCATAGGAACACGAATAACGTTTCCTGTCGTAACAGGATTTAAGCCTAAACCCGCAGATATAATCGCTTTTTCTATGTGTGGAATAGTAGATTTATCCCAGGGAGAAACTAATAAATTTCTAGCCTCTACAGTGATACTTGCAACTTGGTTCAGTGGGGTATCCGTACCGTAAGCGGAAACTTGAACATTTTCCAGCAAGGCAGGATTGGCACGACCTGTACGAATTTTAGTCAATTCGGCTTTCAAAGATGCAATGCTTTTGACCATGCGCTCATCAGCGCCACTTTTCACTTGCTGCATGTTATTTCCTCTAAATTGGAGCCATCCGTCCTAGACTACTTGCTTTCGCACACAAGCATTCGTCACGCTTTGTGGATTCAAGGAAACTAATGTACCCTCGTTCTCACCCCGGACAATGCGCAAAAGCGCACCTGGCTTGTTAATATCAAATATTCTCAACGGCATGTTGTGATCTCGGCATTGGCAAAAAGCCGCCAGATCCATCACGCCTAACTCTTTTTCTAGCGCTTCTTTATAAGTCAGAAAATCATAGCGCTTTGCAGATGGGTTTTTTTTAGGATCATCTGCATAAATACCATCCACTTGGGTGCCTTTCAAAACAATATCTGCCTCAACCTCAATCGCTCTTAAACTCGCAGCGGAATCAGTTGTGATCAGTGGATTACCTGTACCACCAGCAAAAATAACGACTCTTCCCTTGCTCAAATGGTGTATCGCTTTCCTTCTGTCATAGTGATCCACAATGCCAGACATAGGAATAGCTGAAAGAATTCTAGTAGGAAGACAAGCTCTTTCAAAAGCATCGCGCAAAGCTAATGCATTCATAAGCGTGGCTAACATACCCATGTGGTCGCTGGTAACACGACCGATACCCGACTTAGCAAGCACCGCACCTCTGAATAAATTACCTCCTCCAATCACAATCCCTACCTGGACACCAAGATTCACAACAGCTGCAATATCCGCAGCTGTTCTATCCAAAATGGTAGGGGCAATATTATATTCAGTGTCCCCTCCAAGGGCTTCACCGCTCAATTTTAGGAGAATGCGGCGATAAACCATATTGCCAGGTTCCATTATTTAGGTGCCTCCAGATACTTGCGCCATCACTGCTTCTGCAAAGTCTTCTACCTGTTTTTCAATACCTTCACCTACTTCAAATCTGACAAACGCTGTCACATTGGCCTTAGCAGATGCCAGGAGCTGGGCGATGGTCTGATTTGGATCTTTAACAAAGCTCTGACCCATTAGCGCAACTTCATTCTTAAATTTATTGATGCGCCCTTCCACCATTTTCTCAATAATTTCAGGAGGCTTACCACTCTCAGCAGATTGCGCTACGAAGATATCTCTCTCTTGCTGAACTAAATGTTCAGATACATCTTCCGGACGAAGCACCTGTGGATTGGATGCTGCAATATGCATAGCAATGTCTTTAGCCAATGCTTGGTCAGGCGTAGACAAAGCAACTAATGCGCCAATTCTATCGCTATGCGTGTAACTCCCTAAAGCGCCTTGTGAGGTAAGAATAGCTGCTCTGCGTATTTGGATGTTCTCACCCAGCTTGCTAACCAATGCTTGCCTCGCTTGTTCTACTGTCTGACCCTCAGCAAGTTCTAGATTGGACAGCGCTTCTACTTCTGTAACTCGTGATGCTAGCACAAGATCAATAACGCCTTGGGTAAATAGCTTGAAGTTACTGTCTTTAGCGACAAAGTCAGTTTCAGAGTTTACTTCTAATATCGCTGCGACTAAGCCATCGGTACTTAGCTTAATTTCTATACGACCTTCAGAGGCAACACGCCCTGCTTTTTTGGCTGCCTTTGCCATACCTGATTTACGCATATTATCTATAGCTATTTCAATATTGCCATCTGTTTCAAGCAACGCATTTTTGCACTCCATCATGCCGGCGCCTGTGCGTTCGCGCAATTCCTTAACTAATTGAGCTGTAATTATCATGTATATCATCCTATGGTTTAGCGTGATTTTCCCCCACGATGTGGGGAATGAGACATTTGAGGTGCTGAGCTCACGCCTCGTTGTCAGAAGGAACTGGAGCTACTCTCCTTTGTTATCAGCAACAGGCTGGACTGTAACATTTTCAATAGATTTTTCTTCAGTTTGAGCAACTTTTTCCTCAGCGCCTTTAGTAGGCTCAACCTTTTTCTTAGTTACTACTTTTTGAGCAGCAGTCTCTTCAGTTTTTTCAGACTTTTCAGCCTTCTCTTTAGCAGCCCTTGCCGCTTTTTCTTCGGCATTCTTTGCTGCTCTTTCCTTTTCCTTAATCGCTTCTTCTCTTAATAGTTCTTCTCTCGCATCTAATACAACGTCAGCAATACCTTTGCAATAGAGACGAATAGCCTTCACAGAGTCATCGTTACCAGGTATCACATAGTCTAAATTTTCAGGTGAATTATTGGTATCTACAACGGCAATAATAGGTATACCCAAACGTCTTGCTTCAGCGATGGCT
>JAQSWO010000159.1 GCA_029266595.1 Gammaproteobacteria bacterium
GGGGATAACTATTGAAAACATATCTTCCTCAAGGCAGTCCGGCGTGGAAACCTTAACGCTGACAAGGGCACACAAAATGCATCTTTGAATAACCTGCCAATTACTAGTTTCACACAGTATTGTGCATGGATTAATTTACTAGCATGTACGACAATCTGAGGACCATATATTACAAGACCTTAATATTCGATGCGGCGCCTAGAAGTCACCGAGTTGTTGTATTAACCGGATAACATACTAAAGAACGCGGAAAGGCATTTTGGAGCAATTATTTTTCTCGCCCGAGCCGATGCTGCTTAATGAGAGACTTCATAATGCTTTTTTTGGCCATCTTTGTGGAAAAGAACAGTATGAAAATAACAAAAATGAAGAAAAAATATGCCGACCATACATAAAAACCATGGCCATTCATGTAAATGAAATCACCCAATGTTGTAAATGATGGAGTCATATTATTTTATACCGTTCTTATCTAGCAAATCCCGCACCCACTCTTTCTTACTTTCTCGTTGCAAGATCTCATTCCTCACCAATAAAGTGAGCAATAGCGCATACATTAGATAAAATGTCACTATCATAAGTAGCAGTGGATATAGCATCGACGAATGAATGGTGGATTCGGAGGTGAGTTTTAACGTGGCTGGTTGATGCAAAGTGTACCACCATTCAACCGACCAATAGATAATGGGTACATTTACCGTACCGACCAAAGCCAGGATGGAGCAAATCTTATCAGCGACATCTTTTTGCTCATATGCGCTTTGTAGTGCAATGATAGATAGGTATATGAATAGCAATATCAGATAAAAAGTTGTTCTAGCATCCCAAACCCAATAAGTACCCCAAGTGGGCTTTCCCCAAACAGAACCACTGAATAACGCGATTACAGTCATACTCGCTCCAATGGGAGCTGCGCATTTCAACATCCACGAAGCTAGTTTGACTTTCCAAATCAAACTTACCGCTGCAAAACTTGCCATCACAAGATAGCCCGACATAGATAAAAAGGCGGAAGGAACATGGATATAAATAATTCTAAAACTATTACCCTGCTTGGCGTCTAAAGGAACAAAACCCAACGCCCATATAATACCAACTGTTAACATGGTGAATACAATCATGGATAACCATGGGACATATGTCTGGCTTAATTCATAAAACCACTTGGGTGACCCAAGGCGATAAAACCATTGCCAACTCCAGAAGCCACTACGTCTAGTTATAACTTTATCGGTCAAAATTGCCTCACTTTATTATTGATTAATTGGCCATTTATACATCATTTTCACCCATCGAAGCAATTGTATCGGGTGAATGTGTTTATTGATATCAAGCCTGTATCGCTATGCGTGATTTTTCACAACATGACCATTTATCTTGTCGATTTTCTAGACAGAACAGATTTTCCAAATAAGCAGCGCTTTCAGATAGCATCATTCATTTAAATTTCACAGTGCAAACTTTCACAATCAGGCGCTATTTCCCAATAGACTTAATGATATTGTGAGAACCAGCCAATCCACTGGCGATAAATTTATACAAGCTGTAGGGCCACCGAAAGGCTTCGTTCAACTAATTAAACATTGTTAGCTACGTGAAATCACAACCTAACTAGCGAGACAAACTGGGAATATGCAGCCCCCCTTCATTGGTAAATGAAGCCAATTACTTATAAAAATACATCACCCTTATTCGAGTGACGGTGGAATATTCAAAAGCTTTTGCCTAATCAGCTGAAGTACAGCGTTCTTTCTCGATTGGATATAAAAATGTCCTCCCTCGAACAAGTAATGCTCGAAATCACTCGACGTCTCCAATCCCCAAACGCTTAATCTATCATGCTGCAAGTACTCATCACTTTTTCCCGTCAGCAGAGTCAGAGGCAGCGCGAGTTGCTGCCTCGATTGGTAATGATAACTTTCGATCAGCATAAGATCCGCACGGAAAACGGGTAGCACCATCTCCATGAACTCTTTATTTTTAAATATTTGTTCGTCAGTTCCTTCATAGGCTTTCAGCCTTTCTATAAGACTTTCATCATCTTTTGGCCTACGAGGGGATGGTGGGTGAAATATTGGAGGGTTGGTTCCTGAAATAAATAAATGCTTGGGCATTGGAAGGGATTGCCGCTTGAGAAAATGGCACAATTCAAAAGCAACCAACCCTCCCAAGCTATGGCCAAAAAATGCGAAAGGTAAACTGTTTTCCGCCAGGAATATTTTGGATAGCCGCTCAATCAACACCCCAAAGTCGATGATTAGATCTTCATTATAAAGGGATCCTCGCCCGGGAAGCTGGACTGGGCACACCTGAATATCCGGACCCATGTCTGTTTTCCAAGGCAAGTATGAAGAGGCGCTTCCGCCTGCGTGGTGAAAACAATAAAGACTAATGCTCATATTTTGTTGTTGTCTTTCGTAATTCATTGGTTTATAAAATCTTATCAATTTCAGATGGATAACAAGGCGTTTCGAAAAACCTCCTCCGAACACTCAACACTTGTAGCAATCCTTGCATCCAGGATACTAGAGGCATTAATAATTCTTTCGAGCACGTTAAGCTGACACACTAGCGGTTATTGAAATACTAAATTCATAGAAAGCATCGATTGAAAATCATCCTGAAAAAGCGCTGTACGTGAAAAGTGACGATCTCGCCTTCACTAATTCTTAGTTGCGGAACTACTTCGATATTTTCAGGTTCATCAAAGGATTTAATAAATGCTAAACGGCTCTCCCGTACGTTCTAACAATGTCGACTCGAATTGGAGGGTCCTGTTTTTATCTGCCCTTCCTCGCGCCCCTAGATTAGAAAGCCTGCACAGCCCGAAGAACGAGCTCCGCAATTTAATGACTTTGCTGTTACTAAATATATCCGTTCTCACTATTAAAAGGAGACACGCAGTTAAGAACACTTAACAGTATCAGAAAGTGCGCCTTTAAAAATAAGGATTCCAAATAATCTGCCCACGACTGCAACCAATGCTCACACTCTTTTTCATACTTATGCAAATCATAAGTCCCCTCAATTCCACTACGTGAGTGCCCAAGAATGGCTTCTGCGACTTCATTCGGGCAACCCAATCTCGACAAACCAGTCCGTACAGTTCGGCGTAAATCGTGTGGTGTCCATGACTCTATGTCCAACATACGACCATCAGTTCTCAAGCGCCATGCCTGTTCGGTGAGTTGCTTTTGTTGCAGCGGCTTTTTACCTTTCAGTGAAGGGAACAAATACTCGCCGGTGGTTAATTTCAACACTTTGAGAAATTCAATTGCTTGGTTAGACAATTGCACATGACGCTCAACACCAGTTTTAGTATCGCGCAAGTGCCATGTCTTTTTATCAAGGTCGATATATTTCCATTCTGCTGCGCAGACCTCCCCTGTGCGGCAGCCAGTCCATAGGGTGAACCTGAGTACATTTTTTTGTGTTGTTGAGTATGCGGAGCCTGGCAACCATTGCAGCAGCTTTTTTAATTCCGCTTCAGAGAGAACGCGCTTGCCGCGCTCGCAGGTTAATTTTACTTTTGCTTGTCGTAATCCAGCCTTTGCCAATAAAGCAGGATTGGCAAACGTATCCGGTAATTTTTCCAAACCGATTGCGTACTCGTATGCAGCAGAGAGTTCCCGCAATACATTTCCTGCTTGCACCTTAGCGCCGCGCTCAATGATCGCCATCACCATATTGGTAATATCTTTACGAGTAACGTCTATCGCAGGCATATCTCCTAGCACTCTTACTGCATCACCATAAAGCGTGCGGCGTGTTTCAGACTGGCCTTTGGGTTTGCGAAGACCAGGGATGATTTTTCCATTCACCTTGCGGTCTTCAATA
>JAQSWO010000059.1 GCA_029266595.1 Gammaproteobacteria bacterium
AAGCATTGTCTGAAAAAGATGAATTACGTGAATATTTAAGTTCTCTGCAAAACTGCCCCTCAACAAAATATACCGACGCACAATGGCAAATCACCACCGCGTTATTATCCGTGCTACCTTTATTGGTTGCAGAATTAAATGTAGCATTTGATGAAAAGAATGTATCAGATTTTACTGAGATTACCTTAGCTGCCATCAGAGCATTGGGAGAGTTAGATACCCCTAGCGAATTAGCATTAATTTTAGATTACCAAATACGGCATCTTCTAATTGACGAATTTCAAGATACATCCAGCACACAAGCAAGACTGCTAATGCACCTTACTCATGGCTGGGAAAATCATGATGGACGAACGCTTTTTCTTGTCGGCGACCCGATGCAATCTATTTATCGTTTTAGAGAAGCTGAGGTTGGCTTATTTTTAAAAACCCAGCAAGAAGGGCTGGGGAATATTTCACTAACACCTCTTTTTTTAAAAGCCAATTTTAGATCAACGCCACATATTGTTGATTGGATCAATCAACACTTTGCATATATTTTCCCTACAGTTCCCGATATTAGTTCTGGTGCAGTGACATATAATCCGTCCTTTTCTACTAAAACAGAAGTGCCTAATTCTGGCGTATATATTCATGCCTGCCGAAACGAACAAACCCCATCCATTATTGACATCATCCAAAAAGAACGCCACGCATTTCCAGAAAATAGCATCGCATTATTGGTTAGGTCTAGAGCACATTTATTAGATATTGTTCCCGCCTTAAAAAATGCTCGCATTGCATTCACAGCCGTCGAAATAGAAGCGTTAAATCACCAACCCATCGTGCATGATTTATTAGCATTAACGACAGCCTTAATACATTTATCTGATAGAGTTGCTTGGCTAGCTATCCTAAGAGCGCCTTGGTGTGGTTTAACCTTACACGATCTATACGCTGTGGCAGGGCAAAATCACCATTTACTATTGTGGGAAGTATTACAAACATTTAATGATCTTCCTAACCTAAGCAATGACGGAAAAATACGACTCAGCAAAGTAGTCCCTATATTAGCGCTCAGCATTCAGCAAAGACAACGTCTAACCTTACGCACTTGGATCACACCAACCTGGAAAGCACTCAATGGACCCCAGTGCTTACAAAACGAACATGAACATGCGATAGCCGATACTTTTTTCACCACACTAGAATCGCTAGAAATCGCGGGTGATTTGCCAGACGTCGCCCAGCTTTCTCAAAAAATAAATACGCAATTCGCGACACCTCAAAATATTAGTAAACATGCCTTACATATTATGACCATTCATAAAGCCAAAGGTTTAGAATTCGACACTGTCATTATCCCTCATCTCGATAGAAAAAATAAAAATGAGTCAGAACGACTCCTTCGATGGCTAGACAGGCCTCGCGCAGGCGGCGACAATGATTTAATCCTCGCACCCATTAAACCGAGAGATGAAAAACAAGACAATATTTATCGATATTTGCATCTAACAGAAACACAAAAAATAAATTATGAAATGGCAAGATTATTTTACGTCGCAACAACTCGCTCAAAGAAAAATCTACATCTCTTAGCCACCATCAATGATGACAATAAGAAACCGGGTAAAAGTAGCTTTCTCTCTTTAATTCCACAGGTGTTCGAAGAAAAAATATCTCCTCTCACATTTGAAAGTTTATCCACCATCGAACAAGACGCACCTATAGAGAAATTATTTTATAGACTCCCTACTAATGTCATGCACGGACACTACACGCATCATCAGCAAGATAATTCACAAAATAAAGTATCACAGGTTTCTGACAAACAAGATCATGTAGGAGCACTTGCCCGTAAAATTCTACAAAATATCAGTCAAACAAATATAGATAGCTGGACTCCAGAAAAAATATTGACGGAACAAGCATCTTGGAAGAGATGGTTATCGACGAAAGGTATTGAGCTCTGCGATTTAAAAGCGAGTGTTGAAAAAGTTACACATATAATTACGCAAACTTTAAGCGATCCACGAGGACGATGGATATTAGCACCTAAAGTAGAACATGCCACTGAGCTCACATTAAGCACCATCACCAATCGCGGTTTAATTCATCTGGTGATAGATAGAACTTTTATTGATGACGAGGGAACTCGTTGGATTATTGATTATAAGACCGACAGTCCTACAAGAGGAGAAAATATAGAAGATTTTCTTAATCAGAGACAATCGACATATCGTAACCAACTTGAGATGTATGCAAGCGCATTGGCACAAATGGATAATCGTCCTATTTCTCTTGGGATTTATTTTCCTGCCTTTTGTGGTTGGAAGGCGTGGTCGTATGAAGGACCCAGCGCCAGCACCTCAAAACTATCTGCAATGAGTTGATTCTGTGGATTTTTCACTAAGCTATTGCGCCCATATAATTTCGCGCCTTTTTTTACTTTAACTGTTTCAGACAAAAAGTCATCCGCCTCTACCTCATACAAACCCTCACATGATAAATTAGGCGCAATATTGTGTTGCAACAATAATCGACCTAAAGGCTCTTTCCCTTCTATCACTACTTGTGCCAAATGGTCGTCCATAGCAGTTAAATATATCTCCACAAAAGCCAGCATTACCGGTATCCCTGTTTTCGTTTGCAACTTAATCACTCTCTGAAGCTTACGATCAACGACTATTTGATCTAATCGCTCTAGCTGCAACCTATCATCCATATAATTCGACAAAGTAGACGTCATATAATTTAAGTGTGATAACAAGCTTAAAAAAGGTTCAGGTATAGCAGGCGGAGCTACTCGATTTACCTTTAACGCATGAAAATTGTTTTTTTTATAAAAATTTTCGACAAATAATGATCCCATTGCAAAAGCCTCAAAATGACAAAGCGGGCATTATACTCATTTCATATCAAGATGCAGTTTTTTGCATCGTTGAAATAAAAAAGGCGATAAGAAATGGGTGATTTTAGTAGAAAGAAAATACGAAATTTTCCTGCTCTAATTAAGAATTTAGGATATTTTTTGGCTATATCATACTTATAAGCATATTACTCGTATAAAAAGGGAATCATTAGCTTGAAAAACCTTTTATATGGTCTATAGATGTAAGTAGGAGTTAGACATAACTCCTAAGTTTCCGTTAACCTGAAAAAATGCGAGGTAAAAGAAGTATGATATATACCAGCCAGTATGATGAAGGTCTCTATGAGAGTGATTCGCTGTGCCAAGGCATCGGTGACACGGATTTAGAGAGAGTATTTGAAAGTAACGATTTTTCATATATCATGGACTTAGACGACGTTTAATTTAGCTTCAGCTTCATCATTTTGACAACGGCGCATATGATTGCGCCGTTTTTATTTGCCTAAAAAAATTGTATAAATAGGATGAAACTAGCCAGATTTTGCCGATCTTAGAAGGCACGCGACTTTGTGACTTCGCTACCTCGTAAAAAATCCACGAGATAATCAACATACAACCGAGCATATTTCATGAGCCATAAAACCGCCATTATTACTGGCATTACCGGACAAGATGCTGCTTACCTCGCGGCATTTCTCCTAGAAAAAGGCTATACCATTTACGGCACTTATCGCCGTACTAGTTCTGTTAATTTTTGGCGCATTCAAGAATTAGGCATTGAAAAACATCCACAACTTCATCTGGTGGAATACGATTTAACAGACTTAAGCACTTCCATTCGACTACTGGAAAATACAAAACCAAGTGAAGTATATAATCTTGCCGCACAAAGTTTTGTAGGTGTCTCTTTTGATCAGCCTATTACCACTGCTGAAATCACAGGCGTCGGTCCTGTCAACCTGTTAGAAGCTATCCGAATCGTCAATCCAAAAATCAAATTTTATCAAGCCTGCACTTCCGAAATGTTCGGTAAAGTACAAGAAATTCCACAATGCGAGAGCACTCCTTTTTACCCGCGGAGTCCTTATGGCGCAGCTAAACTCTATGCTTATTGGATGGCGATTAATTACCGCGAAGCCTATGGCATCTTCAGTGCACTTGGCATCTTATTCAATCATGAATCCCCATTAAGAGGGGAAGAGTTTGTTACCCGCAAAATCACCAGTAGTATTGCGAAAATTAAACTTGGGCAACTAGATAAATTAGAACTAGGCAACCTTGAGGCCAAACGTGATTGGGGATATGCAAAAGATTACGTTGAGGGCATGTACCTCATGATGCAGACCGATATGGGCGGCGAATACGTATTAGCTACTAACAGAACAGAAACCATACGGAGTTTTGTGGACCTCTCATGCAAAGCTGCTGATATTCAGCTCGCCTGGGAAGGCCAAGGAGAAAATGAAAAAGGTATTGATACAGCCACAGGCAAAGTAATTGTATCTGTTAATCCAAAATTTTATCGCCCTGCTGAAGTCGATTTGCTGATCGGCAATCCAGAAAAGGCACGGAGGGAACTGGGATGGACGCCCAAGGTGACATTAGAGGAATTATGTCAAATGATGGTAGAAGCGGATCTACGGCGTCAAAAATCCTCTCAATAAAGCCATGAAACCCATCAAACATCCTCAAACTATTCTAGTAACAGGTGCGCGCGGTTTTACCGGTCGCCACCTTTGTCACGCCTTGCGTAATCGGGGGCATCGCGTCATTGGACTGACTCAACATGCCGTTGACGATGCAGATACAGTCGCTTGTGACCTCATGGACTCAAGCGCACTTCAATCCACCCTTACACGCATCAAACCTGACCAAGTCGTGCACTTAGCTGCATTGGCATTTATTGCTAGTAACGAAGCAGCCGAAGCTTACTACCGCACCAACGTCGTTGGCACATGCAACCTGCTGAATGCTTTGGAAAAGGTACAACCCAACAAAGTACTGATTGCAAGCAGTGCCAACATCTACGGTCAACCCGACGACGGCAAACCGATTACCGAAAATACTCCCCCTGCTCCTGTCAACCACTACGGTGCAAGCAAACTGGCCATGGAACATATGGTGCGGACCTATGCACACACGCTTCCCATCATTATCACTCGTCCTTTCAATTACACAGGACCTGGCCAGGATGAGCACTTTCTGGTGCCAAAAATCGTATCCCACTTTAGACACCGTGCGTCTGAAATTGAATTGGGTAATCTAGATGTCAGTCGAGACTTCACCAGCATACATGACCTTGTGGAAGCCTATATCATGCTACTGGAAAGCGAGATAACCGGAGAAACATTTAACGTATGCAGTGGCACAACGATTTCCTTAAAACAAATATTGGACTGGTTAATGATGCTCAGCGGACATTCATTGACGGTTAACGTTAATCCGATATTTGTTCGTAAAAACGAAATTAAGTTGTTAGTTGGTGACCATACCCACCTTTCTAACTTAACTGGCTGGGCGCCTAAACAAACCTTTATAGGCTTACTCAAAGAAATGTTAGCCTATCCACCAAGATCGGCCCTCTTATTGACAGAGCGCGAATAACAGTCTAATTTAAAACTCATAACCGCCAAAAATCCAATTAAGAGATTAAAATTAAACTTTTAATAAGAGGCGTTTTTATGGATTTCACTATTATGACGGATAATGCCATCTGCAAAGAACTGGGCAGTAGGCTTAAAGCCATGCGTCTAAGGCAAAATATTACGCAGAAAAAATTGGCCGAAAAGGTGGGTCTATCCGAAACTGCAATCAAACATGCCGAACAAGGTCGAACAAAATTATTTAGCCTTATTTTACTACTACGAGAATTAAATGCCCTTGACGAGCTAGATAATTTCATTAAGCCTGTCACCATCAGCCCGATACAACTCGCCAAATTACAAGGTAAGCAGCCCAAAAGAGCGCGACATTCATGAAAAAAGTAGATATAGCAACCATCAATGTTTGGGGTAAAGCTGTAGGAGCTGTGGCATGGGATGAAGAAAAGCAGGTCGGCTTTTTTGAGTATGAGCCTAGCTTTCTCAATTCAGGACTTGATCTTTCCCCCATTCATATGAGCCTTCATGATGCCAGTTCTGGGCGTAACAAAGTGTATAGCTTTCCCGCATTAAATAAACAAACTTACTGGGGGCTACCGGGACTATTGGCTGATGCTTTACCTGATGCTTTTGGTAACAACATCATCAATATGTGGCTGGCACGTAATGGGCGTGATCCCAGCAGTTTTAGCGCTATCGAACGTTTGTGTTATACCGGCAAAAGAGGCATGGGTGCTTTGGAATTCGCACCTCTCTATCAGACCCACTTCGATAAAGCTGTTGATATCGAAATAAGCGAACTGATTGCCCTTGCTCAAGAAGTTCTAATGACACAAAAAAAACTCGATGTCCAAATTAGCAATAATGATCAAGCAAACGCAGAAGCGTTAAAAGACATTCTACGCGTCGGGACATCCGCAGGTGGGGCGCGTGCCAAAGCGATTATCGCGATGAATGACCAAGGCAAAATTATCTCGGGACAAAATGACGCACCCCCCGGTTTTGATTTCTGGATCTTAAAATTTGATGGAGTGAATGATATAGAGCTAGGAGAAACGCGTGGATATGGGCGTATTGAGTATGCCTATTATTTAATGGCCAGAGCGGCAGGTATTCAGATGAGCCCCTGTCGTCTATTAGAAGAAAATGGGCGTGCACATTTTATAACTAAACGATTTGACCGAGTGAATGGCAAAAAGCTACATATGCAATCGCTGTGCGGACTAGCGCATTATGATTTCAATCAAGCAGGCGCTTACAGCTACGAACAAGCATTCAGTATTATGCGAAAGATGCGCCTTAGCCGACGCGATAGTATTGAGCAATTTAGGCGTATGGTCTTCAATGCCATAGCACGTAATCAGGACGACCATACGAAAAATATTGCTTTTGTGATGAATCCACAAGGAGAGTGGGTATTGTCACCTGCTTTTGACGTTACCTACTCTCACAATCCTCACGGTCAATGGACGAATCAACACCAAATGTCTATCAATGGCAAACGTGCTCAATTCACACAACGGGATTTCATTCAAGTGGCCAACAACATGGGCATTCTGCATCCAGAAAAGATTATTGCTGACGTAGTGGGAGCGGTTACAAAGTGGCCAGAATTTGCTAAAGAAGCTGGGATGAATAAGTCAGTTGCGCTCTCCATTGGGCAAGCGCATATAGTTCTCAAAGAAATTTAGATTTTATATTCATGTTTTAAACCTAGCCCCTTCACAATAGATGTAATAGGTCACCTTCTATCAAAATCGGCAAAAGATGCCTGTCTCTATCTAGGGCAGACCTGTTACAAGCCAACTTGTTGAGGCAGCACTTGCTGAACGGCAGGCCGTTGATCGCATCGATGCGATCTCGAGCCTATAGGGAAGTATTTACGGCGTGCCTGACATAAGCAAGCCCTGTCCCAGCGAAAGAGAACCTTCTAGTCTTTATGAGCTGACTTCTCCCAGCACAATTTTCCTCATCGCATCACACACATTCTGCATCACATGAACATTATGGATACACGCCAGCTGCGAATAGATGGATGCTTTTTGTTTAAATAAAAAATGTAGATATGCCCGCGAAAAATGTTGGCAAGTATAACATTCGCATCCCTGCAAAATAGGGGCATCATCCTTGGCATATATATGCTTTTTAATCAATATCCGGCCACTACCTTCCTCATCTACGAATTTTATCCACCCATCACTAGACACACATTTTCCATGGTAGAGCGCACCATGCCTTGCATTCCTTGTTGGCCCTACACAATCAAAAATATCTACGCCTTTAGAAACCGCATCAATTAAGTCTTGTGGATTTAATCCTACGCCCATGGTGTAACGCGTCATATGCTCAGGCAGCATAGGCCTCACCCAGTCTAAAACTTCTCGCGTTTTTTCCATGTCAAAACCTATCACCTCCCCACCTATCGCAATCCCATCTAAATCCGCTTGCAGCACAAACTCTGTACTTTTTTCCCTAAGATCTCTAAAACTACCGCCCTGTATGATGCCGAAAAGTGCTTGCCTGTGACCATATTCAGAATAAGGCGCACGTTCATGCACCTCTTTAGAAACCATCAACCAGCGGTGAGTCCTTTCAATCGCTGCCAACGCTGCCTCCCTTCCACCCTGCTCTGACGTACATTCGTCAAACGCCATAATAATATCAGCGCCTATAATTTTCTGGGTTTCTATAGAGGATTCTGGTGTGAGGTGAATGACTTGGCCTGTAACTGGATGCTTAAAATGTGCTCCATCCGCATCTATTTTGCAGATTTTTTTGTTGCGAGAAAGGCTAAAAACCTGGAATCCCCCACTGTCTGTTAGCATGGGTTTATGCCAACCCATCATTTTATGCATACCACCTGCAGCACGGATAATATCCACCCCAGGATTGACCAGCATGTGATAGGTATTCCCTCCCAAAATTATTTGGCTATTTGTGCGCATTAAATCTTCAGGTGTCATTTGATTCACAAATGCACGCGTGCCGACGGGCATAAAGGCGGGGGTAAAAATCTCTCCGTGCGGTGTCGTAACCTTCAAAATTCTCGCATCATTGATGGAAGTTTTTTTAATTAATTCACTTTTAAACGCATTTAGCATGGCTTACCTTCTTCACAAAACAGAAAAGTTTCACTACAATCGCCGACTTACGGTCCTCCATACTGGAGTCCGGCCAATAATAATGAAGCAGAGGGATCTTTCATGGTCAAATCAGAGCTTATACACAGAGTTGCCCAAAGACAGCAAGGGCTTTCAATGGAAGATGTCGAATTCGGCATTAACAAAATTTTCGACCATTTAATTGATGCGCTTGCCAAAAATCAACGTATAGAAATTCGCGGCTTTGGAAGCTTTACACTACACTATCGTCCCGCTAGAACAGCACATAATCCTAAAACGGGAGAGAAAGTCAAGGCACCTTCACGGTATTTTCCACACTTTAGGCCAGGAAAAGAACTCAAAGAGCGGGTAGACAAGACTGATCCTGAAGAAGATTAACGGCTGTTGACGTTGCGTTGCTATGGCGGGGTGGAATTGTAATAGACCACTCCCCCGTTGAATTTGGTATAAATGGTCAGAGTCCGACCGACCGTCTTTGCGAGCAGATTTCCGCTCTAAGATCGGCAAAATACGGCCTCAACATAGAGTCTGATCTCTTACCGCGATACTCCTTAACTTAATGGCAATGGAGCTGACCTGTTACCTGCATTTTACTTAAGGGTCATATCCTATGCTTTTTAGATTACCTATCCTAATACTTCTTTTCCTCTTCCTTTCTTTCCCAAGCTATGCTGCCAACAGCACCCCTACCCTTAAAAATAACAATCTAGCCAGCAACCTTACACAAGACCAACCCTTTGATCCAGATGCAGCCAATCAGACACTCGACAGAATAAATGAGACCAAGCTTCTAGAAGAGGCAAACACTGGCGCGCTACAACAACTTATTTCCACCATTAACAATTTAAAACTCAGGGCCAAGCAATGCATAGATGACAGTAATGAAGGATTGGGAAAACTTTCCAAGATCAGTCCCCCTACTACACAAACTGAACCACAAGCTGATATATCTCTTGCTGACCAACAATATATCGAACAAAAACAACAAGGGCTTAAAGACGAAGCTGCAAAATGCAGATTGTTTATCATACGCGCTGATGAAATCACTGCAGATCTTTCAATAAATTTACAGAAATTACTTAAAAACGAATTACTCTATTCTGAAGCAGCTGTCCCCCAAAATTTTGCCGCGTTATACAACAGCATTCAAACACTTCCTCAAGCCTTTAATAAACAAAACTTCGTCACAAATAGCGGCATTGCGCTTTTTGATAGCGCAAAAATCATCATGCTGTCACTAATGCTTGTGTTTTCTATTACCATTGGTTTCTGGCTAAAACATTTACTCCTGCAATACATGGGCGAAAAAACTGAAACCCGTTATTCTTACCAAATAAAACAAGCATTCTTCTCTGTATCGCGCAAATATATTGTTCTATTTGCCCCTATCACCACATTTGCAATTTGTATGTCAATGCTCAACTATGGGATCAAAGAGCACACCTATTTAACACTCTCCAGCTACGGACTCCTGCTTTATATTGTTTTTCTTGCATCAATACGATTTTTTTTCTACCCCCCCAAACCTGCAGTGACCGCACTTAGCGAAATCCCTCACCACCTCGCCAAATCTCTATTCAGGCGCGCAAGTGTTTTTGCAACCATCTGTTTAATCATCTTCATCGGCTATCTATTCCT
>JAQSWO010000060.1 GCA_029266595.1 Gammaproteobacteria bacterium
ATTTGCTACTGGTTTAACCATCGAAGATGATGATGACACTGATTCTGACCTTGGTTGTGAACTTAGTATATTTGCAAATTCACCGCCTGCTTTTTCTTCCCGAGGGCTTGGTGACAAACTATTAAAAATATTTAAATTCGCCTCCATTGAACGACATTCTAGGTCTAGTTTTTTTATAAGTACTTCGTTGTAAGTGGGGCTGCCTTGTTGCATGGAACTTAGCGTACCTAGAGTTCCTACTACACGCTTGTCCATATCAGCTATGATGTCCATTTCTGTTAGAAGTTTTTTCTCCTTCTGCTCCTCATGAGGCTTAAGCGTTGAATCTTTTATGCTATCCAGCAACCGCTGTTCTTCCGCCTTATAATCAGGCGTAGCGCGCATTTCTTCCGTCGCCTGTGCTACTTTCTTATCGAACAGTGGTTGATATATACCAGCTATTTCAGCCCAAAGTTTTGTCTGTGCTTCATAGTCTGGTACTGTCTCCGTTTTATGAACGGTCCGGTAAGCATCATTTGGACTCCAATATTCTGCTGGCGTTGGTTGAACTGATGTTGAATGCTTTTCTTTTACTAATGATTTTATCTTATCTTTAAGTGCTCCAACCTTGGCTCGCTGAGCATCGCTTAACGCCACTTCTTGCTCGAACAGTCCAGCTAATTCCTCTCCAGCCTTTGCTCTTGTCTCATGATCTTCAACCCGTTCCAATCGTTTATATTTATAAGGCTGGGGCATTCCCTGGTCATTAAGGTAGTGCTCCTCTGTTTCTACCATCTCATCTTTTCGGGCAGATTTCATGGTAGTCATTTCAACATCAATTTTTTGCTTAGAAGAGGTAATAGACTCTGGTAATTTTTTCATTAATGCCTGTAAAGCTTCTTTAGAAGCAGCTGATAACTTTTTCTTCTCTTCCATATCTTGCAAGAAGAGGGATTGTCCTTCTCTTATAGCGCTCATTTTAGAAAAGACGGCTTCGCCGACTTTCTCAAAACGTTTAATCAAATTAGCAATTAACCTATGTTCCGTTATACGCTCTTCTACTAATTGGTGTAGCCTAGGTTGTATATTTTCAAATCTAGGAAGTTTTATGAGACCTGCAATATCAGTGCATTCTTTAAGCGATTTTTGCCCTAGATGTATTTTAAAACAGGAATCCAGGATTTTAAGTACCTCTTCACAAACCTCTGAGTCCATGTCTTTTAAAATTTCATCCGAAGATGCATAAAATGACGCTAAATTTCCAACATCATAGAAGTTAGCTCTAGAAATCTTTTCAATTAAGCCATCTAATTTACCTCTCTCGGCAAACTTCCAACGACCTAAACCATCTTTTAATTTTTTTAATTCCGCTATTATTTTCTGTTTATTGTCTTCATACATAGATAGTTATACTCCATTTTATTTTTAAAATATAAATCTGCTAAATGGTTTCAACAGGCGCAAACTACCATAGTATTCTTAAAGAAATATGAACGAAGTATTCTTGTATATTCGTTTTTGATCAAAAAAATCGATATTTTGACGAAATATTGTGAAGTGTTTGGGGGGGTAATTTTTTCGCCTCTGCTCGTACGTAGAGGATCAATGTTACATTTTTCTAGCAAGAATTTTAGCATTGGTACGACATACTGATGTTCTGTATGACGGGCTGCTTTTGGCGATCTTGAAGCGAAAATCTGTCTGGAATACGCTCTACTTGTCTTTGCCAGCGATTTTTGCGAAGCACTCCAGATTTTTATAGTTCGGAGGTAAAAAATCGAACAAATCAGAAGCGGTGCTGATTTCCTAGATTAGATTGCCACGTCGCTACCGCTCCTTGCAAAAACGGTTAGACTTTGACCATTTATACCAAATTCAGTTGGAGCGTGGCCTAACATAGTTGATCCAAGAAAGACCTTTGCACTTCGTAAGCTGACAGCGTCTTTGTGAGGAGCGATAGCGACGCGGCAATTGCTAAAAGGATTAAATTTTGAGGACGATTACAGCATAAGAGAGTGAATCGTTGAAGAAATAATACAGAAGATAATTAAAGAAGGTTCCGTTCTCATATAAAGCATACGAGAACGGGAACTAAAAATTCAAAACTACGTATTTTTCTTAGCTAAAATACTGTTATGCCGACCATAACTAAAATAAATGATGAGTCCGACAATGGTCCAAATTGCAAATGCCTGCCAAGCTAAGGCCGAAAGGTTAGACATCAGATACAAGCAAAACAAAACGCCCAAAATTGGAATCAGGGGACTAAAAGGTGTTTTAAAAGGCCGAGGCATATCAGGCTTGGTATAACGTAGAATAATCACACCCAAACAAACCACCGTAAAAGCAGCCAACGTCCCAATATTTGCCAAACTAGCCACCTCATTAATAGGGGTGAACCCAGCAATTATTGCAATAACCACACCTGAAAATACAATGATACGCACAGGCGTTTGTCTCTTCTTATTGACCTGAGCAAGCACAGGCGGCAACAATCCATCTCGTGACATCGCCAGAAAGATACGCGTCAAACCGTAGCAGAACACTAATACCACCGTGGTTAAACCAAAAATTGCACCGATGGACACGACTGCGCCGCCGAATTTATATCCCAAGGTCAACAAGCTATATGCAATAGGAGAAGAGACATTGAGTTGTGTATAAGGCATGATTCCTGTCAATAATCCGGCAACAACCATATACAGTAATGTGCATATCACGAGGGAATAAATAATGCCTTTAGGCAAATCTCTTTGTGGGTTAACGGCCTCTTCAGCTGCAGTCGACACAGCATCAAAACCAATATAGGCAAAAAACATAATGGCTGCTCCGCCCATGACACCTTCCCAGCCAAAGGGTAAAAATGGACGCCAATTTTGTGCTGGATTAAAGTGAAAAATAGCGATACCGATAAATATCGCAATGGCAGTCAATTTGACGAAAACCAGTATTCTATTCACTTTTACACTTTCTTTTACACCAATAATTAATAAGATGGAGATAAATGCGACGATTAAAACAGCCGGTAAATCGACTATCCCACCTTCAAAAGGATTTACGGTAAGCGACTCAGGTAGAGGGAGGCCCATAGCAGTTAATGCGTTATTGACATAACCCGACCAACCAATGGCCACTGTAGAGGCTACCAATGAATATTCCAATAACAAATCCCAACCAATAATCCAAGCGATTAATTCACCTAGGCCTGCAAAAGAATATCCATAAGCACTTCCACAACCACCAATACTGGACGCAAGTTCTGCATAAGCAAACGCGCTGAAAGCACAAGCGCAACCCGCAACGACATAAGAGAAGATGATAGCAGGACCTGCTTGAGTGGCTGCAACCACACCTGTTAACACAAAGATGCCAGCACCGATAATAGCACCCACACCCAACATGGCTAGATCGAAGCCAGTGAGACACCTCTTTAAATTCACATCTTTTAATGAGGGACTGATCGGCTTAGTTCGAAATAGCATTTTTGTTAGACTCATACTTTTTTCTCCATGATTTTATATGCCCATCCCACTTCAAGATTGTTGATTCAGCCGCTTGAAATGGGTTCTAGCGATGGGGTTCTAAAGAACCTGCCCCCGAAACACGTTTTTAATAAGGGAGCGCGCGGCCTTTACCTTTTTGACGAACTAGATTATACCGATATCTGTAAAGGCAATCGGTATACAAGTTCAGTGGTTGGGCTCGAGCACTCGGTGAACGTTGTTTTGATAAAAAATAGTGCGCGGAGTATACATGAATTGTTTTAAACTCAACTGACATCACGCTACCAATCAAGAAATAGCTATTAATAGGATCTATCTTCGCGAACCTACGGCTGATGCAGCCGGTCGCTAATCATCCCAGTCCCAGCATATGCCACATATCATCTATTTTTTTCTTAACAGCGTCATCCATCTGGATAACCTCTCCCCATCGTCTGTCTGTTTCTGCGGGCCATTTATTGGTTGCATCAAATCCTACCTTAGATCCAATGCCCGAACGCGTTGACGCGAAGTCTAAGTAGTCTATGGGCGTGTTATCTATGATGGTCATATCACGTCCTGGTTCCAGTCTGGTACTGAGTGCCCAGATCACATCTTTCCAGTTCCGCACATTAATATCATCATCTACGACAATCACAAACTTGGTATACATAAACTGCCTTAAAAACGACCATACCCCCATCATTACGCGCTTTGCATGACCAGCATATCGCTTCTTCATACTCACAACAGCAACTCGATAAGAGCAACCTTCTGGCGGCAAATAAAAATCAACGATTTCAGGAAATTGCTTTTGCAGCAAGGGGATAAATAATTCATTCAGCGCTAATCCCAGAATAGCCGGCTCATCAGGCGGCCGTCCTGTATACGTGCTGTGATAGATAGGATTTTCGCGATGTGTGATTTTTTCGATGGTGAAGACGGGGAAGGTTTCTGTCTCGTTATAGTAGCCTGTATGATCACCGAAAGGTCCTTCAAGCGCAGTTTCATCAGGATAAATATATCCTTCCAACACAATTTCAGCACTTGCAGGCACATTTAGGTCATGGGTGAGGCACCGTACCAGTTCTGTTTTATAGCCGCGTAATAAACCAGCAAAAGCGTATTCAGATAGGGTATCAGGAATGGGAGTTACCGCTGCTAATATCGTTGCAGGGTCACAGCCCAGTACAACTGCTACTGGGAAGGGTTGGCCAGGATGCTTGCGCTGAAATTCAAGATAATCCAACGCGCCACCGCGATGTGCCAGCCAACGCATAATCGTCTTGTTTTTAGCAATCACCTGCTGCCTATAAATCCCCAAATTCTGACGTTTTTGGTGTGGGCCTTTAGTGACTGTCAGCCCCCAAGTAATTAGTGGTGCAGCGTCTTTAGGCCAGCACGTTTGTATAGGGAGTCGACTCAGATCAACTTCGTCGCCTGTGAGTACTACTTCTTGGCAAACAGCTGACGATAGTAGCTTGGGTTTGAGGTTGAATATTTTTCTGAAAATGGGGAGTTTTTTATAAGCGTCTGCAAGACTTTCAGGAGGTTCAGGAGAGGATAGAAATGCCAATAATTTACCTAGCTCGCGCAGATCATTCAGATCTTTCTTACCCATTCCCATGGCAACGCGCTCAGGCGTACCAAATAAATTAGCAAGTAGTGGCATTTGGTGCCCCGCAGGACGTTCAAATAAAATTGCAGGGCCATTTTGGTGTAAGACTCTTTGGCAGATTTCAGTGACTTCAAGATGAGGGTCGACGACCACAGAAATTCGTTTGAGCGCTTTCTCCGCCTCAAGTTGTACAATGAAGTCACGGAGGTCCCTATATCTCAACGCTTCATTGCCTCAAAAAATTCGTCGTTAGTTTTGGTTACCTTCAATCTATCGATGAGGAATTCAATCGAAGCCAGCTCATCCATTGGGTGCAAGATCTTTCTAAGTATCCACATTTTTTGCAGCTCATCTGGCCTGGTAATTAACTCCTCACGACGTGTTCCTGAACGATTGATGTTAATCGAAGGGAACACACGTTTTTCGGCAATGCGTCTATCTAGATGGATCTCCATATTGCCCGTGCCTTTAAATTCCTCATAGATAACATCATCCATCTTAGAGCCTGTTTCTACCAATGCTGTTGCAATGATAGTTAAACTGCCACCGCCCTCAATATTTCTAGCTGCACCAAAAAATCGTTTGGGTCTATGCAGTGCATTAGCATCGACACCACCCGTCAGGATTTTTCCTGATGCAGGGATGACAGTGTTATAAGCGCGCGCCAAGCGTGTGATGGAATCCAGCAAAATAATGACATCTCGTTTATGCTCAACTAAACGCTTAGCTTTTTCTATCACCATTTCAGCGACTTGTACGTGACGTGTGGCTGGCTCATCAAATGTACTCGCGATTACTTCTCCTTGTACTGAACGTTGCATTTCGGTGACTTCTTCAGGACGTTCGTCAATCAATAGCACCATCAAATAGCTTTCAGGGTGATTGCTGGCAATAGAGGCAGCGATATTTTGCAGCATCATTGTCTTGCCCGCTTTTGGTGGAGATACAATCAGTCCGCGTTGGCCTTTGCCGATAGGCGCCGCTAAATCTATGATTCGGGAGGTAATATCCTCAGAACTACCATTCCCCCGCTCCATTTTTAATCGTACGTTGGGGAAAAGTGGCGTGAGATTCTCAAATAGAAT
Source organism: Gammaproteobacteria bacterium (assembly GCA_029266595.1). Lineage (GTDB taxonomy): Bacteria > Pseudomonadota > Gammaproteobacteria > JAURND01 > JAURND01 > JAQSWO01. Next base: position 6,165 of record JAQSWO010000060.1, read on the forward strand.
TTTATTCTTTGACTGTTCAGGTTTATCAAAATTGATATTGCCTACTTGTAACAATGCAAAATAACGTTCGCCTTCTTTAGGAGGACGGATCTTGCCGTCGACAGTGTCACCAGTTTGAAGATTGAAGCGACGAATCTGGCTAGGAGAAACATAGATATCGTCTGGTCCCGCTAAATAAGAACTTTCATTTGAGCGCAAAAAACCAAATCCATCGGGCAAAATTTCCAACACCCCATCGCCGTAGATATCAGAGCCTCTATGCGCATGTGCTTTGAGTAGTGCAAATATAATTTCTTGTGTGCGATTTCTGCCCACATTGTCTAAACCCATTTCTCTGGCTATGCCAACCAGGTCAGTAGGGGATTTTTTCTTTAATTCAGATAAATTCATAGGGCTTTACTTTTTTCCAGTTTAAGTGATGGGATGAAAAAATAGGTAGGATGTGATGCATAGCGTCCCTTTTGACCCTAACAAGTATCAAGTGGCCGAACAAGCAGCGATAGACAATAATCGAACTGCAAACATAGGAAAACACGGATTAAGGATAGATGTTAATGGGAAGTTTGGATCTGATAGGATTAGGCGCTCTGAGAGGTTCAAATAATCTTAACTACACAACGGGCGGAAGTGTTCCAGCGTATGCGAAGATTGTCAAGGGTTTTGTGCGGCAGGCCCATAATGACTGGCCATGATAGATCACCTCCCTGCCAAAATAGGCAAAAGATGGCCATTTTTATCTAGGGGCTGACCTGTTACTAATGGCCGTCATCCTCTGAACGTAGCGAAGGATGACGGATCCTTACAATTGTCTCAACACAAGCTTCTCGCAAGCTGATTCATCCCCACGAATAGAGCAATAGATCAGCTGGTAAGGACAAAAGACTGGCCTGCCTCTCAAAAATTAAAGATGTCCGTCCAAAAACTCTGTCAATTGCACCTTAGTTAAAGAGCCAACCTTAGTTGCAACGAGATCGCCATCCTTGAACAAAAGCAATGTCGGTATCCCTCTAATGGAATATTTTGCTGGAGTCTCTGTATGATCATCCACATTCACCTTTACAATTTTGATACGACCAGCATATGCTTTTGCGACTTCGTCCAAAACAGGGGCGATCATTTTACAAGGGCCACACCACTCTGCCCAAAAATCAACTAACACTGGTGTTGAAGACTTAAGCACTTCAACCTCAAAATCGCTATCACCAACACTTTGTACTTGGCTCATTGTTATTTCCTCATATAAGAAAGTTTAAGGTAACCAGCCCCTTGCCCACACTTTAGCCAATGCTTGTTGACACTGAACTCAGCGGTAAGAAAAACCATTGATCGCATGGACGCGTGGCTGGGCTACATGATGATCAGTGAAAATCATTCTTGGTTTTCACTTAGACGTTTGATAAAAATATTCAAACGCTCAAATCTGTTTCAGACAAATTTACTACAGCGTGTTTTTCTATCGCTGAGCCCAACCACTAACTTATGATGGCGGAAAATTATCAAACAGAAACAACGTGGTGAATGATTAGAATTCGAGTTGCCTGACCACAGATAGAGAAACAAGGCAAACTCTCCCACCCACAAGTGTCGCGAAGGATATATGAAATGACTAATGAATTAAAGAATGCATACTCAGCTGATGCGATTGAAGTGCTACGCGGGCTGGATCCTGTTCGTGTTCGTCCAGGCATGTATACAGATACGCGTAATCCCAACCATTTAGGTATGGAAGCCATAGACAACAGTGTCGATGAAGCTGTAGCAGGCCATGCAAGCAAATTAGAAGTCACGCTGTACAAAGATGGTTCTCTCGAAGTCATTGATAACGGTAGAGGTATGCCTGTTGATATTCATCCTGAAGAAAAATTATCTGGCGTTGAACTGATCCTCACTCGTCTACATGCGGGTGCGAAATTTTCGGCTAAAAACTATACCTTCTCCGGCGGATTACACGGTGTAGGTATTTCAGTCGTCAACGCCTTATCTACATCGCTTATAGTCACCGTTAAGCGTGGAGGCAAGATACACCAAATGCAGTTTAAGCAAGGGGAACCCGTTTCAGCACTCGAGGTGATTGGTACTTGCGCTAAGCGAGATACAGGCACTAGTGTCCACTTCTGGCCTGAAGCCAAATACTTTGATTCTCCCAAATTTGCAGCCTCCTCCTTAAAATATCTACTTAAGGCTAAAGCAGTATTGTGTCCCGGCTTGCTCGTCACTTTCCTTATTGAGGAAACCGGTGAAACAGAATCGTGGCAATATGAAGACGGTCTAAAAGCCTATCTATCCGAAGCTGTTGCTGATGCGTTGACTTTGCCTGAAGAGCCCTTTTCAGGTGATTTTTCTGGCGATACAGAAACCGCCAGCTGGTCTATTTGTTGGGTTCCAGAAGGTGGGGCATCCATTGCTGAAAGCTATGTCAACCTCATTCCTACCCCTCAAGGGGGTACGCACGTCAATGGTTTTCGCACAGGCTTGCTAGAGGCTTTACGAGAATTTTGTGACATACACAAGCTGCTGCCCCGTGGCATTAAACTAATCAGCGATGACATTTGGGAACAATGCTGCTACGTATTATCTGTCAAACTTAAAGACGCACAATTCTCGGGGCAGACTAAAGAAAAATTGACCTCTCGCCAATGTGCGGTATTTGTTTCTGGCATCGTCAAGGACACTTTCAGTCTCTGGTTAAATCAACATGTTTCTGAAGGGCAGAAACTGGTGGAAATGGCTATTCAAAATGCACAACGTCGAAGCAAGGCCAGTAAAAATGTCGTGCGAAAAAAGATTGCCACCGGACCTGCATTGCCTGGAAAGCTCACTGATTGCACCACACAAGATCCCAAATATTCCGAACTCTTTCTGGTCGAAGGAGACTCTGCCGGTGGCTCTGCGAAACAAGCCCGTGATAGAGAATTCCAAGCTGTAATGCCTCTGCGTGGAAAAATACTTAACACTTGGGAAGTTGATTCTTCACGCGTGCTTGCCTCTCAAGAAATTCATGACATTGCGGTTGCCATAGGCGTTGATCCTGGCGTCGATAATCTGAATGAATTACGCTATGGAAAGATCTGCATTCTGGCAGACGCTGACTCAGATGGTTTGCATATCGCAACACTACTATCCGCTTTGTTTTTCAAACACTTCCCTGCCTTGGTTAAAGCAGGGCATTTGTATGTTGCCATGCCTCCCCTTTACCGCATTGATATTGGTAAGGAGGTCTTCTACGCATTGGACGATGGAGAGAAACAGGGTATCCTTGATCAAATTAAGGCCGAGAAGAAAAAAGGGACAGTCCATATCCAACGCTTTAAAGGCTTGGGTGAGATGAATCCCTCTCAATTGAGAGAAACGACCATGCTGCCTGATACACGGCGTTTGGTGCAATTGCTCCCCAGTGAAGGAGAAACCCAAAACATGTTGGATATGTTATTAGCTAAGAAACGGGCTTCAGACAGAAAAGATTGGCTGGAGAAAAAGGGAAGTTTGGCGGAAGTTAATTAGTCTTTGTAGATTTCTTAAATAGGTCCCATCTAAAATATTTTATATCCAATATATTAAGGGGTGATGTCATGGGAAAGTTTCTTATTTCAGTGCTAGAGAAGTTTGCTGCTCGGGTACGTGGTGCTATTTCAGATAAACAACGCAGTAAGACGGTTGTGCACTTACTTGAAGAAGAAGTGTTGACGCAGGAACGTGCTTTATACAAATGTGCTGCCGCCGTGGAAGCAGATGCTGCTTTGCACCAAGAAATGCAGGAATGGGATGTCACCTTAAATGATGGGTCGAAAGAATATTTTCAGACTTAAAAAATCTGTATTTTCAAGTTGAACGGGTATATTTGCGGTTGCTCAGGAGCGTTT
>JAQSWO010000061.1 GCA_029266595.1 Gammaproteobacteria bacterium
TGAAGATTCCTATCGGCATTCCGCCGAGAAGCAGGCGACGCTAATCGAAACCTTAGGTGCGAGTGAAACCGTAAAAAGCGGCAGTGCGGAAGGTGTTATTCAACGCAAATGGGAGACGGTGGTTGGTTTAGCTGCCCGTGCCTCTATTAAGCTGCGCTTGATCTCCAATTCAAGTATCAATTTTTCTATTTTTGCCCAACAAATAACAAGCGTGATCGTTGTCATTTGCGGTGTTTATAAAATTGCTGCAGGTGACTTAACTGTAGGCGGACTGATTGCTTGTACCATTCTAGCCGGCAGAGGTTTGGCGCCCATGTCCCAAGTTGCAAGCTTGCTGATGCGATACCACCAGTCCATGCACTCATTAGCGTCACTAAACAAAGTGATGGATCTCCCCGTCGAGCGACCAGACGGAAAAAGCTACTTGCATCGTCCGCATATTGAAGGTGCCATACAATTCCGAGAGGTCAGTTTTCGATATCCTGGACAGCAAGTAGACGCACTCACTAATTTCTCATTGACCATCAAACCAGGTGAAAAAGTAGGAATACTAGGTCGGATTGGATCTGGTAAAACGACCTTAGCAAAATTGCTACAAGGGTTTTACGAACCAAAATCTGGCATGGTTTTAATTGATGGCACTGACTTACACCAAATTGATCCCGCCGATTTACGCCGTAATATGGGCTATGTCCCCCAGGATGTTGTGTTGTTCTATGGCAGCATTAGAGACAACATCGCGTTTGGCGTACCTCACGTAGAAGGTGATGAGATTTTATCCGCAGCAAAAATAGCCGGAGTAGACCGTTTCGTTAAACTAAAACCACAAGGCTATGATCTGCAAGTAGGTGAGCGCGGTGCTTGCCTATCTGGTGGTCAAAGGCAATCCATTGCAATTGCGCGAGCTGTCTTACTGAATCCCAAAATTCTGTTAATGGATGAACCCACTAATAATATGGACGAGATGACAGAAAAACAGCTGATTACTGCACTCACCCCTTATATTCAAGACAAAACACTGATTCTCACCACCCATAAACCCTCTATGCTCGTGCTGGTTGATCGCTTAGTGATCATAGAAAATGGACATCTGGTGGCAGATGGGCCCAAAGCCAGTGTGATAGAGGCCCTTTCCAAAGGCGAGATACGTGTATCAGCAAACTGGAGCGCATCTTGATGAAATTCATTCCAATCTTATCAGCTTGTTTGCGCGTAATAGAAAAAGTGAAAGATAAAATTTTAGATCCTGCATTAAGAATTAAAGTGAAAAACAAAGTCTCGGATGCCATATTAAAACTTGTAGCGTATTTGGAGGAGAAAACAGATCCTGCAAATCGATTTATGGCGGACACACATCCTAGGCATACACAAGGCGCCAATGTTGCAGCACATGCCATCTTATGGACGACTGTTGTTTTTCTTGTGGTGGCATTTATTTGGGCTAAATACTCCATTATAGATGAAGTCACAACAGGTGAAGGCAAGGTTATCCCTGCCAGTCAAATACAAATCATACAAAATCTAGAAGGCGGAATTGTCGAAAAAATATTCGTGCGAGAAGGGCAAATTGTTCAGAAAAACCAAGTGCTGATCCAATTAAATGACGTTCAATTTGGCGCTAGCTATGAAGCCACTAAACTAAAAGCCTATGCATTAGAAGTGAAGATCGCACGATTATTAGCTGTGATCGAAAATAAGCCCTTTCTTGTATCCGAGGTAATACAAAAAGGAGCGCCTAGTTTAGTTGCACATGAAAAAGCACTCTATCTATCACAAGAACGTGAACAGAAACACCTAGAGGAAGCTTATCAATCCAATAAAAAAGAATACGAACTCACTAAGCCGCTAGTTAAAAAGGGCGCGGCGTCAGAAGTAGAAGTACTGCGCCTAGAACGTCAAGTCTCAGCAGCACAAGAGCAAATAGATAGTTTCCAAAGCGACGTGCTTCAAGATTTGAATACTGCGAAGGCAGATTTACTAGGCGTTAACGCAAGTCTAGAGGACTACAAAGATAGATTGAGTCGAACCACTATACGTTCTCCGGTCAAAGGAATTGTTAATAAAATCAATATCACTACTATTGGCGGTGTTTCACAGCCTGGGATGGATTTGATTGAAATTGTTCCTTTAGAGGACACCTTATTGGTTGAAGCGAAGATCAAGCCAAAAGACATAGGATTTCTCACTGTTGGGCAATCAGCAACGGTTAAAATATCGGCGTATGATTATTCAATTTATGGTGGGTTAGAGGGTCGCGTTGAAAAAATCAGCGCTGATAGCGTACAAGATGAGGAGCGCAAAAACTTTTATATTGTAGACGTACGCACGAAGAAGAACTATCTTGGAACAAAAGCAAAACCCCTATACATCATCCCCGGCATGGTTGCCACGGTAGATGTGCTAACTGGTAGAAAATCTGTCTTGAGTTATCTGATGAAACCTATTATGAAGGCAAAGGAAAAAGCACTGCATGAAAGATAAGCCGTAGATCTTCATTATGTATTTTGGTGAGACGTGAGTATATACTGCGCAAAATTGCACAATTGATATCTGACTTACGCTTTAATTTGTAACAATTCAGCCCCTAGATGAAAACGAGCATCTTTTGTCGGTTTTGAAGCAAAAACTGGCATGGCAGAGTTAGATGCAAAGCACCAGAAGGGTGAAATACGGAGATGTATTTCATTCAAAAGCTCTTTCAAAATGCTCACATACTGCGTGTATGCTGCGCTAGATTGCCGCGTCGCTGCGCTCCTTGCAAAGACGGTCGAACTCTGGCCATTTGTGCCACTTAGTAGGGAGTGACTTATTCCTTGCTTTTAGGATCTATGCCTATGCTAGAAAAAATTATTCGTGACGGCGTAATGTTCTTTGTTACTATTGATCCAATTGGCGCCGTATTAGTTTTTGCCACGCTCACATCAAACCTTTCCCATGCTGCGCGTCAAAAAATAGCCGTTAAGTCCATCGTCTATTCGGCCGCTATTTTGATGGCATCTGTGATTATTGGTCAGACTTTACTGACTATTTTGGGAATCAGCTTAGCCTCTTTGCAAGTGGCTGGTGGAATTATCTTATTGTTATTTGGTCTTCAAATGATTTTTGGTATCATTGAGGCAGAATTCGCATCAACTGCGTCTAAATCGCATGAAGATATGGCTATCTTTCCGTTAGCAGTGCCCACTATAGCAGGTCCTGGTGGCATTATGGCGGCTATCATGTTGACTGATAATAGCACTTACCCTATCACAACGCAGATCAGTACTAGCCTGGTTATGTTAGGTATTTTAGCGCTGACATTTGTGTGCATGCTAGGTGCAACATTTATTTTGAGGGTTATAGGGAAGAATGGTGCAGCCGTTTTAATTCGGGTCATGGGAATGATACTCGTGGCATTATCTGTCGAATTCATCCTAGAAGCACTAAATGTTCCAGGATGGATAAAGACAGCATTTTCATAACTCTACGAATTACTGAATAACAGATAGGGATGACAATATCATGAATCACAAAATTACAAGAAGTCAGTTTGTTTCCAAAAACTGTTTAGTTTGTGGGACAGATAACAAATCCGGGTTACGCGCAAGATTTTACGAGACAGAGAAGAAGGAAGTCATCGCTGTATTTCGTCCTAGAGAAATCCTACAAGGTTATCCAGATATCCTACATGGCGGAGTGTCTGCAGCTATACTCGATGAAGTAATGGCAAGAGCCATCATGGCGCACTATGGCGAATATATCCTCGGTCTAACAGCAGAATTAAAAACACGCTATAAAAAAATTGTTCCCCTAGATATAGAACTCAAAGCAATTGGACGCATTGTAAAAGATAGCCGCCTAATCTTTGAAGGGGCGGCAGAACTGATTTTGCCGGATGGCACTATTGCTGTTTCATCAGAAGGCAAATACTTTAAGCGATCACTGGACAGGATCGTTGATGATAATTTCCTCAGAAATCACTGGAAAGCGCCTTTGGAACATGCGCCTGCTGAGATCTCTTTGATGGGAGAAAGTTAGTACTATGAATAGGTTGTGGTCCATTTTTTTTATTCTAATTATTACAATATCCTGCGTATCATGTATGACAAAGAAAGCAGACAAAGTGGTGGTTAACAAGTCAGAGTCCAAATTATACGTGATGAAGAAGGGCAAGCCCTTGAAGACTTACAATGTGGCCTTTGGTACAGACCCAGTCGGACACAAAGAAAGAGAAGGTGATGGCCGGACACCAGAAGGCGAATATCTACTAGATTTCAAAAATTCAAAAAGTAAGTTTTATAAGTCCATCAGGGTGTCATATCCCAATGCCTACGACATTGCAAAAGCAACAGCTTTGGGTTTCAATCCAGGCGGGGATATCATGATCCACGGACAACCCAATGGTAAGGAAGCATCAACAAAAGCTAGACAGCGTTTCAACTGGACGCAAGGCTGCATTGCTGTTACCAATAAAGAAATGGACGAGATATGGCATCTGATTGATGTGGGGACGCCAATAGAAATTCTTTCCTAGTAGACCAGCTCTAGTATGAACAGTCATGATCCCCATATTATCATTCTAAGCAAAGGACTTCTTACGTCATGACCCCATATTTTTTGCACTAACCTCGGCTAAACTCTGACTATTTTATGCCAAATCTAATGGCATGATCTGTTATGAGCAAATCAAAACAAACAGAAGACCTCTTTTTGGGAGTATAAACATGCAAGTGAATTCAATGAAAAACAGAGTTTTAACAACGGCAATTGCGATTGCAGGTCTCCTTTTTTGCGCGATTGCAGGAGCCAAAACTTACCCCCTTCCCCAAAGTGGGAATGTGATTGGTCAAGTTAAGACCATGACAGTTCCACCTGGCACCAATTTTCCACAGATCGCCAGAGATTATGATCTTGGTTACGTAGAGTTACTAGAAGCCAATCCGGGCGTTGACCCAGATGATCCAGAGCCTGGTACTGTGCTGGTTATTCCCACCCAGTATATTCTGCCAGACGTGCCTCGGCAGGGTCTCGTCGTAAATCTTGCTGAGATGCGCGCCTATTTCTATCCTGCTGGACGCCAAGAAGTCAGAACCTACCCTATTGGTATTGGTCGCGAAGGAGAGGGCACCATCACTGGAAGCTTTACTATTATAGAGAAAAGAGAAAAGCCTATTTGGAGGGCAACGGAATTTATGCGCAAAATGCGTGCTGCGGAAGGTATAATTCTGCCTGAATCTGTTCCACCAGGACCAGAAAATCCACTCGGTGATTACGCATTGCGCCTATCCAAACCAACCTATTTAATTCATGGCACCAATGAACCTCTAGGCGGAATCGGACGTAGAAGCAGCTCTGGTTGCCTGCGCTTATATCCTGAAGATATAGAACCATTGTTCCATGCCGTTAAAGTTGGGACGCCAGTACGTATCATCAACGAGCCTTATAAGGCAGGCATATTGGCTGGTCGTCTGTATTTAGAATCGCACATACCACTACAAGAAGATGGCCGGCGTATTGAAGATAGAACTCAAATTAAGCGCGTAATTGACACTGCTCTAAAGGGTAATCGCGTTATGATAGATTGGGACAAAGCTTATCAGATTTCCAATGAGGAGCAGGGTATACCTCAAGAAGTTGGACAGATGATGGGGTAACCTTTTCTGACTTTTAGTGTATTCGAGACAGATTTTCGCCCCAAGATTGGCAAAAAATGCCCGTTTCCGTCTAGAGGCTGACCTATTACATAAAACATGCCAAGCGAATGTAAAAAACATGCTCATCATACTTGACCGAGATGGCGTCATTAACGAAGACTCCGACGAATACATTAAAACGCCTGACGAATGGACCCCCATTCCCGGTAGCCTAGAAGCAATCGCGAGACTCAATCAAGCAGGCCATCAAGTCGTAGTGATAACCAACCAATCTGGTATCGCACGTGGCCTTTATGATGAAAGGGCACTAGAGGAAATTCATCAGAAAATGACACAAATGCTCGCAAATATTGGCGGGCACCTAGACGGCATCTTCTACTGCCCCCACCATCCAGACGATCACTGTGATTGCCGCAAGCCCAAGCCTGGCCTTATGCACCAAGTCGCCGAGGCACTTCAAACGGATTTTAGTCACGCCTTGATGGTAGGAGATGCTGAAAGAGATATAGATTGCGCCCATGCTGTAGGCTGTAAAGCCGCGCTCGTTCTAACAGGAAAAGGCTGTCGCTTGCTACAACGCTCCCCTAATTGGAACAAAGCACCTGTTTTTGAAGACCTATCTTATGTAGTCGACGCGATTCTAGCCCAATAGATTAAAGCTTACCTAATCTTACTTTGCCCTCTTCATTCAATATTCTGCACCTGCTCTCTCATCTGTTCGATTAACACCTTTAGATGAATAGCCGCATGCGTCACTTCTGTATCCGCTGACTTCGAACCCAATGTATTCGCCTCACGGTTCAACTCCTGCATTAAAAAATCCAACTGCCTACCAACAGGGCGGTCACTTCCTAATGCCTGCCTCACTTCTTGTACATGAAGTACCAGCCTATCAATCTCTTCTGAGACATCCATTTTCTGAATCAAAAATAGCAACTCCTCCTCCAATCGCTTAGGCTCAATAGACAAGGCAAGGTCATCGATACGCTTACATATTTTTTCTCGTTGCTGCGCCATCACAACGGGCAAGCGTGCTTTTATTTTATCCACTACCAATAACACCTCTTGAAGACGACTCTCTATGATGCAATAGAGGCCTTCTCCCTCTCTTTGACGCATAGCAACCAAGCCATTTAAGGTATCTTTAAACAATGACACGATAGACGTATGCAACGTATTTTTATCTACCTCACGGGTTTGCAAAACACCTGGCCATTTCATTAAGTCGATTGCAGACAATCCCGACAAACCTGGACTCCATACCGCTTCAATTTCCTTTTCCGCCTTTGAAAGCTGTGCCAAAAGTCCTGTATCAATAGCAATTCCACCTGCCAAACTTACAGCGGGCGGGTTATACCGCAAATAGCCATTTACTTTACCTCTACGCAATATACTTGAAGCGATTTCTTTTAATTCTCCCTCTATCTCACGCAATACCTCTGGCAACTTCAAATCCATTTCCAAATATCGGTGATTAACTGTTCGTAATTCCCATGTTGCACTTCCCCATTCAGCTTCAATGGCGTGGCATGAAAAAGCCGTCATACTGGTAATCATTTTTACACTCCTAAAATTTTTATTCTTTACACTAGAGTCTATTTATAAAACTTCTATTATTCTTCCCAAATCACCCTCATCACCTTATTTTCCTGACAATAAATTTTTGATTATTTTTCGGTAAGTATCTAAAAACTCATCTCTTTTAGAAATTATTTTATCTTCATACCCTTTAAAGAGAGCTTATTTTAAATTTTTTAAGCTAAATGTCGATTGGTCTAGCAAAGAATTTTTATTTTATTTAAAGTAACGTATGGCAAATATGCTCTGTAACAGATTTTTCTGCTGAACTTCATTTGAAAAATCGTAAATATTCACATGCTTAGCAATTAAGGCTGAATGGTTACAGGTAATATAGAAGCAATTACACCCAACATAATAAACACTCTCTCCCATCTAATAAAAATTAAGCGGAGCCAAGCACATGCAAGCATATGAGCAATCTAAAAAAACTTCCTCTCTCTCAACATTGCACATCCTGGAAAGAATGTTAGTTCCTGGACAACAGAAACATATAACATCATTGCGCAGTGTTTTGGGAAACATGCAAAGAGGAGAATCTAATAGCGATCAAATCTCTCAAGCAGTAGACGGCCTGCTTATCTTATGGGCAGAATCCCCACTCCTAAAAGAAGAATTATTAAAAATCATGCGTGATTTTTTGGCGTTTTGTAGAAGTAAAAAAGAGCCTATTCTCGAAAAAATACAAGGAGAAATGGCATGTCGTATAGCATCTATGAAGCCCGAAGACACTGAGCTGCTCGCATTATTTATACCTGATGATGGTCATTATCCTGATGGAGTATTGCGTCATGCAATCAGCGCAAATAATCTGAGAGCATTAGCATTTCTGGTAGGAGATAGTAGCGATAAACTCTACTTAGCATTCAGCATCGCTATCAGCCTAAACAATGCTGATGCCATAGAATTTATCTTGCCAAAACTTAACCTTGATGCAGCATTAAATACTGCCGTTAGAGAAGATAACCCTCCTGCCATAAAGCTTCTTTTACAAAAAGGTGCCAACCCTAATTCCGCATTAGATACTGTCATTAGTACAGACAATTTAGGTACGCTAGAATTACTCTTAAAACTATCTAAACACTCCGCTGATCCTTATCTCGCCCTAGATATTGCGCTTAACCTAGACAAGAAAAATACTGCACATTTTATCTTGCAATACATTGATGATTTGGGATTGGCTTTCAATACGGCGGTCGAAGAAGACAACCCTCGTGTCATGAATTTTCTATTGGAACATGGCGTTAATCCCAATTTCGCATTATCTACTGCCATGAGATCAGAAAATTTGGTTATTCTAGGCTTACTCTTACAGAAGGGCGCCGATCCTAATGCAGCATTAACCATGGCGATCAGAGCGAGAAAAGAGTTTACAATAAAATTTCTTTTAGAGTCCTCAGGCATCAACCCTAATCATAAGAATTCTGATGACCGTTCTTTATTATCGATTGCTATTGAAGAGGCTTCCAACGATCCAACAGCATGGAGAGTAGTGCTCTCTCTATTGAAGCCTGACGCTCATGTTGAAGAAACAGAGCATTTAGATAGCAAAGTGCTACTCAGCTGGCTGTTCCTGAATGAAGATCCAAATAAGCCAACAGCTGACGATATAAGGTATTTACAACAGTGTGGCTTAATAAAACCAGAAACTTTGGATAAGATGTTATCTGAAGTCAGTGAACTTCTTCTAAACTCTGCCCTGGAACGCCTTCCATTAAACAATCAATTCTTGCAACTAAAAGGATTCTTGAAGTTATTTCCTGGCAACAAAAGTGAATCCTCCTCATTATTTAAAACCTTATGTGATCTCCGTGTTATTACAGATGACACAACTATCCAGACTTACAGTCAGAGACTGCGTGACACTGCAACCCGTCTATTGGGTGCAGGAGTGCCTCTCAATAATGATTGGGCTGCTCTCCTGAAAATGGCGTTGTTCACTGAAGATGCTGCGCTAATCAAAGTTCTACTTGCTCAGGCGAAAGATAATGCAGAGAAACAATCTGAAAAATATTTGTTATCAGGCGGAGACTTATATAAAGCCATTGATATAAAAGGGTTGGGTAGGCGCGAGATCATCGATCTGTTTGTGGAAAATATAGATTTGTTTGATCCTGAGTGGATAAATACATACGGTTATATAGCAATACGACTGGCAATACAGCATGATGATCTAGAAACTATAAAACAACTCTTGGTCCTTGGGGCAAATATTGAACCGCCGCAGACTACTCCCCTTGTCTTATACGTTGCAGATGATGCCAACCAAGCGTTAGAGAAGATAAAACTCCTTTTAGATTATGGAGCTGATCCTCGCCCAATTTTAGCCATGCCGCTTATCTGTAAGCAATTATTGAAAGTAAAAAGTTGGTCAGAATGTATTTTCCATTATGAGCACGTAAAAGCTCATAAGAGGCTGGAGTACAGATATGATGATACGTCATTACTACATGAACTTTCATATGAAGATAAAGAGCCTTGGATAAACAAATTATCCAAAATACTAAAAGCTCCTCTCCCTTCAAAACCTTTGTGGTATGAAAAAACTGAGAGAGAAATAGTCTCACTATTGTTAGAAAAAATAAAAAACCACCATGATCCTCTGCAATTTGTTGCAATTGCAATTGCAATGGAAAAAACATTCCATGACGCTGAGATAGACATCCCTGAAAATATACAAACTATTCTGAATCAACT
>JAQSWO010000062.1 GCA_029266595.1 Gammaproteobacteria bacterium
CTCCGGTGTGGTCTTTGGAGCGACATCGACAACGTCTTCCGTGGCATAACCAGCTCTGATCAATTCGCCATTTGTATAACCAGCCTGCTTAAGTTGCCCTACAGGCACACCATCTTTCTTAAAAGCCTCAGGCGGCAATGAACTAAAATCTTTAATGTCGCTCACTGAAAAACCAGCCCCAAACAAGTCATGAGGCAAGAAACCCACCTGTGCCAATTCTCCTAATGTTACACCTGCTTGTCTCAGTTCAAGCGCTGAAAAGCCTGCTGATTTAAGCTCTTCTGGCATTAACCCAGCCGCAACGAGATCACCCGAGGTAAAATTTGCTAACTTAAGATCGGCAGGTGTATACCCCGCATCTTTTAACGCAACGGCAGGATAGCCCGCTTTTTTCATATTCTCCGGAGGGCAGTTCAACGCCTCTTTGATCGCACCTGCCAGCCCTCCTTCTAGTCTTGCCTTAGTTAAGGTATCTGGATCGCAATTTTTAGGGGGCTTACCCAAATCACCTGCCAATTCTCTGGCTTTGGCAATATCCACAGCCGAAATGTTTGCTTGAGCAAGCGCTTGATTACTATAGCCTGCTGTCACAAGCTCCGGTACCGAATAGCCTGCGGAACTAAGATCTAACGCATTAAAATCTGCATTTTTCAATTCTGCGGCTGTATATCCTCCAGTCTTCAATGCCTCTACTGAAACACCTGCTTTTTTTAAATCTTGCGCGCTGACACCCGCAAGATCCAGCGCTCCAATATCATAGCCTGCCTGGATAAGGTCACCTGCGCCAACGCCTGCTTCCTTAAGCTGCGCGGCCGTATAACCTACATCCCTGAGCGTATTTAAGCTAAACCCAGCTATCGATAATGCGCCCGCAGAAAAGCCAGCATTTCTCAATGCTTCAGCTGTGTAACCTGCTGCTCTCAACTCGCGCGCGGTAAAACCCGACTCGGCCATTTCCCCCAGTGTATAGCCTGCCTGACGAATCTCTCCAATTGTACAACCCTTGCATTCAAGCTCACTGGCTCTTACACCTGCTTCTCTAGCAAGTTGCAGTTTTTCGGGCGTACAGTCCTCTGGATTCGGTGCTACTTTTCTTTGCTCCGAGGTGTCTTCTTCTGGGATTATATCTTCTCCCACATGCCCCTTGCTGGTAATGGTGGGAACAGCTGACGTACCAAGCGCTTCCGCCCTTCGCGCTGCTTCCAGATTCTGCTGTCGCTGCAGCCGCGCAAATTCTTCTGATGCTTCCGACGCACCAGGCTGAGACATGATATTAGGGGCTGTCTGAAGGCGTACAGTTCCATGAGGGCCTTCCATATTCTTTCTGTTTATGGACCAGAGCATTAGGCCAAGACCTACAAAAAGCACAACAACAGCCAAGAACACAGCTAAGGAGCGGAATTTACTCGATTTACTTTTTTTGAGTTTCTCTGTCGACATTATACTACTCGCCTTTGAAGATACAGGCCTAAAGGCCAGGGTTTAAAACCGCTAAGGAATCTAGCTAGGGGCTTAAAAATCCTACTATGCTGGGCGTGTCGCCGGTTTTATGTGCCCAATACTCATCATCCGGAGATTAATTTCATTTTGCCCTGCTGATCTCGCTTTCACGAGGATAACCCATAAGAGTTAGCATCCAAACCCTGACAAAATACTGCGCTAAGGCGCTCAAAAACTTATCCCAACCTGCCTTAATATAAGCAGGGACTGACGAATTGCGCCTTACCCTAGCGACGCCAACAGTCTCTAAAATCCTTCGACACTCACTTGAATAGTTTTCCCGTTATAGCTCGCCAAAACTAATGGTGTTGGCTGCAATTCGTAAACATTTGTACCATCAGCACTTGAAAGCGTAGAGATCCAGCCTGGTGATAATAATGTGTATTGCATCCTAAGATAGAGCTTACCATTAAATAACCAAGCACAATTCTCACAGCCTGTTGTTTTTAAGGCCTTAGCACCTTGTGGTGGTATGCCATCTAACAAGGCCATCAAAACGGGGCTTTCTGTCCCTGGTAAGCTTGGACTAAAAGCAGACACTTTTGCTGTTGGACCAAGTCCTGGAATACGTAAATCTACCCGCGCATCCATTGCCGCCTGCCCAGGTGTCAAATTAATCATAACCGGGGTATTCAAACCTTTGAGAATAACTGCCAAATTAGCAACGCGATGCGAAGTAATGGCTTGCATCAATAAAATATTGCTTACTCTATCCCACTGTATATTGAAAGCCGATGGGTTACCTAAGCTGTAAGAGGCAATAGGCCAAGGAGCACCTGTTGAGTCCACAAAAACAAGCGATGTAACAAAGCCAGCACCCAAACGAATGATAGGCGGTGTTTTTCCTGGGGACAGATCAACCGAAATAGAAGTGGATATAGGCTTAGGAGGCGTACCAGGAAACACGGCAGCAGCTCGCTGCGTGTCGTCATAGAGGCCTCTTAACATCTCAATTTGAGAGGTCGACAGTGGCAAGAGTGTCTTTGTTACATTCGAAAAAGCCTCATTTTCAATCTCTGAGGGCTGTTGTTGCTGGCCATTTGATCCGGAAGAATCAGTCGTTCCGACTCCAGCTGGCGCAGGAATTGGAACTGAAGCAGCTGGGGCACCTGCCACAACAGGCGGTGCAACTGAAGAGGCGGTAGGAGAATTAGTGTTTACCGGTTGAGCCACCGGCGGTGGTAAATCCTGCCCCCGCCCAACGGAAGATTCTATTTTCTGAAGCTGCTCCTGCAGCGTATTTTGAGTGGATTTTTGACTTGTAGGAGGAACGGAAGCTGGATCTGTGCTATCCCCATTAGCGAAAATAAACGATGTGTTTAAAAACACTAATAATCCAACTAGCCCTATATGTTGTTTCATAAATTCCCTTAAATCTATACCTTCAAAATCGAGTATAACCTGATCCACCAAAGGGATGCGCTTCTCTCCCTTTTGGAAACTCCATGGCTAGGGGTTAACTTCAAGACCTAAACATTATCCTGAATTTGGATGGTGTCTTACCTTTAACGGGTAGGCGGCTCTGACATATATATGCTCTCAACCACGATACCTTTAGGTGCCTCTGATGCTGAAACTCTGGTAATTAACATTGTTGCTTCCGCAGGTTGCGTAATCTTAGTGTTAACGCTCTCATAAGTAATCAAAATCGGCAGCTGTACTTTCCATTTATACCGCCCACTAACAGCACCTTGGTCTAGTATGACGGGAGCAGCAGTTGCAACGGCGCTTACTTTTAATTTTTTGTTGACCACTGTCTCTAAATTCTTAGATTTTTTCAACACATCTTGATATTCCCGCCAAGCTTCTGCTGTGAAATATTTTGATGCAGCTTGGAATTTCTCACGGTAATTTGCAAAGTCATAAGTATGCGCCAAAATGGCAGCATCACTCGCCCATTGCAATAATGCGGCATTACTCAACACAGGGGCGTCCAACTGATTAAGCTGAACGATACTACTTTCACTTCTTTTAGGTTGATCTTGCAACACATTTTGTGTGGATTTTTGAGTATCAAATGACTCTGCAGCAAAAACAGGTAAGCTGTTGGAACACGCTAATAAAATAACCAATCTTATATACTTTTTCATAAATTCTCTCCTTTATAAAAAAACTGACACATTGGTAAATGGTAACTCTAACGAATTGGCTGCTCTGACATATAGATACCATCAATGGCAATGCCCTTAGGTGTCTCCAATGTAGAAACTCTAGTAATCAACATTGTCACCTCTGAGGGTTGTGTGATCTTGGTGTTGACACTTTCATAAGTCAACAAGATGGGAAGTTGTACTTTCCATTTGTATCGACCTCCCACAACACCTTGATCCAATATTACAGGCGCACCAGTCGCAACAGCACTTACCGTCAATTTTCTAGTGACCACAGTTTCTAGGTTTCTAGACGCCTTTAATGCATCTTGGTATTCTCGCCATCCATTTGGTGTGAAATATTCTGACGCAGCTTGCAACTCCTTGCGGTAATTGACGAAGTTATATGTATTAGCCGAAATCGCAGCAACTGTCGCCCATTGTAACAAGATAGCAGCCGTAACTACCGGTGCGTCTAATGGATTGAGCGGAATGATATTGCCTTCATTTGTCGTTGCAAAATAAGTGGGCGTTGGCTTGTCTTTCCATAAATATAAGACCGTCACACCCAATACAGCATTGGCAATAAGTGTAATCAATAATGCCGCTAACACACGACGGTAGCTGTCACGATAAAAATTATTACGTAACCTAACCAGTTCTAACGCATCTTCATCGGCCATGGGCTCACCTCTAATAAGAAAATCTACTTAAGGAACTTTGAAAATCCATCACCGGTTTCTGTACTCAAAACCTACTATAGTGACGTCAACAGTCCCTAATACTGCTTCAGCAATGGCAAATACTGAAACAAAATTTCAATTCTACGATTTCCTTCAGCATTGGTCGTGACAGCAGGGTCTTCTGTCGCATAACCCACCGTATGCACTAAACGAGCATCCAGGCCTCTTTCAAATAAATATTCGGCAAACACTTCCGCCTGTCGCTTAGATAACGATCGATTCAGTACATACGAGGCTTTACAGTCAGTATAACCAGATACCTGTACAGCTATCGTCTCAAGCTTACGCATGAGCTGAGCAGTATGATCAAGCAGAAGGAGGGAACCAGTGTTAAGATTAGCCGAACAATGACGGAAGGCAATTCTTTCAGGAAAGACCAGGCCAATAGTGTCACCAACTTGAGTCACGATCACACCTTTTTTTGACACCTGCTGCGCAAAATCTCGTATCATTGCACGCCTTTGAGCTTCCGGCGTCTCAACGTAGATGTTGTTTGTCTTCTTAGCGCACGAAGAAAGCAGCAAAAAAATAAACAACAATATAAAAAATTTGGCGTATCCAGCCATAAGCATCCCTCAATCACTCCTCAGATAGGAGCCTCGCCTGATTCAAATGTGGCGCATGGTACAACAAAAGCGCTAGGTCTTGCCAGACTCTTCTTTTCTCAAGGAAATATTCTTAACTAAATCAATAACTATCGCAGCTAATGTTTCTGGATCTGGTCGATCAGTCATATCAGGTGGATAGTGAGACACCCGCTGCATGTCTTTGATAAGTTCCGTTCCCATACTAATAGAATGAGACTCAGGCCTGCCCAATAATCGCTCTGAGCTAATTAAATGCTTACGAGTGGTACTTGGATCCAAAAACGAGTTCTTAAATGCTTCTGTTTTAACCAGGATGTAATTTTGTACGTGTTTTGATAGACGAAGCGGTGTGAAAATATTCAAGTCAGTTTCAGCTATTTCTTCTACTACCTCTTCATCCGTTTCTTGGAAAACTTCTCTAGAGTGAAATGCTAATAACGCGGAGACGCCTCGCTCAATTGGAGAAATAGCCTGATCTCCTTGCTGAAGCACTTCAATAATTTTGCCCAAATCATCTTCCATTGGAGGCATATTGAGAAATACGTTTTCAGTATTACCAATCTTTTGAAAACTCTGAAAGACTTTACTCAATTCAACCATATCTGCATCTTCTGGTGGACCTACCTTTAGGAATTGATTTAAGCGCATGGCTTTTACAGGTTTAGGATCCGCAAAAAACACAGTAGCACGCACAATCTTCGATTTGAAAAAGACATGCATCTGACCTTCAGTTTGTTCCTTTAGGTCTAATAAATCAACGCGCTGACGCTTTTCAACTTGTGCACTCTTACTGTCTTGATAAAAGTTGGTCAAATTTGTTGAATTTGTCTGAAATTCTTTAACGTGTGTGACGTAAGATTCGCCCGCTGTCTTCTGGAAGAAATCCCAGGTATCTAACGGATCCTCTAATTTCATACAAATTTTGATGTTGGTGTTTGCACCAATAGATAATGCTTCTTCTTTCGACGCTTTTTGAAATGCAGGGAGATCTTGTCCAGCAAAAATTACAGAAAATCCTAACGATCGTGCTTGAGCAGGCACAACTGCAAACCCCTTCACCGCGTAGTAACCATACTCATCCAAAATACACAAATAAGGAGTTGGAGAGGTTGTCGGTTTTTTCTGAATTACATCACGGTAAGTTCCTTCAACAGCGTCGCCTAAACCCGCGGCCATCATGGCCTTTAACGAGGCGATAATTACTTTTCCCAAACCTGATAATTCATCAGGCGACTTTTCTAAGGCAGGGAGCAATACAACTAAGATACGACGATTCAACACCACGTCATGTAAATCAACTTCTGCCAAATTGATACGCATGATATGTCCATAGGTATCTGCCAGCGAACCAAATACACGTGTGAGCTGCATGGTGATGTAACCGTGCTGTTCCCATACCTGTGAAACCTGTTTACCTTTATTTTGTTTGTTATAACCTGGCAGGTTGAATAGGTAATTGTTTATAGGATCCATCACAACATCAGGCATATGCTCCAAACTGACTGGATCTTGGCCATCCCGGACAAATACTTTATCCATCACCATGGGTTCAATACGATCTAAGGTAAAATAATTACGAATGCTATTGGCATCTAATAGAATATTCCCTGAATCTCTCATGGCAACCAACACTTTCATGATTGCCTCAACAAAGTTAATTGCTCTTCCTTTCCACATATCACCATCGCCACCGGCACCACCTGAATCCATCAAGCTAGTCACTAATTGCGATAACATGCTGGAGGAACCTGTGGAAAATGGATTGATAGTATTGGATAAACGACTTTTCTGAGGGCCGATGATGTCTTTCGCACCCGTCATAAAGTTGATGAGCAGCATGTCGTCTTCTCTACCCATGGAGCGCACCATGGAAAATACCTTCGCGAAAAGAGAGTTATCGCCTTTTCCATCAACGTAGATAAAACCGCTACCTTGTAAAAGTGCATTATAAGCGATGGAGACTAATGCTTCTGTTTTACCACTACCTGTAGAGCCAAATATCAACATGTGGGTACGCATATCGTCGTTTGTAAACCACAGCTCATGCTTGGTCTTCAGCTCATTCCCTAAAAAGTAGATACCTCGTGCTTGACGCGGCTTGTTGTTGGCCGGAGAAATATCGTTATAGTCTAATTGCTTAGCACGCCGGGGCATTCTAAACGGCAAGGTTGGTTTTCGTGTAACGCTAAACCAAAAAGAAAAAAATGCGATGACAAAAGCAACTTCTGCCAACACTGGCATAAAGAATGCCAATGCGGCCAAACAGAATAGAAAGACGGAAACAGCTGCTGGATTCAGAAAGAAATCCGTCAGAAGTTGGCCCATCGTGCGCGTATCTCTAAGCAAGTGTTCATAATTTTGCTCATGCTTCGACTCTAAACCGCGCAATCCTCTTCTGGCCATCAGTCTTCCTCCGGCTCGTATAAGACTTCAGATACTGCAATTGCAAGCGCTTTTACAGCCTCATCCAACATAGGAGATCGTAGTGGAGCTCCCCACTTCTTTTCAGCTAACCAATGCGCATAAGGTCCTGCAACTTCAGCAAATGCTGTTCGCCTGCCCACATTATTCAGCATATACCATAATTTTCTATCGATTGGCTTCAACCAGAGAAATTCGCTAGCTGCGAAGACACCATCTGTCCTCGCCAAATTAAACATAGAAGCAAACACAGTAAGCACATAAGCGTGTTTTTTTAGAACTCTTAAGACAAGCTTACTATTCATGTGCTTAGCAAAAAGTTTTTCTGCTCCTTCAAAATTCAATTTTCCCGTCCCTGCGGATATATCAATTTGATGTAACAGTTTAAATGCGGATGCACGATCTTCATTGCCACAAGCTGCAAAAGCTCCAAATAATGCTTTTGCATGCATGGGTAGTGTATTAGGATCTGTCCAAAGCGGCCCCAGCTGCATAACAAAAACTTGGCGTGCAGCGCCTGGAATCACTTCCTGAGCAGGCTTACCATCTTTGCCCATTTTTTCTTTGAGTAGGTTATATTTTTTACAGAATTGTATAGGGGTCATGGCCATTGCCCATGGGCCTTTATCTATATCCTCTTTCACCAAATCATTTTTCAGCACTGGTGTGATTTGTGGCCAGTTATCTTTCTCCAACATTTTAATCGTCTTCATATTAAATACGTGGGTAAACTTTGCACCAATATTTTTTGATGCCACATAGGCGGCCAGCGCAGCGATTAATAAAGCGAGAGGGTATCGTACAAATCTCCCAACATCTTCTGCAATCCGGGTCATTGTGTCATAGTCTCGAGCAATGCTATTCGTTATTACTTTGGTCCCCCAAGCTTGGAGATTATTTGTGTCAACCATTAATAAAGGGATATGCCATTGGTTCATCCAATGATTCCAATAGTCGAACACGTATAACAATCCGCGAATCTCGTAAAGTTTGAGCTGAAAAACAAATTGAGTGATGTAAACACGACCGAAGTGCCATATCAACAGCACTGCAGCTATAGAAAGAAATATTACCCAGAGAAAACCAAGCCCCGAATCTTGAGGCGGTGAACCTTGCTTGCCTTGCATCTTTTAATCACCTAAATGTACGGCCTCCTCAACGTGAGGACACCCTGTTTTTTTCTTAACCGTCCTATTTTTCATTTAGCACAAGCTGGTCATTATAAAAAAAATACCGCCTACCATCATGCACAAATTCAATCACATTTTCTAACTTTACCCCACTAGCCCTTAGACTATATAGCTCATGCCCAAAACGATCAAACGGCAGTATGCCACCTAGCGGCGGCAGTATATCTCGTTCATTCACCCATAAGACAATATAAGCATCATTCCTACCCCTTTTTGCACGCATCAGTTCTTGAACATGTTCCTCTTCTCCGTAAACAGGGCGGCTCATTGAAAAGTTCGTGAGATTTTTCACAAGATATAACCAGCGGTCCATGCGTTCGCCTTCTGCTTGATAGATAGCGACGTACATGCGACGGTGGCCTTCTTTATGACTAGGAATTTTTGGAAATGACTGAGAGGAGGCGGATGCGTCTTGCTCACTCTCTAGACTGTCAACAATACGTTGGCGGAGTGATTGTAGACGTTTAAGTATATTTTTGGAGAAAAGGCCTTGATCCCAATGACCTTCCTGGATGACCTTATCAATCGCTGCTAAAAGTTTATCCTTTACTTCATGCTCGCCCAATGAAATCTCCCTGTACTCATTTTTGCCGATAATTGATCACTGCCTAGCAACCCATATATCGCGCGACTGTATATTCCTTATCCTCCAAGCGTTTCCTAGCTCAAAGTGAAAGAACGGTAAGCCTACAAGAAAGAAGGGGTGTACAACAAGGGCTTTTGCTTGGCACATCACTGAGACGACGGACTACATAGAAAAAGCACGCGCTGTACTGTCGACACTTTGAGCGGAAGAATCAGCATTTGGACGCTGTTCGCTTGATGAAGAATGGCTGTCGCGTTTGAGATATGCAGTCGAAATGGCTTGTAGCGTATCGAGACATTCATTGATAGAACTAAGATTTTTTTCTGTTGTTTCTAACTTTTGCGCTACTGGTACGTTAGATACTCCTGGAATAGCAGTGGAAGCCGATTTTTTAAGGACGTCATAAGCAGTTTCCAATGAGCTACCTATTGACCGCAGTTCTTTTTGAGCAAGCAGACACAAGTCAGAAGCCGTCATGCGCTGCTCTGTTTGTCGTTGTGCTATTTCTGTAGTCTTGGTCCATTGCATATAAACTATCTCACCCTTGTTACTCGATTAAAAAATATTTCCTCATCGGTCAAACCCATTACTTCCTGTATATGGGTGTATTCTACCTACCTAATCTTAAGGAAATGTTAAGAGAGGGCAAAATAACAAAAAATTTCTCTGCACACGACAAAATTTCTCATAAAAAGCCTGGAGGCCTAGTTACAGCAAGCATTTGAAGGCATTGTTTCCATTCTTTCTTATGGCATTTCCCT
>JAQSWO010000063.1 GCA_029266595.1 Gammaproteobacteria bacterium
TTGGGGAAATTAGTCGAGCATGGCCCAACAGAAGATATTTTTTCTAACCCTTCACAGCAGGCTACCAAAGAGTTTATTGATGGGAAAGTAGGATAAGGAGAAAGATTAAGTGACAAAAATAATTTATCCGAACCTCAATAAAAGCTTTTAATTACAGGATTAATGAGTTTTATTCAGGTTCGGCTAAGTGAAGACACTGAAACACAGCTCAACCTACCCTATTAAAAACCTGAAAGCGGGGTAGATATAAAATATCCATCACTAGGATTTCCAATCTGCTCTAACTGACCCTTCTCAGCCGCATTTATAAGACCTTTCATATTATGAGGAAAGCCAACATCTGCTGCTCCGCCTCCCGTTGCCGTATCGAAAAATGATAACAATACCTGCCCACCACCTGATACGAAAACCAACTCATCATCATTTAATAACATTTTCATGATTCTCTCCTATAAAGCGCAAAACATGACACTTTACTATAAAAAATTTCTTTCTATCATAAAATTTTGACTCATAAAAAAATCAAAACCGCCATATCTTTAGTAGTTAGAAGTATAGTGCATGAGACAAAAAATTTTGGTATTTTGAGGATTAAAAATGAAGGGGGGAATAAACAGTTCCTAGCAAAGACAGGTGGACCGTGACCTTTGGCGCTAAGTTTAGTAGGCATAAGCTATTACTGCATTCATAGGAAGAAGTGCTTTATTAAGTATTTTTGTAGAATATTCCCTTAAATTTCGTTCGCCACCACTTGCTATCAACAAATTCCTCGCCTTTTGCATCTGTAACAAGTTCATACCGAGTATCACGCCACTCTTTTGATGGCCTTGCCTGCTCTAAAATTGGGAAGAACTATGAGAATGGAACAAAAATGATTGAAAAGGGACACAGCATACACATAATATGCGCGCACCTTGACAGCACTAGTGACAACTCAACTTTTTACTAGGCTGCACAAACCTTTACATTTTAGGTCTCAGACTTGATCTGACAAAATCAGTTAATTCCTTAGCAGGTCAAAATGCAAGCCAAAAAAACACGCATTCTCATTATTGAAGACGAAGATGCGATAAAAGAAATGATTAAAATGGCTCTGGAAGCTGAGCCTTTTGATCTTGTTGAAGCACCAGACACTAAATGTGCCGACCGATGCATCGCCCAGGCTATTCCGCAACTAATATTACTCGATTGGATGTTACCTGGACAAAGCGGTATAGAATATATCAAAAAACTCAGAAAAAATCCTATAACAGAGAATATCCCTATCATACTGCTCACCGCGAAAGCAGAAGAAGAAAATAAAATTAAAGGACTAGATGTAGGCGCGGATGACTATATTATCAAGCCTTTTTCCCCACGAGAGCTGCTCTCACGCATAAAAGTCATACTGCGACGCGGACCATTACTCAATATGGATGGCCTCATAAAAGTAGAGGATCTTTTATTCAACACAAAGACCCACCAAGTCACTATTAAGAGTGAATTATTGCCGCTTACAGTCAAAACGTATGAATTACTCTATTTTTTTATACGTCATAAAGGTCAAACCGTCAGCAGGGGACAATTACTATCTCACGTATGGGGCGACGAAAAAGATGTGACTGACAGAACCGTTGACGTACATGTCAGACGCTTAAGGAAGATACTTGAACCCTATGGCTATGAATCCTTGATAGAAACGGTGCATGGAGTTGGTTATAAATTCAAAACCCATCATTCCCCTCTCTAAATAATCTATGAAAACAGATCCCATCGACCTTATTCCACTACCCCTCATCTTTTTAGACAAGGATTTTGTTGTGCTATCGTGGAATAAGGCAGCAGAAAAAATACTTCAACTAAAAGACAAAAAATACTTATCTCAGTCCATTAATGATGCATTTAACCACCCAAATCTGGTTGAGCAACTCGAAACACGAAAGCAACGCGCCTCATCCGAGCCCGTATTATTAACCTATCGCCAAATGGATTTATCCTTATCTGTCACTGATGATGGAGATCAAGGTTATCTATTGATTGTAGAAAATGTTACCAAGATTCGTCGTCTTGAACGTATGCGGCAGGACTTTGTCGCCAATGTATCGCATGAATTAAGGACACCATTAACCGTATTACATGGATATTTGGAAATATTGATAGAAAGAGCAGATGATGTTTTATCTTCCTATAAAAAAACTTTTGAGCAAATGTATCAACAAAGCTCTAGAATGGAGAGTTTAATTAAGGAGTTACTACTGTTATCTCGCTTAGAAAACGATACAGATGATAAAGATCGTTTTCAAATCATTGATGTTTTTCCACTACTAGAAAAAATTTGTAATGATGCAAAAACACTCAGCGGAAACCGCCAACATAAAATTATCCTAAAGGCGGATAAACACCTCAAAATATATGGGCTAGAAAATTTTTTAATCAGCATATTCTCTAATCTAATTTTCAACGCTATAAACTACACCCCTGCCAAAGGAAAAATCACTATTTCCTGGCAAAAAGATGGCGATAAAATATATTTTGAAGTTTCTGATACAGGTATAGGAATGGAGAAAAAACACATTCCTAGAATCACAGAGCGTTTTTACCGAATAGACAAAGCAAGGTCACGGACCAGTGGTGGCACAGGATTGGGATTAGCTATCGTAAAACACGCACTGCTCTTACATAAGGCTACATTGAAAATTGAAAGCGAAATAGGAAAAGGCAGCACATTTACTTGTATTTTCCCTTATACGGGTCGTCTCTAAAGGGACGCACTAAAAAATGTATCTGCTCTGCTTTTAGACGTGGCATACTTGGCTTATAGAAGAAGAGAAGACCGCGCACTGCCTTCTTCTCTGCTTAAAGTTATCTGGAGGCAAACTTCTTTGGTAACTCCTAATTAAGGTACTAAACCAAGCATTTTCGGTGCCTGCTCCAAAATACCTTAATGGGGAAATGGTGTATATTACCACTTTATTCAGTTCTCACCTTGACAGGCATTTCTCCAGCTTGGTATAAAGTGCGCTCTTTAAATATGGCTGACGTGCCAACTGCTTATGAGATGCTTGGCCCGTCCAAAACGGAATATTATTGAGGTGACAAATGGCTGAAAGAAAAAGCAAGGCTGATGTAGTAAGTGAGGTGGCTTCTATTACAGGTTTGACAAAAGTGTCTATTGGCGAAGTCGTCGATGCATTCCTGGAAACCGTCCAAACTTGGGTAGCATCCGGCAGCGAAGTTGTATTCATTGGATTTGGTACATTTGGCGTTAGCGAAAGAGCAGCACGCACAGGTCGTAATCCACAAACAGGCGCCACCATTAAAATTGCTGCTGCAAACTCTCCGAAGTTTAAACCAGGCAAAGCCTTCAAAGATAAAGTAAACACTAAGAAGAAGAAATAATATTTCTTTTGATCGTTTGACGCATTTCCGTGATTTCTAGATATCGGGTGCTTAGCTCAGCTGGGAGAGCATCGCCCTTACAAGGCGGAGGTCGTAGGTTCGATCCCTACAGCACCCACCATTTTACCTTATATCTAGAAGCACAGGCGTAGACTATTTATTAGACTTCTTTATGGACCTAACGTTTTATTTGCCTCCTAGGCAAGCAAAAGACAAAAGCTTCATAAGAGGTCTATTTTGAGCATGTATCAAACTGGAGTGGTAGTTCAGTTGGTTAGAATACCGGCCTGTCACGCCGGGGGTCGCGGGTTCGAGTCCCGTCCACTCCGCCAACATTAAATAGCGCAATACAACGCGACTGTTCGTTAAATTCTTTCAAAATCTGTGATTTACTTGGTTCCCACCTATGCTACAAAATATGAGAGCCCACGCCCAAGGATGGATTGCCTGGCTGATTGCCGGCGTTCTCTGTTTGGCATTTGCACTTTGGGGCGTTGAATACTACATTGGCGGCAATCAAAAAAATCTTTCCGCCGCCACAGTCAATGGAGAAGAAATCTCCAACAGCCAATGGGATGCCAGCTATAGCAGGCTACAACAAACTCATCCCCTAGGCCAACAAGCCAACTTTAACCCAGCTCTGGAACAACAACTAAGATCACAAGCACTCAACCAACTTGTAGAGCAAACTATTCTAGCGCAGGCCGCTACTGGTGCAGGCTATGTTTTCAGCATGCAACAAGTGACCGCCATAGTCATGAGCTTTCCTGAGTTCCAAGTCAACGGCCAATTTTCTAAAGCTCTCTTTACTCGCATTACTCAACAATTATTCAAGTCAGAGGAAGCCTTCCTCAAGGACGTCCAAAATAGCTCCCTTATTATTCAAGCGAAAACAGGCATTATGAGCACTACGTTCGCCCTACCTGGCGAAGTCGACCGCCTATTAGCGGGGATACATGAAAAACGCAGCATCCAATACATTAATATTCCTGCTGCTCAGTTTGTAGAGGCAGCGGAAGTCTTGAATGACGATATCACCCAGTACTATCAAACACATCAATCAGACTTTATGACCAAAGAAGCCATTAGCCTTCAGTACATCATGCTTTCTCCTGATAATGCTGAAGAAAAGGTGTCGGTCAGCGAACAAGAAATTGCAGCGTACTATCAGGATAACAAAGATGAGTTCCCAAATGCTGCAACTGAAAAACTTTCGGATGCCAATCACGCTACTATTGAGAAAACACTCAAACAACAAAAGGTCTCGCAACTCTTGGCTACACAAAGCGAACAGCTTGCTAATTTAACGTATACAAACTCTGATACGCTAGAACCTGCAGCAAACGAATTAGGGTTGAAGATAGAGACAACCCCTTTTTTTCAACGTGAAGGGACAGGCGCACTCCCATTTCTCACTAACCCCAAAATACTCGCTATTGCATTTAGTGATAACGTACTCACAGAACGCAATAATAGTGACGTCATTTCGCTAGACGATACGCACGCCATTGTTGTGCGTGTGGCAGATTACAAACCTTCTGCTCCACGTCCTTTAGAAGAAGTGCGGGCTGAAATTGAAAACAAACTCAAAAACCAAGTAGCTAGCAATATAGCGCGTGCACAAGCTGAAAAAATTGTCGCCTCCATTAACGCTAAAATACCATTAGAAGAAGTTGCCCGAACCAACCACGTTACTTGGCAGACAGCGTCAGATTTTACCAGAGAAAATCACTCAGGCCTCTCAGATGAAATCGTTGAACGTAGCTTTTCCCTCCCAGCTCCTGAAGAAGACAAGCGATCGGCAGGCATAATAGCTCCTTCGAATGGTGATGCCTTTGTGATAGTTTTGAACAAAATCACGCCAACAGATATAAAAGCCGTTGGCACAAAAGAGCGTGAAGCTGCTAAACAAAAGATGATGGATGGTATGAGTGAGCTAGAATACTCTTTGTATGTATCGCATTACATCAGCCAAGCAAAGGTCAAAAACCCTAAGTAAACCTAATGGGAGCACCTCCTATGAAACAAGCTTTCTACAACGATTTAAACGCACAACTCACCACACTAAAAGACAATGGCCTGTACAAACAAGAGCGCATTATTTCCTCTCCTCAGCGGGCTGCCATCACTGTTGAAAATGGTGGCGAGGTCATTAACTTTTGTGCGAACAACTACTTGGGCCTAGCCGATGACCCGCGTTTAATTCAAGCTGGCAAAGAAGCTTTAGATAACTATGGCTATGGCATGTCTTCAGTGCGTTTTATCTGCGGCACACAAACCATTCACAAACAACTGGAAGATAAAATTACCTCTTTCTTGGGCATGGAAGACACCATTCTCTACTCATCTTGCTTTGATGCCAATGGCGGGCTATTCGAGACATTACTAGGCCCTGAGGATGCCGTGATCAGCGACAGCCTAAATCACGCCAGTATTATCGATGGTATACGCCTATGCAAAGCTCAACGCTTTCGCTATGCCAACAATGATATGCAAGACTTGGAAGATAAACTTAAAGAAGCCAAAGATGCTCGCTACAAACTCATAGCAACTGACGGTGTCTTCTCCATGGATGGTATTACCGCTGATCTAAAGTCTATCTGTGACTTAGCAGACAAATACGACGCACTGGTCATGGTAGATGATTCTCATTCCGTTGGATTTATGGGAGAAAACGGCCGAGGCACACACGAACACTGCGGTGTTATGGGCAGAATCGATATCATTACAGGCACCCTAGGAAAAGCGCTAGGTGGCGCTTCGGGTGGTTACACCAGCACCAAAAAACCTATTGCAGAAATGCTACGTCAACGCTCCCGGCCTTACCTATTCTCCAATACTTTAGCCCCTGTTATCACCGGCAGCTCTCTTCAAGTATTCGAGCTACTGGAAAACGGTCATGACTTACGTCAGCACCTAAGAGAGAACAGTGAGTATTTTAGAGCACATATGGAAGCGTTAGGATTTGATTTAGTCCCTGGTAGTCATCCTATTATCCCCGTCATGTTGGGTGATGCAAAACTTTCTGCTGAAATGGCCAAACGGTTATTGTCAGAAGGGATCTACGTGATCAGTTTCTCCTTTCCCGTTGTACCTAAAGATCAAGCGAGGATCCGTACACAAATGTCAGCTGCTCATAGCAAAGAACATCTCGATAAAGCCATTGCTGCGTTTGATAAAGTGGGACGTAGTCTAGGTATAATCAATTAAGATTTTTATCATTCGCCAAAAGGAAGGCATCATGGGACTAACATATGCTGATTGAAAACTAACCAACCTAATGGGCAAACAAAGCATCGCTGTTCGAGCATTGGTAGATACAGGTGCAACCTTTATGTGCGTCACAGAAGAAATTGCCGTACAGTTAGGTTTCGATATTGTAATAGATCAGCTCCCTGCTAAGGTTCACACGAACAGCCAGATTTTAGACGAGGTTGGGCGAAAAATGATCGAAGAGGGGCGCAGCATACACGCAGTATGTGAGCACTCTGAGAGAATTGTTCGTTCAAGATCGGCAAAAGATGGCTGTTTCCGTGAAGTATCCACCCATATGGTAACACTTACAGATGGGCGTCAAATTAAAGTACCAAGAATAGCGCCTATAGAAATCGTCTTTTCAAATCGCACCTACGTTACTGAAGCATTGGTTCTAGGTAACGAGCCTTTAATGGGTGTTTTACCCCTTGAAGCAATGGATTTGATAGTCGATCCGCTCCGGCAACAGCTCGTTGTCAATCTAGCGCATCCAAACTTCCCTGTGGCGTTCGCCAAGTAACGGCTGTAATAGCTTGATAACAGGCCAGCTTCTAGATAAAAATGGGCATCTTTCACTCGTTCCCACGCAGGTGTACGCCTTTTTCACCCAAAAAGATAACAGTTTCCATCTAGAGGCAACCTGTTGCCTTTATTAGATTTAGATAATGAATTTACTCTGAAATAACGAGCTTACCCTGCGTCTTAATGACGCATTTCCCCTTAAATTTCCTCTCCAAGTTCTGTCGCTTTGTACACGACAAAAATTTGATGAAAGATCACGGCTGTGTATCAGGAGCAAACCTTCGAAAACATGGATGTTTTCGAAGAGCCTACATGGATGTATTCATGGCGTGTTTGCGATGATGTGCAGTTATAATCTTTATTTTTGACACTTTTTTACTCATACTCTATTTTTGTCGTGCACAGAGGTCTGTCGCGTTTAAAAAAACATTTTAATATTTTCTTAAGCCTCAAATGATAGCATGCAGAAGAACTTACTGTTTGCAATAGTAAGCAGTTGATGGAAGCTCATTTATATGCACGAAAATTCCATTTTCAATAACATGCTAAATATAGAGGTAATATTGTATGGCCAGCGAAGAAAAGAGCGCAAAAGAAAATAATCAAGAAGAACGAGATAAATTGGTAAAAGAAATGGCTGAAGCTGCTCAAAAATCGCCCGACTCTTTCTTTATCATCCAATCTTTTGTTACTTGCCTAAAAAAAGGAGATGTAACGCAATATAAAGAAAGCATGGAAACATATAAGCAGCAGATAATGGACCCAGATTTTTTTGAGTTTACTAAAATGATATATCAAGGCTACAACATGCTCCTTGAAGAGCCAACAAACAAACCAACAGAAAATGCTGCAGCCATCGCAGCACCAGATGATAGGAGTCCCAACACACAGTTAGGTCCAGACAAATCGACAGCTACTTCTATTTTGGAGATGCTAAAAAATCCATCGAAAAAAATGGATGTAGCAGATGAAAAACAAGAAGAAATAGTAGCAAAAAAAGAGGAAATAGAATTGGCACTTTTAGCAGTCAACCTATTTCACATGGCACAATCTAAAGACGATGCATTCGGCATACATCAAGGTGCCATTTACTCACTCGCACATGCTCTGACAGATAAAAATTTGAAAGAATATGAAGAAAATATGATTCAGATTAAACATTTTCCAGTAGGGCTCCTCTCTAATCTTGTAGAAGGAGGCCATAAATTACTAAAAACCCATTTTCCTTTCTGGGAAAAAGCAAATACTAGCTCTGGAGAGATTCCATCAAATACACCCGTAGCAAAACAAACAGAAGGCGCTCCAGCGTATCAAGCACAATAGTAATAGAGCATCCGTTTGAACAAACGATGCCTTCTATTTTCTAGACTCCTACATGGGTAATAGATCGCCCCACCTTGCCGAGCTTGGGAAAAATGGTCAGCTTTTAGACCGTCTTTGCGAGGAACGCAGCTTTTTTGTAACCCAGAGCGCAGCCTACACATAGTATGAGAGCACTTGAAAAACATTTTCCTCTCAGAAGATAGTCGTTTCTATCTAGGGCCTGAGCTCTTACCTGCGCGAACCCGTGACTTTGCAGCCTTATGATGACGGCATTTAAATTCTTTCTCACATTTATATTTATGACTTAATAATTTGCAGGCTAACTCTCTGCTTCCCAGCCTCATCAAAATTATCCTTATCTAGCCATTTCTCAAACTTTTCCTTTAATCCTGGCCATTCACTATCGATGATTGAAAACCATGCTGTATCACGATTACGCTCCTTAAAAACATTACACTGCCTAAAAACACCTTCAAACTGAAACCCTAACCTAAGTGCTGCACGTCGCGAAGCCTCGTTCAACGAATGGCACTTCCATTCGTATCGCCTATATCCAAGGCCTTCGAATGCATATTGCATCATTAAATACATTGCTTCTGTTGCCGCTGGTGTTCTTTGTAACAACTTTGAATAATGCAGATGGCCAACTTCAATCACACCATGATCAGGATTTATACGCAGGTAACCAGCAACTCCAATGGGCTCAGCACTTTCACTTAAAATGGCATATAATTGTGTATCCTTTTCAAGCTGCGTTTCTTTTATCCAAGCGCAAAATGCCTCGCTATCAACAAACGGCCCATAAGGTAAATAAGTCCAAGATTCACCTCGATTATCCATCGATAAATTTTCGAACAATTGACGTCCATGCCTATGTGCATCCATGACCACTAAGCTGCAATACTCACCTTTTAAAACCTCCCGCCCTGGACGTTTCGCTGCTTGCCAATTTTCAACCAGGTAACTGACAGCTTGATTAAATTCATTAC
>JAQSWO010000064.1 GCA_029266595.1 Gammaproteobacteria bacterium
GGGAAATGCCATAAGAAAGAATGGAAACAATGCCTTCAAATGCTTGCTGTAACTAGGCCTCCAGGCTTTTTATGAGAAATTTTGTCGTGTGCAGAGAATTTTTTAAGAATTGCAGGGTTTCTTAATAAAAACTTAAGGTTGGGCGCTTTATACTCTCTGGTAAGATAGCTAGTCGCATGTCTTACTCCTTTCTAGTTTATAGGGGTGTTGTTAATAGATTCGTCCTCTTCGCATAAGAAATATATGCTTCTTGGGCTCATCTGCTTATGTTTAAATTTAGGAGGATGTGAATGAATAACAAAAAAAGAGTTTTATGGGCTTGGTGTAAACCTATGCTAATCTTAGTACTCAGTGCTTTCCTAATGCTACCGGGAATGGCTCAAGCTGCGAAAACTCCAACGGAGCAAGCAACAAAAACATCGACGGCGCAAGTAGCAAAAACATCATGTAATCCATGGATCGCTCTCCCTGCTCCCGGAACGCACACCCCTACCGGGTATGCCGCTGGCATCTGTGTTTCCTATCAAGGGCAAAATTATAGGACCCAGTGGTGGGCAGATGGAAAAACTCCCCCTTTCATTGGTGCAAACCCATGGGATAGCCCATGGATTCTTGTGAGCGGCCCAATTCCGACACCAGCGCCAGGTAAGCCTGTGATACCAGCTATACCAGATAGCACCACTGGCAATGTCACTTTAAACTGGTCCTTTAATGTGACTGAACAAGCACCTAAAGGAACATCTTGGTCTGTATTAGATAATTTTAACGGTAATACCACCACCATTCATACTAGCACGACCTTCGGGCCGACTGACCCTCCCACCCAACAAACAGGCACGGCAGCGTTGACATCATTGGCAGCGGGTACGCACCAGCTGACTGTCCGACTTTGTAATGGGTCTGGAACTTCGACCGTCTGTACCAACAGCGATGTGAGATCAGTGAATATTCTGGTACCACCTCAACCCGCCCCAGGTAAGCCTGTGATACCAGCTATACCAGATAGCACGACTGGCAATGTCACTTTAAACTGGTCGTTTAATGTGACTGAACAGGCGCCTAAAGGTACTTCCTGGTCTGTATTAGATAATTTTAACGGTAATACCACTACCATTCATACCAGCACGACCTTCGGGCCGACTGACCCTCCCACCCAACAAACAGGCACTGCAGCGTTGACATCATTGGCAACGGGTACGCACCAGCTGACTGTTCGACTTTGCAAGGGATCTGGAACTTCAACCGTCTGTACTAACAGCGATGCGAGATCCGTGAATATTGTGACACCACCTCAACCCATTCCGGGTGCGCCTGTGGTACCACAAATACCCAATTCGACGAATGGCAAATTGGTCTTCAATTGGACCATGACGAATGGCAACCCAGGCACTCATTGGGAATTATGGAATGGCACCACACGTATGCAGAGCTCTACCACCTTCACTGACCAGACTCCTAATTCACAGGCAGGTAGCGTAAACCTGTCCGTGAGCAGTGGGACTTATGTTGTCAAGGTGAAGCTATGTAATAGCAGCAATGTCTGTACTGATAGCAACACGCAGACCGTCACTGTTTCAAATAACAGTGGCTTATGTACCGCATGGGTCGCTAGGGTTTATGCAGCGGATGAGCTGGGTGTTTGTGTTTCTTACCAAGGTCAAAATTATCTCAACCGATGGTGGGCCGGGCCAACAGATATTCCTTACACCGCAGTTCCTGACGATTACAAGAGTCCCTGGGTGGCTACAAGTGGTCCGCCTCCAGCACCACCAGCTAAGCCGGTTGTGAGCGTACCTGCTACCAGTCCTACGAAGGAAGTTGCCTTAAACTGGTTAGCCAATATAACTGAAGGGGCGTCTAAAGGAACTTCCTGGTCTGTATTGGACACTTTCAACGGTAACACTACTACTATTCACAACAGTACTACTTTTGGTCCATCTGATCCTGCGGATAAACAAACAGGTACTGCGGCTTTAACGTTAGACAAGGGTATGCACCAATTGACTGTGCGCCTTTGTAAAGGAACAGGTGCTTCTGCAGTTTGCACCAATAGTGATGTGAAGCCAGTGAATATTGAGCTACCACCTCAGCCTACGCCGGGTACGCCTGTGGTACCACAAATACCCAATTCGACAAATGGCAAATTGGTCTTCAATTGGACCATGACAAATGGCCATCCAGGTACTTATTGGAAGCTATTGAATGGCACTACATTGATGCAGCGCTCTACGAGTTTCACTGGTCAGACGCCTGACTCGCAAGCAGGTAAGGTAGATCTGTCTGTGAGCAATGGGACATATGTTGTCAAAGTGCAACTATGTAATGATGATAATGTCTGCACTGATAGCAACACGCAGACCGTCACTGTTTCGGGCGCGCCAGAAAAGAACGCGTTCTTTATGGCCTATTACCCAACATGGTTTGCACCTTTCCATAATGCTTTCTGTCTATCAAATGGCACCTATTATGATTACGCCACGCAAAGCTGGAAATCCTGTACCGTAGGCACGCCTATACCCGATTACAGCATTGAGAAATCAGCGCTATTAGCTGGTGGTATTCCTGACTATGTGACGCATGTTGTGCTGTCTTTTGGTAAATTAAATGCAATGCATAATTATACAGGTCTTTCTAATGCAGATTGCCCTATTAATACACCTTGTGATCTTCAGCTGGTGGGTCTCAGTATGGTGACCAAGTCAGCTTCTTTAAAAGAGTCCATTAGGGTACTGAAACAGAAAAATCCAGGCACTAAAGTACTCTTGGCGTTAGGGGGTGCGACCTATAATGATAGCTGGCAAAATGTGACTCCTGAGGATATTGCTGGGTTAACCAATCTGATCGTAGATCTAGATCTAGATGGTTTGGATGTAGATTATGAAAAAGGAGGCACTAGTACAGACATCATTAATGAGTACTACAATTCCATCGTACATATGCGTAAAGCGGTGGACGATGCGAGTAGTCAATCGGGTAGAGATATCATTCTAACCTTGGCAGGTTGGTCTACGGGTGCTGATTGTACTGCACAAACCCAAGGTCCAAATTATCCTGATTGCGCAGGGAAGGTAAGCTTTTGGGGTGGAAATGCCGGACGTGAACGCTTAGTGCTTCAGGGTAAAGGTGCAGCCTCTATGATCGATGCCATTGGTATTATGAGCTACGATGCCGATTATCAACACTTCGATCCAGTTGTGGCCTATGAAGAGTACCGTGCGATTGCCAAGCCAAGCGCAAAGGTAGCTATTGGTATACAGCCCTCTCCTGATGAAGGCTGGGGTGCGGCTAGAACCATGGTGGCGGATATTCCAGGGGGTGCCTGTACAGGTAATTTAATCCTGGAGGATCAGTATGGTAAGAAAGAACCGGGCACTTTCTCGGTAGAACGTTTTGCCAAAGCGCTAAATTCAGGTGATGGTATGATGATGTGGTCACTGTTTGCTTCTAGGAGTTCTACACCTTGTGGCAGTGGTAATATCAGCACAGTGACTGAAATGGGTAGAGGAGTCTCTGAATACTTAAGCATTGGTAGCGATCGTACTACAATGATTGACTATGCAACCGCCATTGCATATGGCCGTCGATAGTAGTTGGTCGCAGACTGAAAATAAAAAACCTCGCAACTTAGTTGCGAGGTTTTTTTTATTCGCGCGGAGTATGGCTTAAAACTTGGCGGAAACTTTAATCTGTTTGTTAGCATAGATAGAAGCAGTCAAGTTTTGAAGACGGGCATGCTAAACCAGCATCTTGAAGTAGGATAAGTATATGAGCAGATAAAAAAAATTAGTTCAGGAAAATGTTTTCATATCAAAGATTTGCTGATGCAATCTCAACCCACTCTTTAACATCCTTACTTGAATGCACGTGTGTCTGTGTTGAAATAGCTTTTATCTGATCGAAGATAATTTTTTTGTGAGGAATGATGATTTCAGTTGCGAGTGCTTTTTGCTGTTGATGGTCCATATGTGCATAGAGCAGGCTTAAATGTGGTTCAAGGACATAGTTGCTTTTGGTCATAACTGCTTGTCTAAAGGCTTTCGATAATGAGACCAGCCTCCTTGAAGGTTTAAATTGAAAATAAAGTGTCTTGGTGAATTTTTCTGAAAAGCCAATATCTTTCGTATATAAAGTGACGGGTTTGAAGTTGGCGGTAACGTTTTTGATAATGTGGTTGTATGATTCTTCGTTTGAGAAGGGCGCTGAAAAAACTGTGACATGGGGGCAAAAAGGGACACCCATAAATCGTTTTGCTAAATCGTTGATTATAGCTTGGCATAGTGCTTGATAATGTTCGCTTGGCAGTAGCCAAAAACAAACTCTTCCATGGAAATTTTTCATTGTGGTTGTTCGCTGAGGTGATTCTATCCGTAGTTATGCTTAACATCATTTGAGTTAAATAAGTAATAATTACCTCCCTGCCAAGATTGGCACAAACGGTCAGAGTCCGACCGCCTTTGCGAGGAGTGATAGCGACACGGCAATCCAGGAGAAAGCGCAGCATACACGTAGTATGTGAGCACTCTGATGGCATTTTTCGTCCAAGATCGGCAAAAGATAGCTGTTTCTATCTAGGGGCTGATCTGTTACTGCCCAACATGATTTAAGCTAAATAATAAACTCATCATCATGCTGATCAAGCTTGCCGCTACAGCAATTTACTACCAATCTTACCAGTGGAATGATCTATTATAAACAAACATTAAGAAACTAAAGAAGTCCCAGCCACTGTACTGCCATGCAGCTGTTTTTTATGTGGTTGTGGCATTTTTTTATTCCACCATGTAACAAAAGAAGTTAGATATTCTGGTGCGACTGACACGCCAAGATCTTTTACCCGTACTGTACGATCTGGTGCATAACTAAAAGAATTTTCTGAAGAAGGTTTTCTCACCCAGAGGAGACGCCCACGAATACACACTCTTTCGCTATTGAGATTCAAGTAAGGATCAGTTGGATCAAAAAGAGATTGCAGCTCTCTTTCTAACTCTAAAGACGGGGAGCCCGTAACTACCACAGTTTCACCCGCATCAAGCGCTTTTACGATTGGCATCCATTGATAATGAAATCGAAATCTGGATTCTTCCATCGCTGATAATTTTTTACTCAAAGATTTTTTTTCAATGTGAGTACCCCATGAATTCGTCAAGTTGATATCAAATGATTTACAATTGGGTATCTGTGCCAACAAAGTATCACGTACAAAATCTGGATCTTCAGATTCAATTAGCATAGCCCCTCGTGCTATTTTACTAGCATTTTCTATAGCTTCTTTTAAGCTGCGCTTTTGAGGAGGTACTTGCGGGTTGTAAAAGTGAACATTCAGTTTTTTCTGATGCCCCTGTTCTGATCTAGCATCATGCATACGTCGCAGCACGCCTACAGTTGTGTGATTACTCAAAACAACCGTATCAATGGATGGATCTTGAAGTTGCCCTGGGACGATTGCTACAGTGTGACTACCTGGCATGTCAGGAGAAGGTGAATATTTGTTTTGATCAAAAAGATGGGAGGTTCCATATAAGCAGGTAGAGGTGGTCAGCTGTCCCAACTCTGACGCTTCTTCTTTCTTTTCATCCTTGTCTGCCTCTACCGGGATTTCTAATATAACATCTGTGCTTGCTTCTCTAATATCTATGTCTGATTTTTTCCCTACTGCTTCTGTGTGTCTTGATACTTCTATTTTCATGGTTTTAGATTCAATCCACTTGATAAGGTATTTCATGGCATAAAAGCTTAGTGTGATACCGCTCACTAAGCTAAGAATACTTACTATGACCTGAGATAAGGTAGTTGCCATAACGATATGTTTTAGCAAAAAGAAAGTAGCAGTAAAAACAGTGTTGGCATTAAAGGTAGATGTAGCAAGTGCATATATTGCATATAATAAAGTGCTGCCTATATAAAAACCCAACATGCCAACCACGATGGCTAATAGTATGTAACCCAAAAGCCACCTTAACGTGCGTACCTTAAATTGAGCGATGGGCGCGTTTGCTAAAATCTCAAAAAATGTGCGGGGGTTAATTTGGTGCGGATTTTCCTTACGTGCTGCTAAATATTTTTCAACACATTCCTTCGCTGAAACAGCATCAAGTCCTGCTTCTATGAGCATTAGTTCGAGCCCAAGCCGACTGAAATTTGAGATCTCCATCAAATCAAAGCGATTTTCAAGTGCTATGGAGAGGGAGTTTCGATTTTTATATTCTGTGCCATTGCGTGAGCAAAGCGTTAAATGATCTGACTGCGGTATTGGTTTACCCGTTTCATCTTTACCTGTTGTGAGGTGATTGAGTGGCGCTTCTACTGTCTTGTCTGCTAGGTCAATTTCATCAGCAATTGTGGCTTGCTTAGTACGCCGTGATCTAACCAAAGCAGCTATAGTTGCATGAGATTCACCCATGTTAAATTGTTCATAGGTGATGCCAAGCGTAGATAAAATGATTCTCAGGAGCTTACTTTTTCCTATGCCAGAATCACCCTTAACCAAGATACCCGACTTGCCGACACTCGCTGGCTGAAATTCTGGCGTCAATCTTTGCTTTCTTTGATGCAGACATACGCCCTCTACCGCTAGCGCAATGTCTCGTTCTCTGTGTTTGAGCACATAGTATTTTTGAGCCTTTAACGCGGCTAGCACACGTTGCAGGGGATTATTGCGTTTGAATGGTACATTGAATGCAACCTTGTTGTATTTTTCCAGATATTCAGCTATCGCTTCTGGGCTGGTAGTCTCTGCTGTTTCATATCCATCAACGTAGGCAGATAGGGCTTGTTTTGTCTCTTCGTCATATCGCCCTTCAAAATACTGAAACAATGCCTTCTTAAAATCTGTTTTGTCTTTAATAACGCCACCACACCACTCATCCCAAATGACAGTCATCAATACAGCTTGCCATGGTGTATCTTTGTTCTTTTTTTGGGCTATCTCTAAACGATATTCCAATCTCATTAACATCTGCTGGAGATCACGCGTAGAGAGGCGTTCAGCGGGAACATGCATTTTGGCAATATGGAATGCTGCCAATAATGCTTTACACATAGCTTCTTGCTGATTTGGTTGCGGCCATGACAGCTTAGAGGCTAATGGCATGAGTAGGAGATCTAGGTATTCTTGATCTGACCATCCTTTAAAATAGACGGTTTCCATGTCTTGGAGGACAGGATCTAGATGGCGTGTGCTGCTATCTACCTCTTCGTTCGATGTGCCAATGAACTGACCGCCTTTTTCCACTATTCGATGAATGGTATGCAAGGAACCCATAGGTTCTGTATTGCTTTCATCTATCACCAGGATTGGCTGCGAGTCATTTTCAGCATCTGCAAGACACGCATCCTTAGCGGCACCACCAAAGTATCTGTGCTCTTCAGGAAATTCACTTGCGTACCTTAAAGCTTCGTGAGTTTTTCCAGAGCCTGGAGGGCCTTTAAAATTTACCTTGCCTTCTCTAGCCAGTACTGCTTTCCCACGTCGAATAGATTTAGCAAGCGGGTCTTTTTTACGCGCTTTGGATCGCATGGACAGTGCTTGTTTGAAGGTTGCCTGTGTAGCATCGCTTTCAGCGACTTCTGGCAGTCTTCGCGGATCTATTTGTTCTCGCATGATCTGGTGAATATTCGCATCATTTTGTATGTGGAATATTTCACGTAATTTGGGGCCTGAATAGCAATTTAAGCGCCTCCACTGCCATATGCTGCTAGGAAGGCCTTTAGCTTTAAAGCTTTGTTCTAGTTTTTTGAGTTTTTCTATGCGGATATCGTCCTTATCCTTGGGTTTAGCCACGTAATCCACAAATAAGATTTTTGAAATCACGTTAATGAAATTGTAGGACTCAGAACCTTTAGTGTAATCGTATAAAAAAATGGATTTGATAGGATTACTGCGGTCAGAATGATGACCGCTTAGAAGAGCTTCCATCGCGCGAAAATATCGCGCTTTGCTCATACGAGGTTTATCTGGAGTACCAGGCTGACCATGAGGTATTTTGCATAAGTAGTAATAGAAGCAAGTGATTTTTTGGTGGGCTTTTTCAATAGCAGCTGCAGTTTCTGGATCTAGGCCAGATAAAAACTCTTTTTTAAATTCATCGAG
Source organism: Gammaproteobacteria bacterium (assembly GCA_029266595.1). GTDB lineage: Bacteria > Pseudomonadota > Gammaproteobacteria > JAURND01 > JAURND01 > JAQSWO01. The sequence goes on from JAQSWO010000064.1 coordinate 8,090, forward strand.
CGCATTATCTTTTAGTTGCGGTGTTGGGGTTGCTTCTACCTCATCTTTTACTTCCTCGGGAGGCTCAATACTGAGCTGGTGGAGGGGTTCCGTAGGTGCTGGCGCTAGCCCTAGCGTAAAATTATCAGGAAGTTTTATGTAGTCGCCATTGCTGCGAAAGCGACGTTCGGTCATAAGGCAGTGCCAATACCAATCGAATTCGGGAGAGTTTTGTGGTGGGTCTAGCAAGATAAGTCCGGAACTGTTGTTCTCAATGGCCTTTTGTAACTCACCAATTACATACTCAAACAGATTATCTGAGATGGTTATCTTTCCTTTCAGTAAACATTCCCACACAACACCGCCATAAGTGTCCTTCTTCTCAGGAGGGTTGACTGCTTTACTATCGTCTATCGCCATTTGAGAAGGGAGTGCATATTGCGGATTATCTTTTGGCCATGTCAGTGTTTGACGTGGCTTAAATAATGAGGTGAATGTGTCGCATACGGGATCTTCGCTCAAATGCATGAGATTAGTGATCTTAAGCGTGCTGGAAAAAGGTTTGTCTCCTATTTTCGGTGGTTTATCAAATAAGCTTTTGTAGGGGAGCATTTCTTTTGGTGAAAAGCCTGCCCAGTTGACAATAATGTCCCCATGTGCGGAAGGCTGTTTAAATGTAAGCTTGCCATCTTTCACTACCAGTTCTTGCATAAATTTGCGTAAATCTTTTGCAGATCCAATCGAAAATACATTGGGTTGAGAGCGTGCTTCGAGCAATGGATACAACGCGCGATGAAGCGCAAGGCTTTGTTCAGGGCTGTGCGTCCATATCAGTAAGTGAGACTGCTGAATGGCCCATTGCAACACCTCATTTGTATTGCGATGTGTTGCCAAAACGCGTGTAGACGCTGTCTCTAATTGTGCGGCAAAATATCTAGCTGCAGCGCTTTCTTTTTCGCCCCTTCTTTGATTTCTACTCCTCGATAGGCTCTCCCAT
>JAQSWO010000065.1 GCA_029266595.1 Gammaproteobacteria bacterium
TTCAACTAATCTATCCCCTAGTGCCAAATGTTTTTCTTTTAGTGCGCTGACTACCTGTTTTGCTCGGCTTATTTTTTGTCCGTCGCGATCATGAGCAAGGAGAGACACTGGGCCTAGTTCTAGTTCGGCGATACGGGAATCCTCCCAATTCATATAGGTATCAGTGGCTGGGTGACGTTCGGTAATTACCCTAATAACTTCCGCTGCCATAATCCTACTTTCTGGCGAGCTGTTGGGGTCTTTCAGTATGTTGTGCGATTGGATGTAGAAAGCTGTTAAATCAACGCCTTTAGCTTCTAAAGCATTAACAAATTGAGTTGCATTGTTGGCTGTTTCTGCCTTTGTAGCTATAGCTTCTTTTGTTTCTGACATTTTGGCTTTTTGAGACTGTTCATTCTCTGCTGTAGCGGTTACTTGTGCTGTTGGGCCTTCCGCAAAACGTTTTATCAGGCCAAGGGCTTCCTCGTTTGTAAAGGTGGTCTTGTTAGCAGTTTGAGTAAGAAGCTTGGCTGCCTTGTGGCTAGCCCGTGAATCTATTATTTTGATGGCAAATCCTATAGCGGCCAGAAGTCCTAAGCCGATTCCTATTGCTAAGAATCCACCGGCAGCCATAAGCCCGGCAGCAATAACAATAGTCCCGACTGCGCCAAAAAATTTGAATACAGTCCTTCCAGTTCCTTTTAATCCAGCTGTGTCAGCGATTTTGTCCAAAAGAAGGTTAATGCCAACAGCCATAATTCCTGTTATAGCTAGGGCTGGGATGACACCACCCACGCTGCCCGCTAATCCTGTTATAAATCCAGTAAACATTGTAAATGGAGAGGCGAGTACTGAAGCAACTCCAGAAGAAGGAATAACGGAGGAAAGTGTCCCGACTATGAAGGAATTGACTTGAGTTATCGCAGCCATCGCTGTACTGCTTAGACCCGCATATAGTGCAGGTACGATCGCCTGAAAACCTGCTCCTAGGAAAGAATATGTGCCGGCTAAAACCCCCATACTGGCAAATAAAGAGGCGCCAAAAGCGATGGGATGCTTGCCAATAAAGCTTGTTATTTTATTAAAAGTTTGGCTTTCACCGGTCATGATGAATTCGTAGATCATATCTGTTAAAGATCTGAGGGCCAGACCTGTCGCAAATACAAATGGGAGTGCGATGAGACCTACTGGACCCATCAAAGCAGCGCCGTAGGCGACGATGCTTATAGACAAACCGCCTATAACAAGAGTGGAAAAGCGTGCGTTTTCTAGTGCTTCAGCGATTTTTGTCCATCTGGAATCTTTGTTTCCTTTCCCTAGACTATAGAGAAACGTAACAAGCCCGTTGTGGATTTCTTTGCGAAATGCAACAAGTGCGGCAATCGGTGCGAGAACTGCACCGCCAACCATCCAGCCAGCGCCTGTTATTGCCATGGCTGAAATGAAGCCGAGAATTGCCAGCTTGGGCCAGTAGGACATGAAGAAAACCAACTCATCAGGTAGAAATGCGCCGAATTTAGACATGAAAGACCTAAAAGCAGTGGGTTCTAAAAAGTTATTGAGATTTTCACGTCGTCTGGCTAATTCTTCTTCAGCTAATTCAATGAGTGCTGGGTCTTTTTTTGCATATGCTGTGTTTAGGTTTCTAGCCCATTTTTGATATTCGCGCACAGCTGCTCTGGCTTCGACGGAAATGGGGAATTTGGCAGGGTATTTTAAAAGATTGTTGAATCCCTTTTTTAGTGGGGCTTGTGTTGTGCTAGAGAGTTTCTCTCGCCCTTGCTGGTTTGCGGCAATTGTCGCGTCGTGCTCTGCAACTCTCTCTCTTATTTTGGCTAAAGTTTTTTCCGCTGTGAGCCCTTGAGGGATTGCTTCGGCTGCGGAGGCTTGTTTCTCGGTTTCGGTTGTTTGCCGCTTTTTTGTGGCTGAATCTGTAGCTCCATACTCTGTAGATTCATCATTATCAGATCTTATCCAAGCTTTATATTGTGTTTTTAACTCATCTAATCTTTTACGCTCATCCGCAGTTAATTTTTCTTTAGTTTTATCTGTCCTCGCTGCATCGTGTTTTGCTGCGAGTTTTTCCCATTCTATCCTGTCAGGACTATCTATAGGCAAGGGGGTTGCCGCTCTCTCTGCTAAGATCTGTGAAGACAGAGGTGACCTCTTCCTTTTCTGAGTTGTTTGTTGTGGATTACGTGTCTCTTCTGTCATTGTTAACCACCTCGATTGGAAGTAATGTTTTGTTTAATCCGTATTGCCTGACTTGATGATATAAGATGGTCATTTTAAGTAGACGAAAGCACTACTTGCTCCACGACAAGCCTATTGACATCATGTTTGCAGTATAGCAGATGAAACTTAAGGGTTTATTAAGGATGTTAGTAAAAATTGCTACTGTATTTGAGCGAGCGCACGTGCTCTTTCGTAAAGCTATGCTGTTACAGGAAGCCACTCATTTTGTTCAAAATGATAGGAAGGTAGCCCAATTTTAGATAATTTTTTGATTGGGATGCAAGGTTGGAAAATTCCTTGTCTCCTGTCACAATGTGGCGACGCTAACAAAATAATGCAGGTAAGTATTTATGTCTCAGAAACTTTATATGAAAACCCACGGCTGCCAGATGAATGAATACGACTCCAATAAGATGGTCGATGTCTTAAAGGCTCATACGGATATTGTATTAACTCAGGATCCCGAAACGGCGGATATTATTCTATTAAACACATGCGCAATACGCGAGAAAGCGCAGGAGAAGGTTTTTTCCGACCTGGGCCGCTGGCGTCGTTATAAAGAGAAAAACCCGCAATTAATTATTGGAGTAGGGGGGTGCGTGGCGAGTCAGGAAGGCAGCGACATCATCAAGCGTGCACCTTATGTAGACCTTGTATTTGGCCCTCAGACGCTGCATCGCATCCCTGAAATGATTGCGCAGCGAATAGCAACGCATCAACCTGTAGTGGATATTTCTTTCCCAGAAATTGAGAAGTTCGATAAATTGCCTGAGCCCAAAGCAGATGGCATCACAGCATTTGTATCCATCATGGAAGGATGTAGTAAGTATTGTAGTTTTTGCGTAGTGCCTTATACACGCGGTGATGAGATCAGCCGCCCTTTTGATGATGTAATGTTTGAGATTATTCAGTTAGCTGAACAAGGGGTAAAAGAGGTGACATTGTTAGGGCAGAACGTTAATGATTATCGTGGGTTGAAGCACGATGGCGGCATTGCCGATTTGGCGGAACTGGTACATTTTGTTGCGGCGATTAATGAAATTAAACGCATTCGGTTTATGACGTCTCATCCAGTTGCTTTCTCAGATGCTTTGATTGACGCTTATGCAACGGAACCTAAACTAGCAAATCATTTGCATTTGCCGGTTCAGAGCGGTTCTGATCGTATACTGTCTGCAATGAAGCGAGGATATACGGTACTAGAATATAAAGCCAAAATTAGAAAACTGAGGAAAGTGAGGCCAGACATCAGTTTAACGTCGGATTTTATTGTTGGATTTCCGGGAGAGACGGAAGAAGATTTTCAAGCGACCATGAATTTGATCCATGAGATGAATTTTGATCATTCTTTTAGTTTTATTTATAGCAAGCGCCCCGGTACACCTGCAGCACAGTACGCGGATGATGTGTCTATGATCGATAAGAAAAAGAGATTGGCGATTTTGCAGCAGAGGATATTTTTACAAGGGACAGCGATTAGTGAGGCGATGATAGGTACGACGCAGAAGGTATTGGTTGAGCGCTTTTCTCAGAAAGATCCCGAGCATCAGACGGCAGGTAGAACGGAGAATAATCGTGTAGTAAATTTTCCTCGTATGCCAGGGGATGAGGCATTAATGGGGAGCTTATTAGATGTCAGGATATTGGAAGATGTAAGGAGTTCGTTAAGAGGCGTTAGAGTGTGATAAAGCATCGACCTTTGAAAAGATCTCTCATAGAAAGTCTAGGAGACTATAAGTGAAAAAAAATCGACATCAAGATGGATTCGAACTAATGCCAATGGATAACGATAGATTGGCGGTATTGTGTGGCCAGTTCGATGAAAACTTGCGCCAGATGGAGCGTTATTTGGGGGTTGAAATTAATAATCGTGGTCATGAGTTTCAGGTGATTGGTACCAAGCATTCTGTCAATAAAACTCGAGAATTATTGATTAAGCTTTACGATAGTACGGCGCATAAAAGAGAAATTAGTACTGAAGAGCTTGGCTTGCTATTACAAGAAGTGGATACGCCAGGAGAACATCCACTGACACCGGATATGGCTAGTCTTGTCATATCAACGCCGCATCTGAATATTAAACCGCGGAATGCGAATCAGTACCATTACTTAAAGAATATCGATAGTCATGAAATTAGTTTTGGAATAGGGCCTTCAGGTACAGGTAAAACTTATTTGGCGGTTGCTTGTGCAGTTTCTGCATTAGCTGCCGATAGAGTGCAGCGTATTATTTTGGTACGACCAGCAGTTGAAGCAGGGGAGAAACTAGGATTTTTGCCCGGTGATTTGTCGCAGAAGGTCGATCCTTATCTCCGCCCTTTATATGATGCCTTGTATGAGATGTTGGGTGTGGATAGGGTCGATAAATTGATTTTTAAAGGCACTAGTGAGGTCGCGCCGCTGGCCTATATGCGGGGTCGTACATTAAATGATGCGTTTATTATTTTAGATGAAGGGCAGAATACGACAAAGGAACAGATGAAATTGTTTTTAACGCGTATTGGTTTTGGATCAAAAGCGTTGATTACGGGAGATATTACGCAGATTGATTTGCCTAAAAAGGAGTCTTCAGGTCTCCGGCATGTGATCACTGTCTTGCATGATGTGAAGGAAATCCATTTTACTTTTTTTAAGGCGCACGATGTTGTAAGGCATCCTTTAGTACAGCTGATTGTGCAGGCATATGAAAGGTTTAGTGAATAAAAATATATAAAGATTAGGTCGTTTGCGAGGAGTATGGCTTTAAGGTAATTCAGAAAAACGTTCATACTCTAAAGGCTAATACCGTTTTTGCGAGAAGCTTAGCGACGTGACAATCTAGGAAAATATATAGCACTCCAAGGAGTAATTATGTTAACAGTTCAGTATGCATGCGATACAGGAAAGGATTTTCCAAGCGAAGAAGATTTTGAGCAGTGGGTGGATGCGGTATTTAAGCAACTAGCAACTGAAATGACTGCGTTGACGATTCGGGTGGTTGATGGAGAAGAAATACAGGCATTGAATCGTGATTTTAGAGGCAAGGACAAGCCAACAAATGTGCTTGCTTTTCCTTTTGAGGAGCCAGATTATTTGGGGGATATTGCGATCTGCGCGCCAGTTGTGGCAGAGGAGGCGAATGAACAAAATAAAACGCCAAAATCTCATTGGGCGCATATGACGGTACACGCTGTATTGCATCTCTTAGGGTATGATCATAAAGAAGATGAGAGTGCAGAAGAGATGGAAGGATTAGAGCGGGAGATTATGAAAAAGATTGGGTTTGAAGATCCTTATTAAGTGGGCAGGCCCTCGGGGATTGAGGATTAACCTTTCTTCATCAATTCTCTAAAGCTTTCTTTATTCAGTGGTTTTTCAAGTACACCGTCCATACCTGCAGCCAAGCAATTTTCATAGACATTGCTTTTAGCATGGCCGGTGAGCGCAACAATAACTGCGCGCTCTCTCTTAGTTTTAGCTTCTATCTGTCTGATTTTTCTAGTGGCATCATAGCCATTCATCTCATCTCCTAGGCTGATGTCCATGAGAATACTAACATAGTTATTTTCTAGAAAAAGTTGGAGGGAGGCTTCGGCATTTTCAGCAACATCACAAGCGTAGCCTAGGTCTTCAAGATTTGTTTTTGTATAAAATGCGGACGTTTTGTTGTCTTCTACAAGTAGAACCTTTTCTTTCATGACCATAAACTCTAAATCGAACAAAAGTGCGCTGGAATGAATGCGGGCGCACACAGTTGTAATTTTTATTATGTTGCAGCTCTATCCGAGGTTAGACAGCGCCCTGCATTCCCTATCTGGGTAGCGCCTTCACGCAATTCGATTATATAGCAGATGTACAAACATTCAACAGGCAGTAATTCTCGCTTGTTCGCCAAGAACATTATGCTATGCTGCGCGCTCGTTCAAAATACACGGAGTCGTTTGATGAAAAAATTATCTTTAACTATGCTGGTGAGTTTGTTTTTAAGTCTATCTTGCTTACAGGCCTATGCAGATAGTTCGTCAGAAGCCAATCTTAAAATCGGGAAAGCTTATATGAAAGAAAATACAAAAAACCCTAAAGTAGTCACATTGCCAAGTGGGCTGCAGTATGAAGTGTTGGTAGAAGGTAAAGGTGATAAGCCAAAGCAGTCAGATACAGTGACGGTCGATTATGAGGGCAAGTTAGTTAATGGCAAAGTGTTCGATAGCTCCTATGCAAGAGGAGAGCCTATTAGTTTTCCTGTGGGCGGCGTGATCGCTGGTTGGCAGGAAGCGCTAAAGCTTATGAATACGGGTTCAACTTGGATGCTGTATATTCCGCCGTCACTTGCTTATGGTAAGCAGGGCGCAGGTGGTATGATCGGTCCTAACGAGACGTTGATTTTTAAAGTACATTTGATTGGTATTGAGAAGTAAAGTAACAGATCACTCCCACTACCATTGAATTAAGAAATCTCACGCCATTTGCTGAAGCAGTAACAGGCATGGTGACAAACACGCATGAACACATCCATGTGGCTCTTTGATGACATTTATTTCATCAAAGTTTTACCTTGTCAGTCCTATTGCTGCTTCAACTTGACGAAAGGATAGACTGGAATATCTCTTCTATATATACCTCTCCAAAGGACTTTATCATGAGTTGGCTACAAAAAATCTTTCCTACCAAAGTTAAAGTTGAAGCCTCGAGCAAAAAAGGCGTTCCTGAAGGCGTATGGAGTAAATGCGAAGGCTGTAAAGCGGTGCTATATCGCGTCGAACTTGAGCGCAATTTGGAAGTCTGCCCTAAATGCGGCCATCACCAAAGATTAGGGGGAAGAGCTTATTTGCATGCATTTTTGGATAAAGACCAAGAGAAGATAGAAATTGGTGCGCAGATTAAGCCAGTGGACCTACTGCACTTTCGTGATAGTAAGAAATATAAAGACCGTTTAACCGCAGCACAAAAAGCAACGGGTGAGATAGAAGCACTGATTGTACTGAAAGGCACAGTGTATAAGATGCCCTTAGTTGCAGCAGCATTTGATTTTAGATTTATTGGCGGTTCTATGGGTGCGGCGCTAGGTGAACGGTTCGTGCTGGGTGTAGAGACTTGTATTAACGAGAGACTTCCCTTTGTTTGTTTTTGTGCCAGTGGTGGTGCGCGCATGCAGGAGGGGCTAGTTTCTTTGATGCAGATGGCTAAGACCAGCGCAGCACTGGCTAAGCTTTCTGCTCAAGGTTTACCTTTTATCTCTGTGTTGATGGATCCCACCATGGGTGGGGTGAGCGCGAGCCTTGCTATGCTAGGCGATGTGATTATTGCGGAACCTAAGGCATTGATTGGCTTTGCAGGTCCTCGTGTGATTGAGCAGACAGTGCGTGAGACTTTGCCTGAGGGCTTCCAGCGTAGTGAGTTTTTGTTGGAGCATGGCGCGATTGATATGATTGTGGATAGACGAGAGCTTCGAATGACTATTGCGAGTTTGTTATCGAAGTTTTTAGGTAAGAATGAGCCAGTAGTTGAGGAAGTGGTTTAGTGTTTTTTTTTGATTCTAGCTGGGCTGTTAGGATTGCGGGTGCTAGCTGTATTTTCCCTCTCCCTAGCCCTCTCCCATAGGGAGAGGGAATAAACGTGCCAGGCGAGGAGAAGATACTCTTAAACCCTCTTCCATAGAGAGAGGATAAACGTATCAGATGAGAGGGAAGAAAGGCGGGCAAAACATCCATTTGCGCCAAATTTGGCAGAAAAATGATCTACTACATCCCCTCTCCCTATGGGAGAGGGCTAGGGAGAGGGAAATAGAAATAGCCATCTTTCTAAAACCTGGCTGTTTGTGCCAACCTTGGTCCTATTACTTACCTCTTCAAGTGGGGCACCCAGTGTCATTAGGAAGGAGCAAAAACAGGTGCTGTTTTTTGTTCGCTGACTTGATTGCTGCTACTGTAAACGTTTGCTGCTACCTCAATAGCAATCTTATCCGAGCTTTCCTCTAACCTCTTTGGTGATAATGGTTGAGGGAACAAACCTTGACCGCGAGATCGCACTAAATGCTCTTTCACTTGCTGCGCAATCTTGTCGATCAAAGCGGTATTATCTACGCCATTGTCGACTAGGCCTGGCACTTCTTTGAGTTTTTCTGCTAATTTATTTACAGCAAGTGCAAACCCCTCGTTATCATGGTTAATGGCAACCATGCTTGCTATTTTATCAAATAGCGCTTTTTCAAATGGCACTTCTTTTTTCTTTCCGAACCATGCGATGACAGCGCCATTATTATCATCTGTCCCCATAGCCCCAATCACTGCATCTGAAGAGACGCGATCGCCATTGATGTCCCCTCCAATATCCACAGCACTTCCTAAGTAAGAAAGTGATGGTAGGCCAGTTAGCTCGTAGCCAGCCATATTGGAGACAGGAACCTGTCGATTACCGGACGCAGGACCAACTTCAAGGACATAAGCTTTGCCTGCCCCAGTGGTATTTGCCCCATTCGCGCCGGGAGCCCCAACTAACGTAACATTACCATTAGCGTCTAGAGTTTCTCCAAAAAAGAAAGGGTTTGGAAGCCTGCTTTCTGGACCTTTTACCTCGAAACTGGTCTTGCCATCTAGGAGATCAGGGAAGATTTTTGGAAGACGATTAACGTCGTCTATTACATAAAAAGACTCTGCAGCCGGAGCTCCAAATTGGAGCCGATCCCTGTTGCTGCCAGGAAGTCTACCTCCTGTAATAGAAACGCCGGCAGTGGCAGCATTTCCATACCCGTAGGTAATATTTCCTAGGTTACGTGATTCTAATTCTGCTACAGGAATTCTTAGC
>JAQSWO010000066.1 GCA_029266595.1 Gammaproteobacteria bacterium
CGATTGAGAGATAATGGCATCAAACAGCCCATTATGGTTATGGGTGGTTTTCAAGATGTGTCCGAGTTAAAAGCGCTATCCGCACAAAATATTATTTCTGTGGTGCATACTCCTGACCAGGTAAGCTTGCTAGAAGAGACGCAGCTCACAAAGCCAATGCAAATTTGGATGAAGATCGATACGGGTATGCATAGGCTAGGATTTTCTGAAGCATCGTTCCCCTCAATTTTAAAAAGGCTTACTGATAGTAAGAATGTTGTACAACTATTAGGTTGTATGACACATTTTTCTATGGCTTATGAGCCAGATCATCCTGCCACTTCCTATCAAGTTGCCTGTTTTGATAGGCTTGTCTCCAAAACCACACCACAAAGCCTAGCCAATTCAGCGGCTATTTTTACGAGACCTGATACGCATAGAGACCTGATTCGTCCTGGTATTGTGTTGTATGGCGTTTCTCCTTTTGGGGACCACCGGTTGGGTAAAGATTTTGATTTAAAGCCGGTGATGACACTTAGCGCTAAGTTGATAGATATTCATCATTGTAAGAAGGGTGATGGCGTAGGTTACGGAGGTACTTGGGTATGTCCTGAAGATATGCCTGTAGGGTTGGTTTCTATTGGCTATGCAGATGGTTACCCCAGGCATGCGCGAAATGGCGCACCCGTTCTCATTAATGGTATTGAATCTATGTTGATTGGTAATGTATCTATGGATTTTATTACCATCGATTTAAGAGGATGCCTTGGGGCAAAACCTGGAGATACGGTTGTGTTGTGGGGCGAGGGGCTACCAGTTGAGAGAGTAGCACGCCATGCAGGAACGATTGCATATGAATTGTTGGCGAAGGTTACGGCGCGTGTGTCATATGAATATATAAACTCTTTGTAACACTCAGCCCCTACAGAGAAATGGCCATGTCTAAAAGCTGACCATTTTCCTCACTCTTGGCAAGGAGGTGATCTATTGCAATTCTTTACTAAGCTATGCGATCTTCGTTTTGAATTTCGTGTTGAACGGCTATTTTGATAAACTCATTGATAGAAATCCCATTTTATCTCTAACGCATTTGCTCGAGTTTACGGGAGGAGAGAATATTATGAAAAAACTCGTCAACGGTATTTTGGAGTTTAGGCGCAATCATCTCATAGGCTATCGAGAGAAGTACGCCCATCTTAAGCTGGGTCAGTCTCCTGATGCCTTATTTATTGGATGCTCTGACAGTCGTGTCATGCCCAATGTGTTTGCATCGACTAATCCCGGTGATCTCTTTGTAATTAGAAATGTGGGAAATCTTATTCCTCCGCATTGTGATTATGCTAGGAACTATTCAGTTGCAGCAGCAATAGAGTTCTCTCTCACGCAATTGCCCACCAGGGATATCATTGTATGTGGGCATTCTGAGTGTGGTGCTATGCGAGCTGCGCTTGGGGCTGAGAAAGTGGAGATGGCAAATTTGAGGGAGTGGCTGGAAAATATTTATTGCCCTTCAGAGCATGAAATGGACGCGTCGCAAATAGTCAGCGATCCTTCGCTTTCCTGCGAAAATCGCTTATCGCAACTTAACGTGTTGCGTCAGATCGAACATCTGAAGACTTATCCTATCATTCAGGAAACCATCGAAAATCGTGGACTACAAATACATGGTTGGTATTTTGATATTGCAACAGGTGATGTGTACGCCTTTGATGAAGAAGTTGGTTGTTTCGTCTTGATTGATGAGGAAGAAGGAGGCAGAATTTTGTCTACTTTGGAATGATAAAAATAACTAGAAAAAGAAATAAAAATACGGAATGGTGAATAGAAAAATGACGGCAATTCTGACATATCCTCCTACTAAAACGTCTCATGATAGTTGCTCAGTGAGATTCATTATAAAACTAGCATTGGTTATATTGACAGCGCTGCTTTTAGCGGGCTGTGCCAAGCCAAGACCTAATAACACAGAGAATATTTGTCAAATTTTTGAACAATATCCAGATTGGTATCATGACGCCAAACGTTGTGAACAGAAATGGGGTGTTCCGGTTCCTATTCAGATGTCTATCATTAACCAAGAATCTAGCTTTAATGCCAAAGCGCAACCTCCTCGTAAAAAAATATTGTGGATTATTCCTGGGAAACGTCCCAGTACTGCGTACGGTTATTCTCAAGCCCTGACATCTACGTGGTCACAATATCAGCGAGAACATAGGTCAGGTGCGAATCGAACGAATTTTACACATGCCACAGACTTTGTAGGCTGGTATGCGAGTCAAGCAAATAAACGAACGTCGATTTCTCCTACTGACCCTTATCGATTATATTTGGCCTATCATGAAGGGGCGGGTGGCTACGCTAGGCAGACACACTTGACTAAGCCTTGGTTAATCAGAGCAGCACAAAAAGTGAAGGTCCGTGCGGAGATGTATCAGCGTCAGTTAAATAGTTGTGAGCAATATATCGCTAAGCCGAAAGGATGGTGGTAGTGGATAAAGAAAATTATGAGGAATTAAGCCGATTAAAGTGGCAATGTCGAAGAGGCGTATTAGAGCTTGATATGTTGCTTATCCCATTTTTATCTGAAGCCTATCCTAAGCTTTCAGAAAAAGAGAAAGCTACGTTTGTTGCCTTATTAGCAAGCTCAGACGAAACGCTTCTATCGTGGTTTTTTGGAGATGCTAGGCCAGATACAGAAGACTTACATCAGATGGTCTTAAAAGTGTTAAGTAACAGGTCATCCTCTATATAGAAATGGCCACCTTTTGCCAATTTTGGCAGAGAGGTGATCTCTTGCCAATTTTAAGACATTAGAACATAGTCGCTAACCGGCATACCTCCGATTAAATGCTCTTGAATAATGCGCTCCAATACTTCAGGTGTACATGAGTGATACCAAATACCATCAGGGTAAACTACCGCAATAGGGCCTCGTTTACAGACACGCAAGCAATTCGCTTTAGTGCGATAGATTTCAGGATGGTTCAACTCATTGAGTCTGTCTTTAAGATAATCCCAAGATGCCAAGCCATCTTCCGTTGTACAGCATTTAGGCTTATTTTGATCGCAGCATAAAAAGATGTGTTTTTTTATGCCAGCGAGATTGAGTTTCTTGATTCTTTCTTCTAAGTCGTTCATGGCACTCCCCAGCTTGGAAATATTTTCAACAATCCGCTAGTAATCATGCTCATTGCCATGGCGGCCAGTATGAGACCCATGATGCGCGTCATAATTTTAATTCCCGTAGGACCAATAAGTTTTCCAATGTAAGTCGCATAATACATTACCAATCCTAAGACTAAAGTAACGATAAATACTCCAATAGAAATATACAAGGTATTCACAAAGCCAGGAAATTGTGTGCCGAAGACGATGACATTGGTCATTGCGCCTGGTCCCGCAATAATTGGTAGAGCCAAAGGAACGATTGCGATAGAGTGTCTAGCTTGATCTTCCAGAGCTGATGCTGTTTTAGTTGTCGGCGTTTCTTTGGCATTAAGCATCTCAAGGCCACGTAAAAGGATGATTAATCCGCCGGTGATTTGAAATGCAGGCAAAGAAATACCGAACATTTTTAATATGGGTATGCCCGCCCAAGCGATAACCATCAGTACGATAAAAATAGTGATTGTGGCAATGACTGCGATTCTTTTACGATCGGATATAGACTTATCATCAGTCATGCCTAAGAATACGCCAAGGCTACTGGCAGGGTTAGTAATAGCTAGCATGGCGAATAGAAAGCCCATAAAGTCGCTAAGTATCATGTTGTGAATTGTCATAAGATGGTCCTATTAATATGCGCCAAATTATGGCACGAAATATTCTCTTGTATATACCGCTCTTTATTTTTATACGAGCAGAGTATGTCGCAAAGAAAATTACCCGAGATTTTTCAATGAAACTTTATTTAGTAAGGCACGGAGAGGCTGGAACGCACAATACCGATGCACAGCGTCCACTGACGAATACAGGAACTGCCCAAGTAGAAAGATTGGCTGAGCATTTTGTTCAGATAGCGGCTAAACCCTTACATATCTATCACAGTGGCTTATTGAGAGCGCAACAAACGGCTGAAATTATTGCGCATAAGTTAGATGTTGAGGACATTCACAAAATAGCACACCTCCATTCTGGCGATTTGGTTTTCCCTATACGAGATAAAATAGACGGTTGGCGAGAGGATACGGTGCTAGTAGGGCACATGCCTTATATGGGAGTGCTATTAGATAATTTGATGGATAAAGAAATGTTAATTTCTTTCGGTACGGCCACGGGTGTTTGCTTACAGAGACAGGTTGAAGACTGGGCGATTGAATGGGTGTTTCATGGAGCTAATAAGGTCGTATAACTATGCAAATATCCTTAAGCCCCTCCTTTAGATTAATGTCATTCTTCACCGCTTGGCACCTAGGCGTGGTGCTAAGCATCTGGAGTTCTCTCGCCCCAGGGTGGTTGAAAATACTTTCAACAAGCATATGTGTTTGTGGTTTTGCCTATGTTATGCGTCATCATGTTCGGTTAAGGACAAATCGCGCGGTGGTAAAGATCGCATTAAAGCATGATCAGAAATGGGACTTAGTGCAGAGGAATGGAGTTGTAGAGAACGTGATCTTGCATGGAGATACCGTGATTTCGCCATTTGGTATCATCCTGAATTTTAAAAAAACAAAAGGCCGCGTCAGTGTGTTGATTTGTCCAGATAGTGTGGGGAAAGAAACGTTTAGACGTTTATGTGTTCAATTAAGGACCAATCATAGTTGAGATGTTGTAAGAGATCAGCCCCTAGATAGAAATGGCCATCTTTTTACAACCTTGAGACAGCAATCCTCATCCATTATGGCAAAGAATCAATCTCCTTCTTAGCAGCAGGTAGTAAATGAGTCCGGTTCAACCCTATTAACAAAGCGAATGACCCAGCGATATAAATAGAAGAGTAAGTGCCGATTACAATACCAATCATCAAAGCTAAAGAAAAACCACTTAGCATCTCTCCGCCTAAGACAAATAGCGCAACCACGACGATCAGCGTTAAGCCTGAAGTCATAATCGTCCTGGATAAAGTTTGATTGATGGAGGCATTCATAATTTCTATAACGCTGCCTTTACGCATACGCCTGAAGTTTTCACGTACCCGGTCGTAGACGACAATAGTGTCATTGAGCGAATAACCAATGATGGTTAGTAGAGCGGCCAATGAAATAAGGTCAAATTGAATGCGAAAGAAAGCGAAAATACCTAGGATAACAATAGGATCATGGATCAAGGCAACAGCGGCACTAATGGCGAACCGCATTTCGAACCTCATTGCAATGTATATCATGGTTACTAAAAGTGAAATCACAATGGCAAGTATTCCATTGGTCAGTAGTGTCTTTCCAACTTGCGGTCCTATGAATTCGATCTGCTGTATTTGCCCTCCCGGTAGCGCAGCAGCTATTTTTTGTTTCAGTGTTTGCGGGCTATATTCTGCATGAGGAGGAATACGAACTAAGACATCATGAGAAGTCCCATATGCCTGTACGATAGCTTGGGGGAAGCCTGCATTGCCTAACTCATCACGGATAGCATTTAAATCCGCAGTATCTTGATAAGTCACTTCTATCTGTGTCCCGCCTGTAAAATCCAAACCTAGGTTCAAACCGTTCACAGCTAAGGCCACTATTGATGCAATGCTGATGGCAATAGAGAAGATCATTGCCCATTTGCGTTGTGCCATAAAGTCTATGTGTGTTTTGACTTTGAAAAATTCCATGATGCCCTCGAAGTAGCAGGTGGCCAGTTACACCCGAATCCCAATAGATAAATGTTTCACCGTTCGGCCGCCGTAAATCAGATTAACAATGCCGCGCGTAAAGAAAATAGCAGTGATCATAGAAGTGATGATGCCTATGCTAAGTGTGATCGCAAAACCTTTGACAGAGCCGCTTCCTAAAGAAAATAGTATGATGGCGACCAACAAGGTTGTGACGTTCGCATCGATAATGGTAGAAAATGCTCTATCGTATCCAGCATGAATTGCTGCCTGTGGGCTCATGCCATTACGTAATTCTTCTCGAATACGTTCGTTGATTAGGACATTAGCGTCGACCGCCATACCGACGGTTAGCACGATACCCGCAATACCCGGCAGGGTGAGGGTTGCGCCCAACAAGGACAGCACCGCAACAATAAAGATGATGTTTAAGAGTAAAGCCGTATTTGCAACCAAACCAAACATGCGATAGTAAGCGATCATGAAAAGGAAGACGAGTAAGGATCCCACCAGCACAGACATTACACCTTTGTGGATATTTGCAGCGCCTAAGCTAGGACCGACGGTTCGTTCTTGGATGATAGAAACCGGTGCGGAGAGCGCACCAGATCGTAACAGTAATGCTAGATTTTGTGCATATCTGCTGTCAGAGAGCCCGGTAATTTCAAAATTGTTACCCAGAGCGCTTTGTATAGTTGCGACGTTAATGATGCGCTCTACCTGCTTGTTGGCGGTGACAGGTTTCCCATCAATCATTTGAGTATCGGATATCGTTTCCACATAAACAACTGCTAATGGCTTGCCTATATTTTCAGCAGTAACGCGACTAAAGATGCCTTCACCCCCACCGCCTAAACGAATTGACACGGCAGGACGGCCGTCTTGTGCTGTAGTGGCTGTGGCGTAGGTGATGGAGTTTCCAGTTAAGACAGCCTGATTTTTCAATAAGATAGGCGTTCCGTCATACTCATATAGTCGGCTGCCTAAAGGCACAACGCCCGCAATAGCGGCTTGAAGATTGTTATCTACATCAACTAATTGGAAACGCAGGGTTGCTGTCTTCCCGATTAAATCTTTGGCTCGCGCTGTGTCTTGAATACCGGGTAGATCTACACTAATTTGGTCCTTACCTTGGCGCTGCACAATCGCTTCACTTACCCCTAACTCATTTACCCTATTGTTTAAAGTACTCATGTTCTGGTCAACAGCATAATTAGTACTGTTTGTTAGGGCATTGGGGTTGATGACACCCACTAAAGTAAATTGGGTGTCGTCAGTTGGAGCAGTGAAAGTGTAGTCTGGAAAGGCAGAAGAAAGCTGTTTAAGTGCTGCACTTTGATCATCAGCGGTTTTAAATCGTATCTGAACCTTACCGTCGAACACTCGAGGCGTGGTGGCGTAACGGATTTTCTTTTCTCGCAACTCAGATGCCATATTAGTGGCATCACCCTCTTGCCGCGCTTTCACAACTGTATCTATATCCACTTTGAGCAGGAAGTTTACACCACCGCGCAAATCCAAACCTAGTTTCATAGGCCTTGCGCCTAACGCAGTTAACCAGGAAGGGGTTCGTGGTGCTAAGTTTAGAGCGACGATGTAGTCATCACCTAACGTCGCTTTAATTGCGTCGCGTGCCTTAAGCTGATCCGTGGTATTTGTAAACCGAACGATCAAATCATGCTCATCAAAGTTGCCTGCAGAAATATAAGTAATGGCTTGCGCGGCTAACACGTCTTTGGTTTGTGTCAACACGGCTTCTGGCATTTCTGCATTATTTTTGGTGGAGATCTGTACCGCAGGATCTTCACCAAAGGCATTTGGCAGTGCATATATTAGGGCAAGTACAGTCATGCCAATCAGCAGCAGGTACTTCCATAGAGGGTATTGGTTTAGCATGTCCGTCCTAGATATTAAATGTACCTTTGGGTACAACAGCAGCAATGGCATTTTTTTGGAAAGTGATATTCACATCTTTAGAAACCTTTACCACTACAAATGTGTCTTGGATATCAACCACTTTACCTGTCAAGCCACCTGTCGTAATCACTTCATCGTCTTTAGCCAATGCATCGATCAGTTTGCGGTGTTCCTTAGCGCGCTTGCTTTGTGGGCGAATCAATAAAAAGTAAAAGACTGCGATAAAAATAATAAAGATAGGAAGTGAGGACATCAAGCTGCTTACGGCTGTTTCTGGTGGCGCCTGTTGTGCCATTGCATCGGTAATGCCAAAGAGATTGAGTATGCTCATATAAAGGCTCCTGATATAGGTAAAGTGTTGTCGAAATTGGGTGAGTCGTGCCCACTGAAATTAGAGGCGGGTAATCTACATCGTTCTTAGAATGAGAGCAAATGCTTGGCTTACTACTCCACCCACATAGCATCCCCGTAACTATAAAATCTATATTGCTCATTAATAGCCACTTGATACGTATGCATAGTTGTTTCATATCCTGCAAATGCACATAGAAGCATCAACAAACTGGACTTGGGTAGATGGAAGTTGGTAATCATGGCATCAACACATTGGAACGAATATCCCGGATAAATGAAAAGAGTGGATTCACCTTGGTAAGCTTGAATGGTGCCGGATTGTGAAGCTGATTCCAAACTGCGCACAGAAGTAGTCCCGACAGCAATAACTCTGCCACCGCGTTTTTTGGTCGCTCTAACTTTTTCATAAACTATTTCAGGAACTTCTATATATTCAGCATGCATATGATGATTTTCTATGATTTCTTCGCGTACTGGCTGAAATGTTCCTGCGCCCACATGCAAGGTGAGGAATGCTGTGTCAATGCCCATGACCGTGATTTTCTCAAGCAGCGGTTCATCAAAGTGCAAACCCGCGGTAGGGGCTGCTACGGCGCCTTTGTGTTTAGCGTAGACGGTTTGATAACGCTGTTTATCAAATGCTGTGTCTATTCTTTCCATATAGGGAGGCAGTGGGATATGTCCATAGTCCTCTAATAAGTCGAAAACTGCACGTTCGTCTCGGCAAGCCAGCTCAAATAAATCTCCTTTACGACCAATAACATCTACATAAATGTTGCCTTCTAGTACCAGAGAACTGCCTGGTTTGGGGGATTTACTGGCGCGAAGATG
Organism: Gammaproteobacteria bacterium; assembly: GCA_029266595.1. Lineage (GTDB taxonomy): Bacteria > Pseudomonadota > Gammaproteobacteria > JAURND01 > JAURND01 > JAQSWO01. The sequence goes on from JAQSWO010000066.1 coordinate 8,837, forward strand.
CGCAAGAAAACGGTTTTCTTCTAATAGGCGTTCGAG
>JAQSWO010000067.1 GCA_029266595.1 Gammaproteobacteria bacterium
TAGGTGCTTGTGCTACTAACAGCTCCATGCCATTTGTATTATTTTCTCCTATATTATTTTCTCCTTCAGTTTCGCATAGCGTAACTGGCATTCTGTGACCCGCATATTCCTTATGAAGAGTTTTAAGTTTAAAGATTGATTGTTTAAGAAGTGCGTGGTCAGTATTTCTTTTTTCTTGATTAGTTACTGGCACAAAACCCACTTCGTTTTTCTCGTGAACAATACGGCCGAAACACGCTGTTTTCCAAAAAGCGGTTATCATTTTTCTATCTTCTTTTTGCTCTAATTGTTCACGTGGAAATAGTACTACATAGCGATTACATAATTTTTTGTCTCCTGACCATAAAGGAATGAGATCGTCATTAACTCTGCCTACCTGAAAAAAGATTTCACCATAATCTCTAGTGTTCCATCGACAAGTTGGCTCGAGATTTAGTGCAGCATTGAGTTTTAAGTAACTTAAAGAGGGAGAAGTTGAACGTGTTTTTCTTTTAGGAGCTTTAGCTTCATCTACTTCTTCGTTGTTTTTATTATCATCAGATCCGCTATTTGCTGACATTTTAAGGGGCGGCATGGCATAGCGAGTTGCAGCAGCTGAAGGAGGTTGTTGTAGTGCAAATCTCTCGGGCATTTGGCTATCATATAATGCAATCTGATCATTAATATGCTCATATATCTCACTTAGTAACCCTCCTCTGAGTTGAGCAGGTAATCCGTCAAAGGTCAGATGCGAACGTAGTGGCATATTAACAAGATTCAATCCGGCTTGGCTTATCATTGTTAAAAAAATAGTTAAGGAAGGAATAAGATAAATCGAAAGATAAGGTTGAGCTTCTGAAGAAGATCTTTTAAGGATTTCATTATTTAGCCATACAGAAATTATCAAAGAGATAACTATAAATGTACCTCTTATATAGAAACTAGAAAAATCAAAAGTTTTTGGCATATGTTTTTTTATATATCTATCTGTATAAGTATGCCTTTCTGTTATGTCTAGTACTATACTGCCAACTACTTCTTCTTTTTTAAAGAGATTTAAATGACTGATAGCTGATAAGAAAATGGTTAATGAAGGAATAAGATAAAGTGAAAGATAGGGTTGAACCTCTGATGAACATCTTTTGCCTATTTCGTAAGTCAGTAATAAAGAAACTACAAAAGAGATAAATAAAAATGGCACATTTATAGGTATGTCTCCAGTGTCTGAATTTAAATTTGTTGATGTAACTGCTGCTCTTTTTTTCTTGTGTCCCATGTGGTTTAAATTGTGAGTAGTTAATTCTTCAGATAGATTTCGATAGGTTAGCGAAGAAAAAAAAGATTTTCTATAAACTGCAATTAGCAGCGATATTGACCAATTATCATTATGCTCGGGATTTTTTATCATTAAGTCTAGTATAGTCTCTAAGCATTTAAATTTTTCTTGGAAAATTGTGTCTGAGACATGTTTGTCGCGTAGTTTCTCAATTAAAGGTGTAATGTACATTCTATAAAGATCATTATAAAATATTTCATTGGATAGTATGGTAGACTGCTGCAAGGTGAAAAAGCGATATTTTGCTACAAATTCAACAAGCGAGTTTATATAATGAGGATTATCAATCAGTTCTTGATAAATACTGATAAGAGATTGCAGTTTATGTGGTTTTAAAGGTTTTGGCATATTTTTTAGCCTCTTTTATTTTTTTTGAAATAGCTTTTGGATGTATACCGACGCGTTAAATATGTGATTTTATAAGAGCGTAATTCGCAATGCGTGTATATCTGTCTCCATCAGATCACCCAAAGCTGCATAAATCAACCTATGACAAGCTAGACTGTTTTTATCAGCAAATGCATTTGAATAAATACTCACGTGAAAATGCCCTTTTCCTGTTTTAGCCCCTGCATGTCCTATATGGAGATGCCCTTCATCCTCTACTACTAATTGCGTGGGAGAAAGCGCTTTTTCTAAGGCTGTTTTGATTCGTTCAACACGATGCTCAGCTGTCATTGGCTGCTCGACCTTTAGGGGATATTTTATGTGGCGCTTCAATTTTTATGTGTCGGCTTATATAGATACCTTGTAGTACGACGAATAAAAGCGTTAATCCCAATGTGCCAAAAAGCTTAAAATTGACCCAGGTATCAGTGCTAAAATGATAAAGTACGTAAACATTTAGGGCGCCCATTAAAATGAAAAAAATTGCCCAGCTAGCATTGAGTTTTTGCCAAACAGACTGTGGCAGACTAAGCTTGGTGGATAAGAGGCGGTGGATCAGGGTATTTTTCCCGATAAAATGACTTCCCAAAAATAGTAGCGCAAAAATCCAATATACGACTGTTGGCTTCCATTTGATGAAAAGCTCGTTGTGTAGCAAAAGGGTAGTGCTGCCCAATAAAACGACAATGGCCAATGTGACCAGGTGCATATTCTCAAAGCGCTTGGCTTTTATGCGGTAGGCGAAAACTTGTATCAATGATGCGACGATGGTAACTGCCGTCGCTACGTAGATTCCCCACCATTGGTAGGCCACAAAAAATAGCAGGATAGGGAAGAAGTCGAATAAAATTTTGATCATAGGGATAAACTGTTGTGGGTTTTTTGAGAATCGGGAGCCCATCCTAACACAAACCATATGAGATCTAAAACAATGACACAGAGATTGCATATTCATCCCACTCATCCACAGGAACGTCTGGTTGCTCAAACGGTGGAAGTATTGAAGCAGTCAGGAGGTGTGATCGCCTACCCCACTGATTCTGGTTACGCCTTAGGTTGTTCTTTGGGAGATAAAGAGGCCCTGGAGCGCATTAAGAAGCTTCGTGATTTGGATAAACATCATAATTTCACTTTAGTCTGCCAAAATTTGTCGGAGCTAGGCATGTATGCCCGGGTGAATAATACCGTCTTCAGAATATTAAAAGCGCATACCCCAGGCCCTTATACCTTCATATTAGAGGCGACAAATGAAGTTCCTAGACGCTTGCAGCACCCTAAAAAAAAGACGGTAGGCGTGCGTGTGCCGGATAATGCTATTGCTTTAGCTATTTTGTCTGCTTTGGGAGAACCATTGATGAGTGTGACTTTGCTGTTTCCAGGTAAAAATACGATGCTCGCAGATCCTGATGAAATCTATGAGTGTTTGAAAGGTAAAGTAGATGTCATGGTTGATGGAGGTGCGTGTGGGATAGAGCCGACAACGGTGATAGACTTGGCCACCGGCATGGCAGAGGTGGTGCGAGTGGGGAAGGGGCCTGTTTTTTAGATAGGGAGATTTTGGTAGCCGCGAAAAGAGGAAAGAACAAAATATGCAAGATATCTACCCCTGGCAGCAACATCAATGGTCACATCTTAATGCCTTGTTGGCGCAAGGACGCTTTCCGCACGCCTTACTGCTTCATGGTAGCAAGAATTTAGGCAAGCGCTTGTTCGCACTGGCTTTGGCGAAGCGTTTGCTTTGTCGTACCAAAGGTGCACAAGCCTGCGAACACTGCCAAAGTTGTTATTTGCTGCGGTCAGGCAATCATCCCGATCTCCATTTAATAGAGCCCTTAGAAAAAGCAAAGGCCATCAAAGTAGAGCAAGTGAGAGCCTTGGTTGCAACGCTCGCACAAACTAGCCAGCAGGGGGGTAAGCGAGTAGCGATATTCTATCCGGCAGAAGCCATGAATATGGCTGCGGCTAATGCATTATTAAAAACACTTGAAGAGCCGCTGAATGATGTTATTTTTCTTTTAGTTTCACACGAACCGAGTAATATACCTGCGACAGTTAGAAGCCGTTGTCAGCGTGCTGGTTTTTCCGTGCCAGGAGCATCTGTGGGAAGAGCCTGGTTGAAGGTCCAATCGCCTGAAATAGAAAAGCTCGACGAACTTTTAGCTTTGGCAGAAAATATTCCGCTAAGCGCATTCAACTTATCGCGGGGTGAGGGTTTGTCCGCATATATTAAGGTGATCACCTGCTTTTTGGATGTTTGTTTATCGAATGTATCACCATCGCAAGCAGGAGCGTTGATGTTGAATATATCGACAGATTGTGTGTTCAACGCACTTTGGTCGGTGACCACAGGCATGATTCGATTAAAACTGGGTGGTATTGAGATGGGTGCTATACAGTATGCGGAAAAATTACGCGAAGCAAGCCGGCATATAAATTTGGAGCAATTATTTAAGTTGATAGATGAATTGATGGTTTTTAAAAAGAAGGTAAATAGTAAGGTTGCGTTAAATCACCAACTTTTGTTGGAAGATTTGCTCATTGCTTGCGCGCAGCGTTCATGAAAAAAAACAAGGATTCTTATGGAAAAAATTGAAGAAATTTTACATTACTGGTTTGATGATATTGAAAAAACCATTCTCCCATCAGAACGTCTTGAACAGATGTGGTTTGGAGATAGTGCCGCAATAGCTAAAGAAACTGAAGATAAATTTTCTAATGATTTCATGAAAGCCTTGCGAGGTGATTATGATAATTGGAACGAAACCCCTAGGGGTTGTTTAGCTATGATTATTCTCTTTGACCAATTTTCGAGACATATTTATCGTGAGACAGGTCAAGCCTTTCGTCAAGATGACAAAGCACTGCAGCTTTGTTTGACGGGCATCGATCGACAATATGACCATATGCTGAGTTTGATTGAGCGTGCTTTTTTTTATGCTCCCTTGATGCATTCAGAAAATATGGAAATGCAATACCTCTCTATACGAGCCTATGAAATTCTTATTACCCTGTCATTTCCAGAGGTTCGCCCGTTATTTGAGAGATTTTTAAGGGATGCTATTAAATATAACGAAATTATTACTAAATTTGGACGTTTCCCTAACAGAAATGGGCGGTTAGGCAGAATTTCGACACCTGAAGAGGAAATATTTCTCAAAAACGAATTAGGAAAGACTGAATGAAATTAGGCTGCATCATGATGGACTTGATTGGCGTTGAGTTGACTCCAGATGAGCGTCAAACCTTGTTGCATCCCCACATAGGTGGTGTGCTTCTTTTTTCCCGCAACTATCAAAATTGTGATCAACTTAAAGCATTGATTCAAGAGATCAGGCGTATTCGCGATCCTTTGTTGATTGCTGTGGATCAGGAAGGGGGTAGAGTACAGCGGTTTAAGGAAGGGTTTACACGCTTGCCAGCCCTCTCAGAGTTGGGTATGGCTTATATATCCGATTCAAAAAAAGCATTACAACAGTCAGAAGAAGTGGCTTACACCATGGCAAGTCAATTATTGGCGGTGGGAGTTGATATTAGCTTTTCGCCGGTATTAGATCTTGATTATGGTGTGAGCGAAGTGATTGGCAATAGAAGCTTTCATCGTGATCCAGAAGTGGTTACTTTGCTCGCTACGGCTTATGTGAGTGGTATGAAAAAGGCAGGTATGCAAGCAACAGGAAAGCATTTTCCTGGTCATGGCGCGGTAGTGGCTGATTCGCATACGGATTTACCTATAGACTCGCGGAGCTTAAGCAAGATTTTCGAGGAGGACCTCCTCCCTTTTGCAGCCTTAAAGGACATGCTATGGGGAATTATGCCAGCGCATGTCCGCTATGTGGATGCAGATGATCAGACAGCGGGGTTTTCCTCGTTTTGGTTGAAAGAGGTATTGCGTGAAGAAATAGGTTTTCAAGGCGCCATTATCAGTGATGACTTGAGTATGGCTGCTGCAGCGCCTGCTGGAGAGACTTATTTGCAAAGGGCTGAAAAATCGCTCGCAGCAGGTTGCGATATGATCATTGTTTCGAATAACCCAGCCGGGCTGCGTGAAATATTATCGGGACTTTCTTATGATATGCCGACTGCCTCTGAAAAGCGTTTACTGGCAGGTTTGGGGTAATAGGTCAGCTCCTAGATAGGAATGGCACCCCTTCCTCTCCAACCTTCCCATTTTCCTCTCCCATAAGGAGAATGAATGTGTTAGGATAAGAGAAATAGATCCAATGTAGGCGTATTCTGTGGCGCGTTTATCTCCCTATCATATTCCTGTGACGAACGTTTGTCTTCAATTCAAGCATAGCCTCAATAGGTTCTGGGATATTTTCAATGGGTCGAGAAAGTACTGTCTATAGGCGGTCTATAGGCGGTCTATTGCTATTCGTGGGGATAGATCAGTATGGGAGGGGGAAAGTACAAAAGTGCCAAATGGGTGCGGAAATACGCCTAACCTCGTCTAAAACCTGACCGTTTGTGCCAATCTTGGGAGGGAGCCGATCTATTACCGAGAGGTTACTAAGAGGGGGGAAGTATAGGCGGAGAGAAGCAGGGGGAGTCTTGCTCCTCCTGCTTAAAAATGTAGATTCTATATTGATTACTCGGTGGTGGTGGTGCTTTCGGTAGTAGTCGTACCATCTTGGCTGTTGATTTCTGTCGTAGTAACAGTATCACCGTCTGAGGAGCTAGTTCCGCTATCTTTTGGTTGGCAAGCAGTGATACCAAATGCGAGTACCAGTGTAGCAAACAGGGCTGTGATGATTTTCTTGGACATAGTTAAAACTCCGTTAAGTTTAAAGTCAGGGGATAGGTAATAGGTCAGCCCTAGATAGGAACGGCCATCTTTTGCCGATTTTGAAGGAAAAATTCTCTCAGAGTGCTCATATACTGCGCCTCTTCGATTATTTTTCGTCCAACTTCGTCTAAAACCTGACCGTTTGTGCCAATCTTGGCAGGGAGGTGATCTATTACGGAGATGGCAGAAGTTCTCCAAGTTGAATGGCAATGCATTCAACCGGGCGGCATGTTAAGTACCCGTTCGCTTAATGTCAAGAAGGGTCAGCAATTCCCCCGGAGAGCAGGGATTAAAACCACTGCTCTTCAAGATAATAAGTTTAAGAAATTAAGTCCGTATATCTACGGTATTGCGAAATATTTTTTCGAACATATTATTTAAATTTTAAAAACCGAGCGGTATAGCACAAATACCTATATAGAGCACTTGCAAGACAAAAATTAGGCCAGTATTCTTGGGCATAGCAAAAAATTTTAATTTAACTTCGAGGAAAATGTGATGGAAGATCAGAGAAAGAAAGCTTTGAACGCTGCGCTCAGTCAAATTGAGCGTCAGTTTGGTAAAGGTTCGGTAATGCGTATGGGTGATGCAGGTATAGAAAAAGATCTAGAAGTCATTTCTACAGGTTCCCTTGGTTTAGACATTGCGTTGGGAGTGGGGGGTTTACCTAAAGGACGAGTGATAGAAATTTACGGGCCTGAATCTTCTGGTAAAACAACCTTAACCTTGCAAGTAATTGCGGAGTGCCAAAAATTAGGCGGCACGGCAGCGTTTGTAGACGCTGAACACGCGCTGGATCCGCAATATGCAGAAAAATTGGGAGTGAATGTTAAAGAATTATTGGTTTCTCAACCAGATACAGGCGAACAAGCACTAGAAATCACCGATATGTTAGTTCGATCAGCTGGCGTAGATGTTGTTGTGGTTGACTCTGTTGCTGCGTTAACACCCAAAGCTGAGATCGAAGGTGAAATGGGTGATCAGCATATGGGTTTGCAAGCAAGGTTAATGTCGCAGGCTTTACGCAAGTTGACGGGTAATATCAAAAGATCGAATACACTGGTTATTTTTATCAATCAGATTCGTATGAAAATTGGCGTTATGTTTGGTAGTCCAGAGACAACCACTGGTGGTAATGCCTTGAAGTTCTACGCATCGGTTCGTTTAGATATCAGACGTATTGGTTCTATTAAGAAAGGCGATGAAATCTTGGGTAGCCAAACACGCGTGAAGGTGGTGAAAAATAAAGTCGCTCCACCGTTTAAGCAAACAGAATTTGATATTCTATATGGCCAAGGTATTTCTCGCTTGGGCGAAGTGGTTGATTTAGGTGTTGCGCAAGAGCTGGTGGGTAAATCAGGGACATGGTATAGCTATGGTGATAAGCGCTTAGGGCAGGGTAAGGATAACGCCGTTCAGTTTCTGAGAGAAAACCCAGAAGTTGCTTTAGAGATTGAAACCCAAATACGCGCAAATTCTCTACAAAATAACGTCTTAGTATCTCAAGATGAAGAGGATGAGTTGCTAGAAGATTAATGAAGCTGTGTATGCCTAAAAACGTATTGGACTCAGAGATTAAAGCTTGCGCTTTCCGATTATTGGCAAGGCGCGAGCATTCTCGTTACGAATTACGGCAAAAATTGTTGCTTAGAGATTATGATGTAGCACTAGTTGAAGATGTTTTAGATTACATGGCAGAAGAGCATTGGCAAAGCGATGAAAGATTTACAGAGAATTATGTACGCAGTCGTATTAATAAGGGATATGGCAGGTTAAAAATTCAGGCAGAATTACAGGAGCGCGCTGTAGATTCATCGCTTATAGCTATTCATTTATCGCAGGATGAAGATTTTTGGTTTGAGCAAATTAAGCAAGTTTGGCAAAAGAAGTTTAATAAATCTCTTCCCAAACTCACTGCGGTGAGAGGAATTAAAGTAGAACCGGAGCGCAGAAACGCAGCATACGGGGAGAGGTCTAGCGTGTCTGAGTTTGCAAACTCAGAGCTTATGAAACAATACCGTTTTCTACAGTCTCGTGGATTTACGGGTGAAGACATAAAGAGACTGTGGACATTCATATATGAAAAGTAACGTATTGCGACAAACATTTTTAGATTATTTCAAAGCACAGGGC
>JAQSWO010000068.1 GCA_029266595.1 Gammaproteobacteria bacterium
GTAGAATTATCAACAATCCCATTTGTAATAGCTAAATCAAGAGGTTACCCATGTCTACCACTCAAGCACAGAAAGAAACACTAAGTTTTCAAGCAGAAGTTAAACAACTGCTCCACCTCGTAACACACTCACTATATGGCAATAAAGAGATTTTTTTGCGCGAATTGATTTCCAATGCTTCAGATGCGGCAGACAAACTGCGTTTTGAAGCCCTTAATGATTCGGCACTTTATGAAAAAGATCCAGAACTTAAGATTTGGGTCAGCATCGATAAAACCGCACGTACTATTTCCATTAGAGATAATGGTATCGGGATGAATCGTGAAGAAGTGATAGAAAATCTTGGCACGATCGCTAAGTCTGGTACACGAGAATTTCTCAGCAAGCTGACAGGCGAACAATCTAAAGATGCCAATATGATTGGCCAGTTTGGTGTGGGTTTTTACTCTGCTTTCGTCATTGCAGACAAGGTTACCGTCAAAACAAGACGAGCAGGTATGAATTCTGATCAAGGCGTGTTGTGGGAATCCAACGGTGAAGGCGAATACGCACTTGAGAATATCGACCAGCCAGAAAGAGGAACAGAAATCATATTGCATCTCCGTAAGGATGAGGACGAATTTTTAGACGATTGGCGTATTCGAGGGATTATCACAAAATACTCTGACCACATCCTTCTGCCTATATTGATGGAAAAACCTCAATTTCCTACAGAACAAGAGGAAGAGGAGCCAGAATCGAAGCAAAAAGAAGAGACCTCAGTGTATGAAACAGTTAACCAAGCTACTGCACTGTGGGCGCTTCCTAAGAGCAAAATTAAAGATGAAGAATACAAAGCACTTTACAAGCATATTTCCCATGATTTCGAAGATCCTTTGTTGTGGGCACACAATAAAGTAGAAGGTCGCCTTGAATATACAACGCTCCTTTATATTCCATCCAAAGCACCTTTCGACCTTTGGAACCGTGAAAGCAAACATGGGTTGAAGCTATATGTTCGCCGTGTATTTATTATGGATAATGCGCAACAGCTGCTGCCGACCTACCTTCGTTTTGTGCGTGGTATCGTGGACTCCAATGACTTGCCTTTAAATGTGTCGCGAGAAATTTTACAAAACAGCCATGTGATTGAAAGTATACGTTCTGGCTGTGTTAAGCGTGTGCTCGGCATGTTAGAAGAGCTCTCTACAAAAGATGCGAAAAAATATATTGAATTCTGGAAGGAATTTGGTCAGGTCCTAAAAGAAGGTCCGGGTGAAGATTTTGCGAACAAAGACCAAGTTTCAAAACTACTACGTTTTGCTTCTACGCATGCAAACTCCGCAGAGCAAATTGTTTCTTTGGATGAATATGTCAGTCGCATGAAAGAAGGACAAGACAAGATCTATTACGTAACTGCAGATAGCTTTAATGCTGCTATTAGTAGCCCTCACCTAGAAATTTTCCGTAAAAAGGGCATAGAAGTCCTCTTATTATCTGATCGTGTAGATGAATGGCTCATGTCGCATCTCACAGCATTTGAGGGTAAATCTTTACAATCCATCACTCGAGGTGGTTTGGATCTAGGCGATCTAGAAGATAAAAAGACGGAAGAGGTAGCTAAAAAAGTTGAGAGCGAGTTTGAAAGCACCATTAAGCAGATAAAAGAAGTACTGGGTGAGAAAGTTAAAGATGTGCGTGTGACAGATAGGCTAGTTGACTCTCCCGCATGTTTGACCTCAGATGAAAATGAAATGAGCATTAACCTACAAAATATGTTGAAGTCGACGGGTCAGTATTTTCCCGAAACCAAGCCTATTTTTGAGGTAAATCCAGAGCACGCCCTGATTGTCAGAATGAAGGAAGAATCTGACGAAGAACAATTTGCTGAATGGACAAATGTGTTGTTTGACCAAGCAAAACTAGTTCAAGGTAGCGCTTTGGATGATCCGGCTGCATTTGTAAAACGTTTGAATACTCTATTGTTGAAAGTTTCTGCTTAAAAACTCGTATCTCAAAGGGGGTGCATATGCTATGCGCCCCTTTCTCTTTCAATGATTGTTCTCTCCTCATGAAAAATCCTCCTATCATTTGCTTAATGGGTCCAACGGCCTCAGGAAAGACCGATTTGGCTTTCTCTCTCGTCGATAAACTGCCCTGTGACATTGTTAGTGTCGATTCAGCGATGATTTATAAAGGAATGGATATCGGTACAGCCAAACCTTCGCAGGCACAGCTAGCATCAGCACCTCACCGTTTAATTGATATTTTGGACCCTTCTGAAACCTATTCTGCAGGACAATTTTGTCTGGATGCGCACAGAGAAATTCAAAGTATCTGGGCAAAAGGACGTATACCACTCTTAGTGGGCGGAACGATGATGTATTTCCATGCGCTTCAACAAGGGCTATCGCCACTACCGCAAGCTGATGCTAATGTTCGTAAAATGTTAGCACAAGAAGCAGATCGTTTGGGTTGGCCTGCATTGCATCAGCGGCTAGTGGAGATCGATCCTGTGGTAGGGCAGCGCATCGATATTAACGATAAACAGCGTATTCAAAGAGCCTTAGAAATATATGAGCTCACAGGAAAACCAGCGAGTGATGCATTTAAACAAGCCAATCCTTTGTTTTCATCCGATCAATTTTTTAGCATTGCTCTCATGCCACAAGACCGCCAAGTACTACATGGCAGAATTGCACAGCGGTTTAAGGAAATGCTAGATAAAGGCCTGATAGAAGAAGTTCAGAAGCTACGGCAGCGTGAAGACCTTTCAGCTGATATGCCAAGTCTGAAAACAGTAGGGTATCGACAGGTTTGGGCATACTTGGCAGGCGACTTGAATGCACATGAAATGAAAGAAAAGGCCGTAACGGCAACGCGTCAATTAGCTAAACGGCAGTTAACTTGGTTAAAAAGCTGGAGCCATGTGCAAATGTTCGAGGCGTGTACGCCTAAGCTATTTGCTGATGTATATAAAACAATCTTACCAAAATTACACAGCTAAATGTTTGTAATCAATTATGTTGAGGTTTTTCCTTCTAGAGACTCTATAAACGTCTTTGCAAGGAGCAATAGCGATGTGGCAATCTAGAAAAAAATCTAACAACCCCTTAGGACCCTTCAGGAATATATAATTTCTAGATTGCTTCGCAAAAACCGCTCACAAAGACAGGCTAGAGACTTTATAAACCGTCTTTGCGAGGAGCGATAGCGACGTGGCAATCTAGAAAAAAATCTGAAGACTGCAACTGGATAAAAATAAAGGCATCGTTTTTAGAAACACCCCCACGCATGTGGGGAAGACCTGTTACTACAATTATTTTGATGCTCAGGGTTAGAAACACCCCCACGCGTGGGGAAGACATATCGCTAGACTTTTCACATATAGCAATATTGGAAACACCCCCACGCACGTGGGGAAGACCAACTGCAGCATCAAGCTCAGGAACAGAAACGAGAAACACCCCCACGCACGTGGGGAAGACTAGGGAAATAGTGACAGTAAGTAACACCGTCTAGAAACACCCCCACGCACGTGGGGAAGACTGCATCTGAGAATTACTTACCGATAAAATCGTAGAAACACCCCCACGCACGTGGGGAAGACATGGCACATCTGAAAAACCGCCTTCATAAAAAAGAAACACCCCCACGCACGTGGGGAAGACTGAGGATTTCATGTACTTCTTCCAAGGTCATGAGAAACACCCCCACGCACGTGGGGAAGACTTCTGGAGTTTATGTGGGCGCTTATCAAGACCGAAACACCCCCACGCACGTGGGGAAGACATCATAAACCAGGTTATTTAAAAAATAACCTGAGCAAACACCCCCACGCACGTGGGGAAGACCCAGTGAGCCTGAAACTTTCATTGTCTTCAAGAGAAACACCCCCACGCACGTGGGGAAGACTTGATCGCCTTAATGATCTTGCCAGCCGTTACAGAAACACCCCCACGCACGTGGGGAAGACTCACTAGCAGCGGGCCAAACTATCCAAGTGGTGAGTACTGCTGCTGGATATATGCTGCAAGCGAGTGGAAATGTCATCGCATTTCTACCTACAGAGCTTGGTAAAAGTTTAATTTACAGTACGCAATTTTAAGTGTTTCAGACCATCTCTCTTATCCATTGGACATTCTTATGATTATAAAAAAAATACTCTTCTTGCTCATTTGTATTTTCTCTCTCTCAAATATTTTCAGTATAAATGCATTTGCAGGTAGTAGCTGTGAAGAAAAAAAACCAAATCCCGCTGTGCTTGCAGCAGCTGGGAACCGCGCCATACTGTTAAAAAATACCCTGGATAATTTAAACCCGCAGGTAGCGCTAATCGCACGCGTGGGCTCAAATATGGAAAAATATAATATGCATTTCACGCACGCCGCTTTCGTTGTGCGTGATTATCCTGGATATAAAGGTAAATGGACGGTCGTGCATTTATTAAATCAATGTGGTACAGGAAATTCCTCTATATATGCGCAGGGATTATTAAACTTTTTCGCAGATGATTTGTATAGCATGGATTTCAAAATCATTGTGCCAGATAAAAAACTGCAAACTAATTTAGCTGCGGTATTAAAGTCCCCTTTGAAACTCAGCTTGCATAATAATCATTACAGTATGCTGGCTTATCCATTTGCAACGCGTTATCAAAATTCAAACCAATGGATTTTAGAGGTGTTGGTATCTGCCAATGAGGGCGTTCGATCTCGCGAAGCTATTCAGCAAACATTGCGTGAATCTGGCTTTGAACCTGCCACCATTAAAGTAGATGGATTGACAGCAATTGGCGCCAAAATGTTTAAAGCTAATGTGCAGTTCGATGATCATCCTCAAACTGAACGCAATAGCGGAAGCTATTCAGTGGTTAGCGTTAAATCTTTAGTGAGCTATTTGCAACAGCTGGGTAAAATTGCCACGGTAAAAGATTACCTGCAGTAGGACAAAAAAAGGAGGATATTGGCAATTTTGCTGTGGTTGAGTGGGCATAATCCGCTAATTTTCTGTGCTTCATTACTTATATACCACAAAGTAGATGCGATGTGATGCTCAAAAACTTGTCTTGACGAGCTGTCATAGGTCCTAATATCCTATTCGCTATTTGTGAGGAGCTGCCGACAGAAGCAATAAGTGATAAGTAGTTATTTTTAGTATCACTTAGTCAATTTGCTCGCTTGACATAAGGACGTAACCTCCAATAGAATCCCCCATCTTTTTGCCGCCCACCCGCTGTGCTGTAAAATTTTCCTATATCAGTTTTTTCAGAACTATGCGTACTTTTTTGGAGTGGTTTATAAATGCCTAGAATTAGCCAATTGGTTCAAAAACCAAGGGTTTTGAAGAGAAAGAAGAGCACGGTTCCTGCTCTTAAAGGTTGTCCCCAACGGAGAGGTGTTTGTGTTCGTGTTTACACAACCACGCCTAAGAAACCAAACTCAGCTTTACGTAAAGTTGCTCGTGTACGCCTAACCAATGGTTTTGAGGTTAGTGCATATATAGGCGGTGAAGGACATAACCTTCAAGAACACTCTGTTGTTTTAATCCGCGGCGGTCGTGTAAAGGACTTGCCTGGTGTGCGTTATCATATTGTTCGAGGTGGTCTCGATACGTCTGGTGTATCTGGTCGTCGTCAAGGTCGTTCGAAATACGGTGAGAAGAGACCTAAGGGTTAATTTAGGCCTTTAGCCGAATTAGCCTGGCCCTTATAGTGGCAGGTAAGTTTTTCCACCCGTCTTCGGTCTATATTGACCTCTGCTTAAGTTTAGTGAACTTAAGCTCTTTTTTGTTGAACTGAAATTATTTGAGGAATACCCGTGTCAAGAAGAAAGGCAGCCCCCAAAAGATATATTTTGCCAGATCCTCTCTTTGAGAGTGAGTTGATCGCAAAGTTCATTAACTCCGTCATGATTGATGGAAAGAAGTCGCTGGCTGAAAGAATAGTTTATGGATCCTTGATCAGAGTGCTTAGGCATCAGCAGGGAAAAAAGACTACTGAAGGTGAAGGTGGCGAAGGCGGTGAAGGTGCAGGCAGCATTCAGCTATCACCAGAGGACAAAGCGGCGGCTATACAAGCTTTTGAAAAAGCTTTAGAAAATGTCAGTCCATCAGTTGAAGTAAAGTCACGTCGAGTAGGTGGGTCCACCTACCAGGTTCCTGTTGAAGTTCGCCCCAAGCGTCGAGTTGCTCTTGCGATGCGCTGGTTGGTTAGTTTTTCCGCCAAGCGTAATGAAAAGACCATGGCCATTCGTTTAGCTAATGAGATTATTGACGCCATCAATAGTCGAGGAGCTTCAGTTAAGAAACGTGAAGATGTTCATCGTATGGCGAAAGCTAACCAAGCATTTGCACACTATCGTTGGTAATTAATTATGAGCACGAATACAGCACGTACGACAAAGATTGAAAATTATCGCAATATTGGCATTATGGCCCATATCGATGCGGGTAAGACCACTACGACTGAACGTATCCTATTCTATACGGGTGTTTCTCATAAAATAGGTGAAGTTCACGAAGGCACAGCCACAATGGATTGGATGGAGCAGGAGCAAGAGCGTGGAATTACCATCACGTCAGCTGCAACCACCTGTTTTTGGAGTGGTATGGACCTTCAATTTCCTCAGCATCGAATTAATATCATTGATACACCTGGCCACGTTGACTTCACCATTGAAGTTGAGCGTTCGCTTAGAGTGCTTGATAGTGCTGTTGCAGTTTTCTGCTCAGTGGGTGGTGTTGAACCCCAAACAGAAACTGTGTGGCGTCAAGCCAACAAGTATGGCGTGCCCAGAATGGGTTTTGTCAATAAGATGGATCGTCCGGGAGCTGATTTCTTTAGAGTTGTTGAGCAAATTAAGACAAGACTAGGTGCTAAGCCTGTTCCCATTCAGATTCCTATTGGCGCAGAAGAGAATTTCAAAGGGATCGTAGATCTCATAAAGATGAAAGCTATATACTGGAATGAGACAGATCAAGGTATGTCCTATGACGCTCGTGATATTCCAGAAGATCTCAAAGCTGTTGCTGATAAATGGCGTGAGATCATGCTTGAAGCTGCAGCTGAAGCAGATGAAGCTCTGACTGAGAAATATCTAGAGACGGGTGAGCTTTCCGTAGAAGAAATTAAGCGTGGTCTTCGTACCAGAGCAATTAATAGTGAAATTGTTCTAATGCTTTGTGGGTCGGCTTTTAAAAATAAGGGTGTTCAGGCGATGCTTGATGCCGTAATTGAATATATGCCTTCTCCCAAAGATGTGCCCCCTATCACAGGTTTGCTAGACGATGGTAAAGATACGCCTGCTGTTAGGAATGCATCAGACGATGAGCCCTTTGCAGCGTTGGCCTTTAAAATTGCTACTGATCCGTTTGTTGGAAGTCTTACGTTTTTCCGAGTTTATTCCGGTGTCCTGAAATCAGGTGATGCCGTTTATAATCCTTTGAAAGGAAAGAAAGAGCGTGTTGGGCGTATTTTGCAAATGCACGCCAATACTCGACAAGAGATAAAAGAAGTTCGTGCTGGAGATATTGCTGCTGCTGTCGGACTGAAGACGGCAACCACAGGTGATACCTTGACGAGCCTAGATGATATTATTACGCTCGAGCGTATGGAATTTCCTGAGCCTGTTATTTCTGTTGCAGTTGAGCCAAAGAGTAAAGCTGATCAAGAAAAGATGGGCATTGCGTTAGGTAAATTAGCTCAAGAAGATCCTTCTTTCAGAGTCCACAGTGATGAAGAATCAGGCCAAACGATCATTGAAGGGATGGGTGAGCTTCACTTGGATATTATTGTAGACCGTATGCGCCGGGAGTTTGGTGTAGAAGCTAACGTTGGTAAGCCTAGAGTTGCTTATCGCGAGACCATTACCAAAATGGTTGAGCAAGAAGGTAAGTATGTTAAGCAGAGTGGTGGTCGAGGACAATATGGTCACGTATGGCTAAGAATTGAGCCTAAGGAGCCTGGTTCAGGTTTTGAATTTGCTAGTGAAATCGTTGGTGGTGTCATACCTAAAGAGTATATTCCTGCTGTTGAAAAAGGAGTAAAGCAACAACTTCAGAATGGTGTGATAGCTGGTTATCCAGTTGTTGATGTGAAGGTTGTCGTCTATGACGGTTCCTACCATGATGTTGACTCTAACGAAATGGCTTTTATGGTTGCCGGCTCTATGGGGTTCAAAGCAGGTGCGCTGAAAGCTAGCCCTATTTTACTAGAACCCATCATGAAAGTTGAAATTGTTACGCCCGAAGAATATATGGGCGATGTTGTTGGTGATTTGAATCGCCGCCGTGGTCTAATCTTAGGAATGGATGAGAATCCTACCGGTAAGGTTATAAGTGCTGAGATTCCCTTAGAAGGTATGTTTGGTTATGCCACCGATCTCCGCTCTCTAAGCCAAGGCCGTGCAACTTATTCAATGGAGTTTGCCAAGTATGCGCAAGCACCTGCTAGCGTGGTTGAAGAAGTTACCAAGCAGAAGTAATATTTTCTGCTTACTAAGAATTTATTGTTAAAAACATTGAAAGAGGTAATTTATGGGTAAGGAAAAATTTAGCCGTGATAAGCCACATATGAATGTGGGTACGATAGGTCACGTTGACCATGGTAAGACAACACTAACGGCGGCGATTACG
>JAQSWO010000069.1 GCA_029266595.1 Gammaproteobacteria bacterium
CAGCTGCTTGAACTTCCTCATCATTATTTTTCAGGCCAGCTGTTGCAGTGGCAAGCAGCTTAGCGATTTGTTGGTCAGAAAGGCGTGAACTGCCTGCCAAAGCAGCTAGCATTTCCCAGGTATCTTTGTCTTTATTCTGTAAGCCAACTGTTGCAGTGGTAAGCATCTGATTGATGCGTTGCTCAGACAAATGTTGATTTCCTGCTAAAGCAGCCAATGTTCTCTCAGCGGCTCCTCGAACACCAGCCACTTTATCCTTTAAGCCCTCAGCTACAGTAGCAAGTATTGAAATGATTTGCGCTTCAGAAAGATGTGAACTGCTCCCGGCCAAAGTGAGCAGTGTTTCCCAAGCATGGTACCAGTCATCGTGTTTCAGGCGAGCAGTCGCAATAGCGAATACTTGCGTTGTTTGTTGCTGAGAAAGCTGTGAATTTTTTGCCAATATATGCAACATTTGCCAAGCAGCGCTTCGAGTATAGTAGTCCGCACTGGGAATCTCTTTTAAAGCTAGCTTCAGTGCCCCATCTCCATCATACCGACTCTCACGCAAAGCATTATTTATGATTTGCCTTTCCGATAAATTTTGCACAGGAATAGGATCTTTTGAATCCTCATCATGTTTGGCTTTGGTATTTTGATGACCCAGCTGCGCTTGGCCTGCAGGTGAAGAATTAGATTGTAGGTCGCGTATCTCTGCTGTTTTTTGTGCAATTTCTGCTTCCAACTCTACTATTCGTTGCTGCTTGGCTTTCCTTTGCTTCTCAATTTTCCCTTCTTTAGTTTTTGAATTTCTTACATATTGTTGCGCATCTGCAAGCCTTGTCAAAAGGTCTCGTTCATACTGAGACAAATCCACTTGCTGAAGCTTTAAGGTTTTGAGTTTTTTCATATTCTCTTGGTGGTCTCGTTGTAACGCATTATACTGATCTCCAACTTTATCAAACTCCGCTTGTATTTCTTCCAGCTTATCCTCCAAGCCAATCACTTTATCTCCTATATAAACATTCGGAGAAATAATGTTTGAACCATGCACGCTGTTCTCACTCTTTATCTGCAGATTATCAAGAGCAGGTTGCTGCTCAACGAGGGCGATAATGCTGCGATAACCTAATCGATAAAATTTGCCTGCATTAGCGATAGAGCTACGACACCCCTGAAAATGAGGAGCTTTTTTAGCACTTTCTACTTTTAGTTCTTCCACATGGTCATTAGCATGTTTAAATAAGATTCGAGATTGCCGTAGGTCTTGCACCTTCACAGTTTTTTCTTGTTGTAATTTTTGCAATATCTCATCTGATTTATCTTTATGACCGGCAAATACCGTGAGCACGTCGCTGATCAGCTTCTGCTGTTTCTCACTCAGCCCACTTATTTCTTTCTGATTCTCATCAATTTGTTCTTTTAAAGTTTGAATATTAGCCAGATCTTTTGGTGATGAATTGGCCGCAACATGCTTGGTCTTAGCATGCGGGGGTTTTGTTTTTTTGGGGAGAACGTTTTCTAAGGTTTGACAAAATTGGTCGTGTAACGCTGATGAGCGCTGCCGCTCTTGCTCGGACAATTTCTCACTTTGTTCTACAGCACGCATATGGTCTTGCAGCAAAGTCGCTATTTTTCTCCTTTCCTCTTCTCTTGTTCCATCTTCTTTTGATTCAAGTCCATCATCAGCGCTTGCAAGTCCTGGTTGGTGTGGGCGAGGTGTTTGCATGGTGGGTCTCCTTGTGAGTTGAAATTCGTCTTGCTTGATCTGCGTCTTCGTGTTCAGGTGTAGATATAGCATCTATGCTTGAGAGAAATTTTTCTTCTGCCATGCTAGTTTCATTAAAAAACATTAACCTGAAGTGAAATTTCGAGTAACTGCCATCGCTGTCGCTGAATCTATTGCCACTGGCAAGCTTACAGGCGCTACTGACGTTGTATTTATATGAGGAGCATTTCGCTGAGTAGTTTGGAAGAATCTTGATACACCACCAATAGGACCTACAATATTGGCTGCTTCTGATGGCTCTACCATTGGCTCTCCTACCGCACGTCTTTGTTTCAGTAGCATAGCATCATTGGTAGATAGTCCTTTTACTCCATTTATATCACTGTTTGCTGCATTTAATGTTTGTTGCTTACTGCTCCATACCAACACGAAACTCACTGTATTTTGTACTGCTGAAATAGACGTAAATTTCACATCCCAACAACAAATGCTACCATTTTCATGCGCTGTTGCCAGATACGATCCATTGGGGCGAGCATGCCAACTACAATGGTTTGCTACAGAATTTAATGTTATACAAACTAATTCTACACCGCTTGCAACATCCCAACAGCGCAAGGTTTTATCTTTTCCTGAGGAGACTAAATATGTACCATCTGAGCTAAAAGCGACACTTGTCACATAAGGCGCGTGGCCTGCTAAAACTCGCTCACATGTACCCATTTGCACGTTCCATAGACGCAAAGTTTTATCCCAACTCCCTGAAGCCAAACGTGTACCATCGTGATTAAAAACAAGGCTGTTTCGCCAGCCTGTGTGACCTTCTGAAATACATAAACATTGACCAGTACGTATATCCCAAAGTCGGCGTGTTTTATCCCAACTACCTGAGACCAGATAGCGCCCATTTGGACTACAAGCAACACTCGCCACTTCGTTCGTATGGCCTTGAAGAACTCGTTCACATGTGCCACTTTTTATATTCCAAAGCCTGACTGTCCT
This sequence comes from Gammaproteobacteria bacterium, assembly GCA_029266595.1. Classification (GTDB taxonomy): domain Bacteria; phylum Pseudomonadota; class Gammaproteobacteria; order JAURND01; family JAURND01; genus JAQSWO01. The sequence continues at coordinate 2,711 of JAQSWO010000069.1, forward strand.
ATCTCTACTACCTGAAACCAAATATTTGTTATCCAAGCTAAAAGCAATGCTATTGACTTGTTTAGTATGGCCTTCAAAAACTTGCTTAAATACATCGCTTTTCACATGCCAAAGGTGCACTGTTTTATCTGTGCTCCCCATAGCTATATATTTAGCATCTGTGCTAAAGGCAACACACACCACCCTATCATTATGCGCTTCAAGAATTCGTTCACATATACCATGTTCAACATTCCATAAACGTAGTATTCCATCATCACCTCCCGACGCTAAAATTTTACCATCTGGACTAAAGGCAACGCTGCGGATACTACCTGAATAGCTATTTTGAAATCGCTCCGCCACACTATGTAACACATCTAAGAGGTGTACTGTTCCAATATCCCAAAGCATACAACCTGAAAGTATTAAACATGTACCATCAAGATTAAAAGCAATCTGATCGCCATATCCCTCAAATACTCGTTCACACAAGCCAGTTTGTACATGCCAAAGTCGTATCGTATTATCACCCTGCCCTCCTGAAGCTAAGTAATTACTATCAGGACTAAAGACGAGATTTGTCACTCCACTTGTATGCCCTTCAAGTATGTGACATCGACCACTGTCTACACTCCAGAGTTGTAATTCGCTAATAGGATTATCAAAACCAAAAGAATCTCTGCCTCCACCTCCACCTGAAGCCAACCACTTACCATCAGGGCTAAAAACAACACTAGCTATACGAAAATTATGATTTCTTAGGACACGCTTACAAGCTCCACTGCTCACATCCCAAATACGTATTTCACCAGCATACTCAAAATTAGGGTCCCGCTCTCCAATAAAGGCAGTACAGCCACCAGAAACCAAGCTCATTCCATCTGGGCTGAAGGTGATACTAGTCACTCCATGAGGGTGACCTTCTAAGCGTTTACATAGATCACTGTTGATCTCCCAAAGCCATAACTCGCCATCATCATTATTGCTATAGAAGAAGGCTACACGTTCATTATCAGGGCTAAAGATAATACCTTTCTGATAAAAATATTCAGGATCTCTAATACAATCGTATTTAACAGTTCGTTCACGTTCACCGCTATTTACATGCCAGAGACTTAGCGTATGAGCTTTCATGTCTGCAGAAGCTAAATATTTACTATCAGGACTAAAAGCAATATATGCTTCGCTTTCAAATTTCCATTGACATAAACTACGGCCTACATCCCAAACTTGGAGTGTCTTATCTTGCAATTCATATATTCCTCCATATGCAACTAGGTACATACCATTGGGGCTGAGAGAAATGATTGTTCCCCCCGTATAGTCTTTTAGTGCTTTGAGTAAAGTTTGAGTTGCCATATGGTAGATATGGATATCGCCCCCTCTGTGAAAAATAAGATTCCCATCTTTAGAGAAATAGGCATTTAAACTTCCAAATTCAAGAATTGGATACTCTCCCAACCGAACACCATCCATCACAGCATTTTGAAACTGAGAATTATTGAGCCAGGCATTTCTAAAATTCACTCGCGTTAAATTAGAACGTTGAAAATTTGTACCATCACACACTGAGCTAGATAGATCAGCCCCTGGAATTTGAATATCGCTAAAATCAATACCTGAAAAAGAAGTACGTGTGTAATTCAAAAAAATGATGGCATTTGTAGCGGCAATAGAAAAATCAGAAGAAGAATTTCTAGAAGATCTGATCATATGTAACAACCGTAATTGAGGAAAAGATTGTACAATTTCATCTGGATTCAATGCTTGATTTGCATGTCTTTCCAAAGCAGCAAGATCAGATCTAAATCTAAACTTAGCGAAATCTATCAAAAAATCGAGAATTGCTGGTTCTTCTAACAGAGATCTCATATTCCAATCATTACATGCTTGGTCAATAGGCTTTTCTATCAGTGCCTTCCATAGATATAAGGCAACAAAATATTCATAAACAGATTTATAAATAAAAGAAAATTTATTAGCCCGCTGCTCGAATGGATAAATTCCACGGATTGTTGCGTGATCTGGATGAATAAAAAATTGCCAGATAGCCGAATATTGGTCAGAAATATTCAGCGCTTGATGAGTAAATAACATGAACGCTAATTCTTCAGCAAAAGATTCAGGAGGCCCAGATCCATAGTCAAAGGCATGAGGTATGGTTCTTATCGCAGTGGCAAAAAAATTATTTAGGAAGGCTCGGTAAATATCAGCGCGAGTAAGATCTCGGCCATTATTGTTAGGTAATGAATGGTGTAAAATGCGTAAGGTTAAATTGAGTAAGAGTGGATTATTCAATAAAGGCAGTAAGCCAGGCAAGCTTACTAATTTTGCATAGGTGACACTATCTCTTCTGGCAGATTCATCACCATCTTTATACTCTTCTACCGTAGCAGCAAATGATGGCGGGGTTAAGCCTTCATATTTCTCAATATAATTTTCAATGTCCTCTTGTGAAAAATGCGCGAGATAATATCGTTCAAAGCTGCTGTATATAGGTCGACCACTTGCATCATGTAGCGCAAAAGCTAATGCATGTTGAGCATCGTTTTGAAAGTGTTCAATACGTCCGTTAATCAGTAGCTTGGCATTTGGCCAATCAGCGATGAGCGCTTCAGTAAGGTTGGGACATACCCCATAACCCAGTTCGTTATAGCCATCCAAAATAAATAGTACTCTGCCATGAAAATCTATACCCGTTTTAAGTGCTTCAATATCATGTGCATTTAATCCACATTCTAATAGTACTACGTTAATCAGATCTCCAACTTGTGTATCAGGGTAGTATTTCAAAGGGATATAAATAGGTAGCCATTTAGGTATTAGCCTTATAGCATCTTCAAAAAAAAAATCGTCTGGTCGACACTTTTGAAAAATATGTTTAAAAATGGTAAGTGTAAATAAAGATTTTCCTGAACCGCCTTGACCTAATATTACGAAGGTTTTAACGGTAGGATTCTTGAGGAAGGCATCAAATCTGCCCCTTAAATCAAAACTATGATCTAGTGCGTGCTCTGATCGATATAAGCCCTTGCTTGGGATATATAATTTCAGGCGCTCTTCTATCTTAAGCGTTTGAATGTCTGCTTGGCTATGACGAAGGATAAGACTCAAGCAATTGTATATATTAAATTGCTCTGGAAGGGATCTGTTTACCTGGCTAATTTCCAATTCTTTATCGCTTTCATAAACATCATCTTTTTCATCCTCTAATTCACTGGCACGAAAAAGAATAAGACTCAAGCAATTGTATATATTAAATTGCTCTGGAAGAGATGGGTTTACCTGACTAATTTCCAATTCTTTACCGCTTTCATAAACACCATCTTTTTTATCCTCTAATTCACTGGTATCAAGGGGGTGATCTGAAACGTTCACTGGTAGCGGAAAGGCATCATCTGATTTTTGTTTCTCTGACTCATTACTTCTACGTACATCCTGCTGCTGTGATTGGCTACGTTTATTTTTGTTTTTTGGGCCTGCCGATTTTTTTAAGGCTGTTAAAACTTCTGTTATTTGTTCATGCAAGGCATCTGTTAAATGCATATCTATTTTATGACCAATATGAACATTCCCACCAGCGGTAATTATTGCACCGCTTGCATTAATATCTCCGTGTATACTAGATGATTGGCCTAATTGTTTTTTATATAACTCGCTAATTTGCTCATAAGCTCTCTGGTAAAATTCACTTACATCAAATAGCGCTTTACTATATTGTTGAAGATCATTTTGATCTTCTTTTTTCAGTTCATCTGTTTTAGCAGCAAAATTATTGAAAGTATTCCTGCATTTCTCGTGAATTTCTGCAGATTCTAAAACATCTAATATTTTTCCTAAATTATCTTTTGCTTCTTCCAATAGTTCTATGGAAACTACAACTTTTTGACTCTTTCCTGCTTGTTCATCTTTAGCTTCTACGTCTTGCACTAATATTTCCTGTCCTTCTCTGGCTTCTCCTCGGCTCGACATTTCTTGATCTATATTGGTTTCATCAACACCTGCTTCTTCTATTTCAGCTATCCCACAAAGTTCTTCTACTTTAAATTTACACGACCGTGCAGAACTACTTTCAGTACGTCTACGCTCTCCTAAACAAGATAACAACCACCCTTTTAATTGATCGAATATATCTTTGGATTCTTTAACATCTGCATTTTTTTCTTCTCTCTCTTGAGGTTGATTACTGTGATCTATATCACTCTCAAATTTTTGTGGCTGATCTGAATCTTCAATAAATGAATTTCTTTCCATAGCCATTTTTTATCTCCTTAACTTTGTTTTAATGCCATTGCTAACTTAAAATATTAATTGTGTGGTCTACATCAATCGACAAAATCTGTTTTCTTCTACAACAGGGACAGAGGCAGGTTTCTTGGCTTTTTCGGGAACAACTGCGGGTAATACAACAGTAAAACTAGTCCAACACCCCTCTATTGGTAAACCAATTGCTGTTAATTTTTCTTCTGCCCAAGCTAAACAATCATGGCGTTGCATTTCTGAAGAGAGAGCTTCAATTTCTACTGACCGTAATAATATTTGGCCTATTGTAGAGTCAATGTCCCAACTTTTATATTGATAGTCTTTTTTATGTTTCTCAAGCAAATCTAAAAAATTTCTGGTTTTTAATACATCACCTACGCCACCACCAGGTAGGAAAAAACCAGAAGAGGGATTGCTATTACGTTGGGATAGCGCAAATTCGTAACACTGCGCAATATGTTTTCCTGCTACCAGGCCTTCCACTATAAGTAATGTACGTTCACCTGCTTTTTTGCGCACAAGGTGCACTAACCACATCGCATTAGATACAAAACAAACTGATGTATTTGGTTGACAGTCTTGTAAAATAGCCTTTTCTACATGGCTGCTACTACCACCTGATAGATTGTAAAATTCTGATGGATAATTCTTGTGTTTCGCTACAGCGGTAACTTGTTTTTCTAAGTGGGCTAAATCGTTGGGAGATAAAGGAATAGAATAGTTCTGACGTCCCTGACGTGCGATGACGTTTCCTTTTTTAGAATCCATAACGAGTAGATAGTTTTTCTCAAACCAGCAAGAAAAATACTCAATACTTCCCTGCTCATCTCTTATCAGTTGTTTGAATATAAGCGTTGTAGCATGGATAGCTTTAGGGGTTGATAACGCTTCAGCAGCACTGCTAGTCTTCCAAGAAGCGCTTATCAAAACTTCAATGACAACTTCGCTTGGATTATTTAACTTACCTAACGCTTCAGCGACAACATCTCTGACACTCCAATCTTTATCCCACAAAGCATTTATCAAGGCTTCAATAACAGCTTCATCTGAACTATTTAAATTACCTAACGCAACAGCAGAAGCTTTCCTGACTCTTTCATTTTCATCCCGCAAAGCGTTTATCAAAATTTTAATGACTACTGCACTTGGGTTCTTTAATTTACTTAATGCAAGAGCAGGAGCTTCATTGACTATCAATTCTTTATCTCGCAAAACGCTGAACAACTCTGTGATAATAGCCTCACTTGGACTATTTAACTTAACGAACGCTTCCTCAAATGCTGTGGAAACGGCATCTCTAACGTCCTTATCCTCATCCCGCAAAATGTTTAATAAACCTTTTATTAGAGCCTCACTTGGATCTTCTAATTTACTTAATGCAGAAGCAGCATCACTCCTGGCATACCAATTTCCATTTTGCAAAGCATTGAGCAACTCTGTGATAATAGTTTCACTGGAATGTTTTAATCTATTTAGCGCTTCAGCGGCAGCAATCTTGACACGCTTATTTTCACTCTCAAAAGCATTTTGCAGCCCCTTAATGATAGCTTCACTTGGGTTATTTAGATTACCTAACGCAGAAGCAGCAACACATTTAACT
>JAQSWO010000070.1 GCA_029266595.1 Gammaproteobacteria bacterium
CTGGAGAAAGGACTTCACGCCCTGCAGCTAAAAGACAAATTTCTTCTATTTTATCATTATCTAAACCAACGATAGCCGCCATAGCACCTTCACCTTCTTGAACGGCTTGTTGCATATAACGACCACGTAACGCGACGAGAGATATAGCGTCATCATAGCTTATCGCACCTGCACAAACCAAAGCACTGTATTCTCCTAAGCTATGACCGGCCATAATGCAAGGTAAGCGATCTGTTTGCGCTTGCCAGATACGCCAAAGGGCCACACTGGCTGCTAGCAGGGCAGGCTGTGTTCGCTCGGTTTGGTTGAGTGATGTCGCTGCATCAGGATCTTGCACCAGTGTCCAAAGATCATAACCTAGAGTAGATGAAGCCTGTCGATAGGTTTGCTCAACAACGGGGTGTTGTCGTGCAAGCTCGGAGAGCATCCCCGAAGTTTGAGAGCCCTGTCCGGGGAAAATAAATGCAAGTGTTGGTGTCATCATAATACCTCGATTGTCTTAAAATTAAATGTAGTGTTATCGATCTTTAATCTTTAATTCATGATTCAGAGATAAGAAAACCAATCAAGACCCTTATGATTGAAAGTATTATTATTGATATGCAGCTCGAGTCATTGGCATAGTAAATGTGTAACAGGTCAGTGCCAATCCCGGCAGGGGGTGATCTATTACGTAAATGTCACATTACTAACCAGAAGAAAGCTACTCATTAAAGTGGCCTTGTTCAAGGCTTAAAAAGTAAGTATAGGGAAAGGTGAGCAAATAAAGTCCTTTTCATGAGTGAAATCTTGAATAAGAAAAGTTTAATACCTGACCATGGCTGATCCCCAAGTTAGCCCTGCTCCGAATGTCTCAAATAACAGCATGTCTCCTTGTTGAATACGGCCATCTCGTATTGCAATATCTAGTGCTAAAGGAATAGAGGCCGCCGAAGTATTGCCCTGATCTCGGACAGTCAAAATCACACGCTCCATAGGTAATCCCAACTTTTTAGCCGTAGCCTTAATAATTCTTAAATTTGCTTGGTGAGGGATTAACCAATCAATATCGGACTTCTGAAGATCGTTATGCGCCAACGTTTGATCTACGACATCGCTCAGTGTATTAACTGCAAGCTTAAACACCTCATTCCCCTTCATTTTGATATAGGGTGGCTCATCTAGTTCCCCGATATGATTAGGCGCGTACATGAGTTCATGATGAGAACCATCTGAATGGATATGTGTGGAAATGATGCCTGGTGTGTTGTCTGCTGTAAGCACAACGCCCGCAGCACCATCTGAAAAAAGTATACAAGTGGAACGATCTGTCCAATCGACAAGGCGCGTTAGCGATTCAGCCCCTATCACCAAAGCAGTCTTAATAGAACCCGATTTTATAAACTTCTCAGCCACACTTAAAGCATAGATAAAACCTGAACATGTGGCCGAAACATCAAAAGCAGGGCAAGCATTCTTGATGCCTAAGCGCTGCTGAAGTATGGTCGCCGTGCTAGGAAAAAAACGATCAGGGGTTGAAGTACCAATGACAATTAATTCGACGTCTTCAGGTGTCAAGCCAGCGGCGTCTAGAGAACGTCTAGCGGCAATTTCCGACATTGAAGACGTAGTCTCGTGATCAGCCATAATATGGCGTTGAGCAATCCCTGTACGCTCAAGTATCCATTGGTCGGAGGTATCAACCATTTTTTCAAGTTGGGCGTTGTCTAGGACTTTTTCAGGCAGGTACCCCCCTGTACCAACGATACGTGCGTAATGCGTCATGCCGATTTCCTCTCTTCTTCGGGTAATGATGCACTCATCTCACGACTAATTTTATTAGGGACATCCGCCTCAACTTGCTTGATGGCTTCGCTAATAGCCTGTGCAAATGCCCATACGTTGGCGCCACCATGACTCTTTACCACGATACCTCGCAAACCTATAAAATTCGCTCCATTGTGACGGCCAGGGTCTATGCTTTCTTTTAGCCTCTTTAAAACAGGGAAAGTACATAGGGCGACTAATTTAGAAAATAGCGTGCGTTTGAATTCCCCTTTGGCGGAATCCGCAATAAATCTTGCCATACCTTCCATAGATTTTAGTGAAATATTTCCTACAAACCCGTCGCATACAATGACGTTCACATCACCGGAAAAAATGCGATCTGCTTCTATATACCCACAATAATTTATGAACGGATTATTCGATAAGAGCTGGGCAGTGCGTTTGACTTGTTCGTTGCCCTTGATTTCTTCCTCACCAATATTGAGCAATGCCACGCTTGGGCGCTCATTATTATCAATGGCCGAAACCAGCGCAGAGCCCATCATGGCAAACTGAACAAGATTCTCGTCTGTGCAATCAACATTTCCGCCCAAATCCAGCATCCGAACTAACTTGCCAGGTATACGACTAGGGAAAGAGCTGATGATAGCTGGCCTATCAATGCCAGGCAGTGTTTTAAGGACAAATTTTGCCGTTGCCATTAAAGCGCCCGTATTACCGGCACTCACACAGGCATCAGCCTTACCTTCTTTTACTTGATTGATGGCGACGCGCATGGACGAATCTTTTTTTGTACGCAATGCATGCACTGGAGACTCGTCCATTGCCACTTCTTGAGAGGCATGTTGTATGAAAAGCCTTTCACCAGGAGCTTCTGAATTAAGCTTCAGTAGTTTGGTCAACAGCTCTTCATCACCAACTAAACGCAACTTAAGATTAGGATACTGACGCAATGCCTGAAGGGCAGCAGGTATAGTAACTTCGGGACCATAGTCGCCACCCATCGCATCTAATGCAATTGTTATGGTGCTCAAGCGTGATTATCCTTGGTTGTCAGATAGGGCAACTGGCTCCTCTGGAACCTGTGCGATTTGACGTCCACGGTAATATCCTTTGTCCGTAACATGGTGACGTCTGTGAGTCTCTCCCGAGGTGGCATCTACAGACAGTGTGGGGTTAGATAAACGATCATGCGCTCGACGCTTACCTCGTCTAGCACGTGTTACCTTGTGTTTTTGTACGGCCATTTTTTCTACTCCAAATTATGCAAAATTTTTTAAAACAAGCGCTTAAACGCCTTTCTTGATCGTAGTCGAACTACCATCGTTAAATTGGCGAAGCACCTGCATACATTCTTCTGTTTCATGCTTGGGAACAAGTGGCATCGCAAGCAATAACTCCTCTTCAATCACAGCAGACAACAAAATTTTATCGTCCTCCACAATCAAGGGCTCATAGTCCTCAGGCAGACGTTCAATGTATTTTTCATCATCTATAGGGCTTAATAGAAGCGATATTTCGGTAGCATGCGGTAACTTTCCTGAACATCGCTGACAAATTAGATGCCACTGAACCTGTAAATTTCCTTCAACATAAGGGATATGCTGTTTATTTTTTCTAAATGCCAAATGCACTACTACCCTTCCCTCATCATCTGACAACAACCCTTTTAAGCGCTCAAACTGCGAGATAGGGAAATCACCCGATAAATCCACGGCATCTTCACAAAAACGTTTAGGATGAATGTACTTTGGGAGGGTGTGCGTCTTCATGGCGCGCATCTTAACGGGGAGTGGGATTGGTGTCAAACACGCACATCAGCTTGGGACTTTTGGTCAGTTGGCAACGAAACATCTTTCAATTTCTAATCGACCTGATTTGCATCAATGACGAGCAAATACCACAAAGTTTAGTTTAGGATCCTAGAGCTTTTCTCGTATATATTCAGCCGGATATCCAAGCTTCAGACAACCAACTGAATAGATACGTTGTAGCGTCATTAATGTGAGGGGCCACCATTTCCATCACCAGAATGCCCGCCAGGTTCCATGATGTGAACTTCGCCACCACCAGCAGGATGTCCACCAGGTTCCACTGGGTGAATCTCACTACCGCCAACAGGGTGTCCACCGGGTTCTAATGGGTGAATTTCGCTACCAACATCAGGATGCCCGCCGGGTTCTATAGGGTAAATTTCGCCTCCGCCACTAGGGTGCCCGCCGGGTTCTATAGGGTAAATTTCCCCACCAACAGGGTGCCCACCGGGTTCTATAGGGTGAATTTCGCCTCCGCCACTAGGGTGCCCGCCAGGTTCCATAGTATGAACTTCGCCACCACCATGGTATCCATCGGACCCCATGGTACGAACTTCATCACCACCACGAGGGTGTCCACCGGGTTCCATGATGCGAACTTCATCGTGCCTACCACCCCAGGCACGATTCCAACGTCCATTGCGCCAACCCCAGCCTTGGCTATGACTCCATTTCCAACGCACACGCTTCCAACCACTCCAATAGTGCCAGCTGCCGCGATACCAGAAGTATGGATTGCCCCTGTACCAACGATAGTAATGCGGTCCCCTTATAATAGTGCCACCAAACACGACAATTGGACCGTAATAAACTGGATAACCGCAATCACCTTTATAGTAGTGCCTATAGGAATCGCAGGGTCCCGGTGGATAATAGCCATGAGGAACTCTGGCCCTCGAATTAACAGAAACCTGTGCCTCTGCAGATATACTGATGCTTGTTAGGGCGCCAACAACCAATACCGCTCCCAATATGATTTTTATAATAGTTTTCATCTAATTTATCCTCTTTACTTTTGAGCAAAACAGGTGACATCAGTGACATCTGTAAATAAGTCTAGCTCCGCGATTATTCCGTCCATGGCGATGTACCAAGACTGGTGAATGACTTAATTTATACTTTTCCACCTTATACCAAATTCAACCAATCATACATCCATAAATCTTAGCAGGCCTTACAGGAGCAATTATTCTCTTTCGCGAAGCATCCGCCAATAAATAATTACACTTATTAAAAGTAAAACAGCATAGATCAGCATCATAGGAATAGCACTTTGAATATTAATAAAACTCACAAAAAAAGAAATCAAGCTAGTCATTAAGATATTAATTAAAGACATGGTTGCAGTGGCCGTTGCCGCAATGTGACGAAAAAGAGAAAGCCCCTTCCCCATAGCCATAGGAAAAATAAAGCCAGATGCAAAAAACATCAAGCCACTTACGAATACGACCAAAAAAATACTTTGATCAAAATAATAACTAGCAATAGTTGCCAATACTGCTACAAAAAATGCAGCATGCACTATAATGAAAAATAGCTTCTCAACATTAAAATGCTTGAGAAAATATCTACATGTAAAGGTTGAAATTAAGAAAACAATTCCTAAGCATAGTGCAAGGCGCCCAAAGAATATAGGTGAATAACCAAGTTTTGTTTGAATAAAAAAAGGACCTAGAACATTAAAAGTAATAAAAATGGAATAATCTAATCCCATCAAAATTATAACTGCTATAAAAATACGATGGGTTAAGACCTCCCGCAAATTATTTTTAATCGTTTTAATATTTAGCGGATGGCGATTGACGTGTGTTTCTGGAAGGACTAAAAAAACAATAACAACTGCAAAAAATGATATTAATGCAAAAAAATAAAAACCTGCTTTCCACCCAAAATAAACTTGCAAATAACCACCAATCACAGGGCCTATAATTGGCCCCAAACCCCACATTGCTGCAATTAACGTTCCTAAGCGTATTAGTTTTTCAGGCGGCAAAACATCCGAAAGTATAGCTCTAGCTAATACAGTAACTGCACCAATTGTCACTCCTTGTAAAAATCGTGCGAGCAGCAACATTTCTATATGTGGAAAAAAAGTAGGGATCAAGCTTGAGATAACAAATCCCAATAGCGCTATTCGCATTAAATTCCGTCTACCCAAAGCATCTGCTAAAAAGCCTGTAAAAAAATTGCCAAAGGCGCATCCCAAAAGATAAATTGAGATAACATCTTTCGCAATTTTGTCAGATATCTGCAAGCTAGCAGCAATTGCAGGCAAAGAAGGGGCGACCAAATCGATGGTCATACCTGAAATTGGAAATAGACCAAGCAATACCCAGATAGTCCATTGAACACGTTTTTGAGATAATGTTGTGGTCATGCTATGGGTCATTTTTTTACTTTCGTCATTTAAATGTTGGCAATGTAAAGTAAAGTTGAAAGTTAGGGAATGTGTTTTGGTAGAGGGCTGATTAAAGAATGAGTTTTAGATCAGTACAAGCATGTCTTTTTAGGAAAGACTATGCGCATAACACCGTCTTTGCGAGAAGCGGAGCGACGAAGCAATCCAGAAAAAATCTAATACCGCGAAGGACACTAGATCTATTGCTATTCGTAAGCCTTAAAATAATCTACAAAATCACTTGTTTCCACTATAAAATATTTTTCAAAAGTAAACTGAACTTGAAGATTTCCTGAAAGACCGAATAGACTGCTTGTGCTCAAGCCGCCTTGAATGGACCAATTTTTCAATGTTGAATATTTACAAATTAATTGCCATCCCACGCAGGAGCGTGGAAACAAGAACACTAAACTACTCAATCTATACAGCAACAACAGGGCAAAAACTTACCGCCTAACCCCTAATAAGCATATATTTTTTCAAGAAATAATCGACCTTTTCTTTTTCAAGTGGTTTTGTTATATAACCATCCATTCCAACTCTAAAACATTCATCTTTTAATTCTTCTGTATTATGTGCGGTTAACGCAATAACAGGGACATTTTTGATACCTTGCATTTTTTTGATGCCTGCGGTTGTCGCAATACCACCTGCTTCAGGAAGTCCTAAATCCATAAAGACCAAATCATATGTTTCACGAGCAACCATTTCCAATGCTTGCTCTCCTGTTTCTGCAAGGTCGATCGAACAGCCTAATTCTTCCAAGAGAGAAATTGCCATAATAGAGGCTGTTTTTGAGTCTTCTACCAATAAGATAAGTGGTTTGCCATTTTTCATAATATTATATCCATAAATGAGTGTTAAAAATATGATAGCGAAAGTATTCAACCTTAATATTTAATAGTAGTTTGGCTTGCGAGGAGAACCGTAACAAGAAACTCCGCTCCTTTTCCAATATCGCAAATTAGCGCTACTTCTCCTTCTATTTCGCTAACAAATTATTTTACAACCGACAAACCGAGACCTAATCCTTTATAAAGTCCCTTATGAGAGGGATCTATCCCCCTCGAAAATTTCTCATAAATATGCAGTTACTCTCCTGGGGGATACCATCTGTATTCGCTATGATAAATTTTATAATGGCAGGCCTTGCGTTTTTCAGTCAGGAATTGCGCGCGATTCTAGCGACTTTATTTTTTCTAGTATATCTTTTTATAGACGCTTTCATCAGATTCCTTGTTGTCACAAGAACCTTCACAAGACGATGAAGCCAAAAGAGAGAAATCTGCAAAATTATCGTACCCTCTCTATTTTCGCTCCCACCTGCGAAAGTTTTTTCTCAATGCCATCGTATCCTCTGTCTATGTGATAGACGCGATCGACCAGTGTTTCACCTCTTGCACCGAGCGCAGCAACGACTAACCCCGCAGAAGCTCTAAGGTCTGTTGCCATAACAGGCGCACCGGTTAGGTAAGGTTTGCCCTTACAGATAGCCATATTGCCTTGCACACGGATATCAGCGCCCATACGCTGGAGCTCTTGTACGTGCATAAAACGATTTTCAAAAATAGTTTCTGTGAGCGTGGAGGTTCCTTCAGCAAACACATTAACTGCCATTAATTGAGCTTGCATGTCCGTGGGGAAGGAAGGATAAGGTGCCGTAATCATATCAACAGCAGTTGAACGTTTGCCACGCATATCTAACGTGATCCAATCTCTACCAGAATCAATTTTCGCGCCTGCTTCCTCAAATTTTAGCAGTACTGCGTGTAGTATGTGTGGATCAATGGCCTTTAGGGTTAAACAACTACTAGTTACCATGGCAGCTGCGAGAAAGGTACCTGCTTCTATACGATCAGCTAATACGGTATGCGTAGCACCACACAGTGCTTCTACGCCTTGGACTGTAATGGTGCCTGTACCAGCGCCCTGAATATTCGCGCCTGCTGCGATTAGAAAATTTGCCAAGTCTATAATTTCCGGTTCACGTGCAGCATTTTTAATAATCGTCTCACCTTCAGCTAATACAGCAGCCATTAAGATATTTTCCGTGCCTGTTACTGTGACTTTTTCAAATAGAATATGCGATCCCTGTAAACGCCTTTTTACAGCCGCGACAATATTCCCATTTTCTATGCTAACAGTGGTCCCCATTTTCTCTAGGGCTTTTAGGTGCATATCGACAGGCCTTGAACCAATAGCACACCCTCCTGGCAAAGAGACTTCGGCACGGCCATAGCGTGCCAGCAAAGGCCCGAGGGTAAGTATGGAGGCACGCATGGTTTTAACAATATCGTAGGGAATAGAAAAATTGGAGACTTGTCTAGGAATAATATTAAGGCTATGGCCTTCTCTGGATATTTCTACGCCTAAGCCTTCGAGTAACGTGATGGTTGTTTGTATGTCTCTTAGGTGGGGAACGTTATGCAATACCGTTGTGTCATTGAGCAGTAGCGTGGAAAACAGGATAGGTAAGACCGCATTTTTTGCGCCAGAGATGGTGATTTCTCCCGACAGTTGCTGCTCACCGCTAA
>JAQSWO010000071.1 GCA_029266595.1 Gammaproteobacteria bacterium
AAACTAGTCTCATTTTGCTGTTGTTCCATCTGTGCTTTTGCTGTTTTTAGTTTTTCTCTTTGTTCTGAAGCTTGCTGAGTTGCGGCTGCTTGTTGCGTATACATTTGCTCAGCTATATTAATGAATTGTTCCCGTGCAGATTGTTGCAACTGAGCATGGATTGCTAAAAGATCCCCCAGAATGAAATCTGCTGGAACCAAGTTTGTGGGAATATTGCCTACTGGAATAAGGTCTGCGCGAATATTTTCTGCTGGAATAGGGCCTGCAGGAATACCATCAATATTATCTCCTGGAATAATGGCGGCTCGTACAAGAAGATTTGGTGGTACAGGCTGGTTACGTTTAAATGGTAAACCATCCATTGGGTTGATGTTGCCCCTCTTGTTCATATTTTCTAGAATGTCTCTTTTTTCATAAACACGCCCATCAGAGGTAATCACTGGGTCGTCCATCTCATTTATGGGTATTTGACTGATTGGGCAGGTAAGTGGACAAGCGCCAACGCGATCCTCTATAGCCTCCATAGTGGACTTGAGACTGGTTGCACTATCAAACTGATCAATAAGCTCGGCAAGATTTCTCTTATCTACCTCAAAATGCTTCTCATCATCTGATGCTTCTGCGGCAAGAGCATCATCCTCTAGCAAAGCAGCTGGAACTAACTGTTCATCCTTTAATAGATCTTTTTTATTCTTTCTGATATCTGGTTGGGCCATCTGTGCCTTGCTGCCTTCTCTTGGTCCACCTTTTTTATGTTTTCTACCACTTGGCATTAGGTTTATCTCCTCTATAAATTTATGGTTATTAAAAAAAGAAGCGTGGGTTTAATTGTTTTTGTATTAGATTTATTGCTATGAGTGCGAAGACGTATGCTGATTTACCTGTATTCTAGCTACTTTTATCTCATCTGGAACTGAATCTGATTGATGATTGCTAAGCGATGGTTGAGCGCAGGCTGTGGTAGCAGGATTAAACATGCCGATCCCAGATACTGCTAATAAATCAGCTTCCCCAGCAGGAGCAGGGTAGAGCTCTTGATGCTTTGTGTGAGCAATATTTCCCTGGAGCTCTTCTGGAGTGAAATGCTGAGTCAAAAAATTTATATATAGGTTTACTTGGCTAGCAGAGTGTTTTTGTGAAATCCTCCAAGCACGCTGAGCAATTTCTAAAGCGCGGTTAAGGTCTATCGGCTTAGAGGCAACCGCTACCTCTACTAGAGAGGGAAGTAGGTCGATGTTTTCAGGATCAACACATTGTTTCTGTCTAATTATGTGCGCCTTGAATAAATAATCAAATCGTTTTTGAAGTTCTTCAGGTGAGCCTTTTTCACTATAAGTATAGGCCACATCACTGTATAGCTGCCTTAATGTCTCTTGTGAAAAATCTTTAGGGTTAATTTGTTGAATGTGGTCTATAACAGTTTCCAGGTGCGGCCTGATTTCTCTGGCCTGCTCTGGATTTTTTAAGGCATCATAGGCCTCGGCACCACTTTCTACTATAATTGCCTCTAACGCTTTTACTACATACTCGATATGTTCTTCTTGCTCATTTTGCGAACACTTTTGGCGTAATGCCTCTTGTCTCTTCGGATCCATAGTGATGGTTGAATCAAAAGCATCAAGTGTCAATAAAAATCCATTCTGATCTTTCTTTTTGCTTAAGTTTCGGACTGCACTTTTAATTTTGGTTGAAAAATGAGATTCTTTATCTAAATCTGGTGATGAATTTTTTATTAATTCTTCAAGGAGCTGAACTGAAATTTTTGGTCCAAGGTAAGTGCAAAGGAGGAGAATTGAATAGGAAAGAAAATTTTTGTTTTCTTTAAGCCTAGATAAATAAGATGAGGAAGGTTTAGCAACTTGTTCAGCTGTCATAGCTCTAGGCGCTAGCTCTTTTTCCTCTTTTGTATTTTGCTCTTTACCAGACGGGCTACTAACCACGTCCTCTTTAGAATCAGGATTGAATGCAGAAGAGAGAGGCGCTGCGTTTGTTTGAGGTATGGCTTGTAAGCTGAGACTGGTAGGCGCGCTGTTGTTAAGTAGCGATGATGCAGGTTGTGGACCGTCATTAACAGCAGTGGGTGCGAGTTCGGCAGCTTCTAAGTTTTTCGCTGAGAGAAGCACTCTGAGTTGTTCTAGTTCTGCTTTTAATGTGGCGTTTTCATCTTGTAGCTTGATATTTTCACTGCGCAATTCTGTTGCTTGATTGGTCCTTACTTCAGAAAATTCTTTATATTTCTGAACAATCGCACGTGATTCTTCCAGTTGTTTTTCTGACTCGGCGTTCTGATTAGCTAAATTTTTATTTGTCGTTTCAGATTTTTGTAGTGCTCTTTTTTGAGTTGCATTTTGTTCTTCTAATTCTATTATCCTTTCATTTTTTATAGTATTGGTTTCTTTCAATTTTCTAGATTTGTTTTGAACTTGGGTTAATTCTAATTGTACATTTGTGAGTTTTGTTTTTACTGTGCCCAATTCATTTTTTAGTTGCTCCTTTCCCGTTTCGCTATTTGATAATGCGGTTTGTGTGCTTTCTTGTGCTTGTTTAATTAAAGTAATTTTGTTTTTCTGTTGTTCTATGTGCGCTTCTGCTGCGGTAGCTCTGCTGTTTGCTACTTTTAATTTTTCTCTCTGTTCTGAAGCTTGTTGAGCTGCGGCTTCTTTTTGTACATGCATTTGTCTGGCTAGTTTATTGAATTGTTCCAATGCAGATTGTTGCAACTGAGCATGGATGGATAAAAGGTCCTGTATAATGAACTTTGCTGGAATAAAATCTGTAGGAATATCACTTACTCGAATAAGATTTTGGTGAATTTGGCCTTCTTGAATAAGGTTTACGAGAATATTTCTTGCTTCAAGAAGGTCTTCGGGAATCTCATGTGCTTGAATAAGATCTGCAAGACGATCACTTACTCGAGTAAAGTTGGCTTGCATAAGAGCTGCTGGTATAGGTTGGTGGCGTATAAATGGCAGGTTATCTCTTGGGTTGATATTGGGTTTTCTCTGCATATTGTCCAGAATCGACTCTTTTTCATAAATGTATCCGTTAGAAGCAATAACTGGGTCTTCCATCTCAAATATGGATGCGAGGCTAATCGAACATTCAAATGGAGCTTGACCAATTTTATCTTCTATGGTTTGTATGACCGATTCAAGATTTGTCACTCTTTTAAATTCAGCTATCATCCTCTCGAGAGCCTGGCTAAAATCTTCCTGCTTATTTACTTCAGAATGCTTCTCTTCGTCTGATTCTTCTGTGGCAGACGCGCCTTCTGCTAAAGCAACTGGAGCTTCCTGTTCACCCTCTAATGGATTTTCTTTATTTTCACTAACATCTGGTTGATCTATCCGTTCCTGGTTGCCTTCCCTTTGGCTACCTTTTTTATGTTTATATTTTCTACGATTTGGCATTAGGTTTCTCCACTAGAGTATTTAAAATAATTATTAAAAAAATAAATATAAATCTGGTTAGATTCGCATGATGACTTTTAATTTTTAGGGAATGGTTCATGAGTCGCAAGAAAATGTTTGTCTTTTATTTAGAATGGTGTAAGAAGGGGCCCGTTCCCGTGCCGGTGTGGAAATGCATAATAAGCTGCAGGTATGACCTAAAGTTTTCTTTCACTATATTTGGTGTTTTTAAATAGCATATTATTTCTACATAGGAGAGTGAGAAGGATCTTTAGATTTGCATGAATTTTTACTAGTATAACCGCAAGTTTAACTGATAAACCTTAAGGAATTATGAAGAACAATTTTTAATTTTTGGTTCGAATTGAATCATAAAAAATCTAACCCAAGCCCCGTTTGTTTGGGCAATAAAATGTAACGCTGACTCATAATTCAGCTAATCGAACAAACAGGGGGTGAATTTATGAAAAAAGGTACAATTAAGCCTGCATAGTTACGTGTCCGTCGTTATAAGCGGAGCAACCGCAAGGAAAAAACCAAGCTTTTGGATGAGCTGAGTGAGCTATATGGCTACAATGAAAAGTATCTTTTGCAAGTGTTTAATCAGCTTACTGGTAAAAAACATGTTCGACGAGGTCCTAAACGCTATTATGCTCCTTTATTCAGAAAGAGGCTTCCGAACAGAATTTAAATAGCAGACAACAATCTATATTGGATCTGCTTAAAAAGAATGGGGTTATGGGTATTCAAAAAATCATGTCTGAGCTGATCGAACCGCCATCACAAAGAATGGTAAAGAAAGACTTACATTATCTTAAGGAGTGGGCTAGTAGTACTGACAGGGAGCGCTAGAAATGCAGTTTGGAGACTCAAATAAGTTAAGTAAGTCTATTAGGAACTATCGGGAACCAATACAGTCAAATACGGACATTCGCCAATAAAAGCTCGCTCGGTACACCACATTATCGCAAGGGAGCACGCACTAGCATTTAATTTAGCGACAGCATTTTTCACCTCGCAAAGGCGGTATAAAATTTTACCCGTTTGTGTCAATCTTTGTAGGGAGATGATCTATGATCTGTAGAGAGCAGGGAGTAATCGGGAGAATTTTACAGATCAAACTCGTGCCCTAAATAGACTTCTCTTACTTGTTGATTAGAAAGTATGGACTCAGGTGTTCCTTCCGCCATGATTTTTCCCTCATTAACAATATAAGCGCGTTCGCAAATAGCTAGTGTTTCTCGCACATTATGATCTGTCACTAATACACCTATGCCACGATCACGCAAGTGTAGAATAATGCGTTTAATATCTATGACAGAAATAGGATCAATACCGGCAAAAGGTTCGTCTAATAGAATAAATTGAGGATCTATAGCCAGTGCGCGAGCGATTTCAACGCGGCGTCTTTCTCCGCCAGAAAGCGTATAGGCCATACTATCTCTAAGGTGAGCAACGTGGAATTCTTGCATCAGGCTTTCTAGGATTTCTTGCCGTTTATTTTTAGAAAGATTTTTACGAAGTGACAGAATAGCTAAGATATTTTGCGCGACGGTGAGTTTTCTGAAAATAGAGGACTCTTGGGGGAGGTAGCCGATACCTGCTCTGGCACGGATATGCACAGGCGCTCTGGTGATTTCTTGGCCATCTAGCATTACTTTTCCAGCATCGCACTGTACTAAACCGACAATCATGTAGAAGCTGGTTGTTTTACCTGCGCCGTTGGGACCCAGTAATCCTACGATCTCGCCATTTTTAATGCTTATGCTAAAGTCTTTTACGACGGCGCGTGCTTTGTAGTGCTTTTCTAGATGTTCTGCGACAAGTGTGCTCATTTCGATCCAGGTAGGTTCTTAGGGTATAAGATTAGCTTAGCCGCTTCACGGCGGTTGGTGGGTATTGAGGTCAATGTATCTTTGGCAAGATCGTAGACAATATGTTGTGCGTTCAGGCTATTTTGACCTTGTTTAACACTGCCATTACCTAATATCACCGCTTGTTTCTTTTGAGGATAGTACTCTATGGTGTTTCCGAAGGCATCCATAACGTCTTTTCCTTCTTCAGGTTGCGTGCTGTAATGCGCTTGCTTCCCCACTGCAATTATTTTTTCAACTTCACCATCCATGCGTTTATAAACGGTCACTTTATCTGCTCTGAGATGCGTTGTCCCTTGGTCCATTTTGACATTGCCTGTAAAAATGGTAATCCCAGTTTTACTGTTGAAATCTAGAGTGTCTGAGCTTACGTTCATAGGGAGGTCGCTGTCACTGCTGAGTGCGTAGGTGGTTAAGGAGCTGAGGGAAAATAACAGGGTGAGGAGGGCGAGCATCCATTTTTTATATTTAAAGAGATAAGTCATGGTGTTTCCTCAGGCTCTTGATTGGGGAAGCCTTCGTAAGCTCAAGATATATCAAGGTTGATAAACACTCTTAGTGTCAGAAGACAGTCGTATATCACCCGTATTTAAATCTGCCTTTAGGCCCACGGCTTCCACTGTACTATTGAGCTGTTTAATCGTCACAGGCGCTTTCGTTTCTAAATATTTTTTTTGAGGATAAAGCGTCATTCTGGTGGTGTTCATCCATGTTTTTTCTTGATTTTGGTGGTTAGTGCGTTCTATCACTACGTCATCTTTCAGCTCTACAATATTAGTACGCTGATAACTTGTAGCGCGTTTAGCGGTAATTTTCCAGGTAAGATTTTTTTCGCCCACAGTATCTAAGATGGGGTTTTGTAAAAAAACAATGCCTTTATGATTGTATTGATCCATATGTGGTGAATGAAAACTGCTTTCCCAGTGACCTTCCTTATTATAAGAGACGTAACTCACGTCAGTCATGAAAGCGTCTTTGGTATCTTCCTTATTGCCACGTGCATTTAGTTCTACAGATAGACGCGTCGCCCAGATGCTAATTATTACGCTTAATATGAGCGAAATACTCAAAATAATATTTTTATTGATGCGAATAGATGGTAATTTCATATTGTTGGGTTAGGTCAGTCCTGCAGTCAAAAGATCATGCATATGTATGATACCTTCTAAAGTTTGGCTAAGAGGGCATACAACGGTTAAAGAGGTAATTTTATAAGTTTCCATCAGATGAAGTGCCTCCATAGCCAGTTTGTCTTTAGTGATGGTTTTTGGGCTTTTTGTCATCACTTCTGCCACACAAGTGGTGTTGATCGCTATATTTTTATTGAGTGTTCTTCTCAAATCACCATCTGTATAAATACCTTTTAAGCGGTTTTGATCATCAACAATCGCCGTCATTCCCAAATTTTTTTGTGTCATTTCAATGAGTGCTTGGCTAAGCAGAGCATCTTCTTTTACTGTGGGGATAGCATTACTTATACGCATCACGTCTTCAACACTGAGTAATAATCGCCGTCCTAATCTTCCGCCGGGGTGGTAAAGTGCGAAATCATCACTGGTAAATCCTCTTGCTTGGAGGAGGGTGATCGCTAAAGCATCTCCCATGACAAGTGTTGCAGTGGTGCTGGAAGTGGGAGCGAGGCCTAGAGGGCAGGCTTCTTCTTCGGCATGAATGTTGAGGTGAATGTCAGAGGCTTTGGCTAAAGTTGAGTAGGGGTTACTCGTTAAAGAGATCAGAGGAAGATTAAAACGTTTGATTAATGGGAGCATATGAAGGATTTCATTGGTCTCGCCCGAATGCGACAAGGCGATGACAACGTCTTTTCGCGTCACCATCCCTAAGTCACCATGGCTTGCTTCAGCAGCATGTACGAAAAAAGCCGGGGTGCCGGTACTGGCAAATGTTGCCGCCAGCTTTCTGGCGATATGCCCGGATTTACCGACACCAGTCAAAATAATTCGCCCCTCACATGCCAATAGGCGCTCACATGCCTTAGCAAAGTGCTGATCTATTTTATCTTTAAGATTGATGACAACACGTGCCTCTATCTCTATGACAGCTTTACCATAATCGCAAAGTGTTTGTTGGGTGGTTTTAGTGGATATCATGATATTGTTGGATCGGTGTGTTTGAAGAGCGCCGATTATAGATCATACGGAGTGATGATTACCAGATAGGGTAAACCAAGTAGAAGAACCAGTTATTGCAAAAGTACAACAACTGATTCTACTGCTATTAACTAAGATTATTTTCCGAATTTTGCCTGAACTGCCGCTAAGAATGCTTTTGCTTGGTCTTGTTGTTGCTGAGCATTACCAACAGCACTGACTTCTGGAGATCCTTTTTCTTGCTGTTTAACAGTTTTAAAAAAGGCCCCAGACGATGCTGGTGGTTCATCTGCTGCGGCAGCGGCTTTAGGCTGTTGCAGAGCGCCACGGTCTGTTATTTTAGAGATACTTTCTCTACATGATTCTAGAAGCAGCAATTCATTGGTTATTAAAGTTCGGACCTCTATCAAACCAGCACTCTGCCCCTGAAGATCTTGCCTATCACTCTCTTTCGCATCTGGGAGAATATGTATTACATCATCAATCAAAGATTTATTATATTCCTTTAAAGCTTTAAGTACTTCTATGCGAGTTTCAATCTCTGCTAAACGTTCTAGTAAGTGAGGGGTAAATACTTCTTTTAGATTTTTGAATGGCTTAAAATTGTTGTGTTCCAAAAAGACTTTTAGTGTCTCATCATCCATTTTCCTTTTTAATTCGTTTAAGCCCCATGGCTCAATCTTGGGAAGAGGATTTTCAAGATGATTGACAGCAGGAGTTTTGCGATTTTTTGTTGCTTTTTCACGCTTTTCTTCTGCTTCACCTTGGAGATTTTCTGCATCCTGTTCGAGTTTTCGTGTGAGCTCCATTAAACGTTTTAATTGCATGTATCACCTCATTTTTATTGTTAGTGCATGCATTGTAAAGAAGGAATACTTAAAGAAATATTAAAGAGGCTATATTTTTTTGAAAATTTCTCTGCACACGACAAAAATTGAAAGGAAGGTTGTTTCTGATAGAGGATTTGATGTAACCCACTGATAATTCATATAAAATTCTTTTTCCGAC
>JAQSWO010000072.1 GCA_029266595.1 Gammaproteobacteria bacterium
CTGTCTAATTGTCTATCTATCAAACTACTCACTTCAGACCAGATCTATCATATTTTAGATACAGCAGCATCTTGGGTTGATCATCATAATCAACTCCTCCTTCCTCCTCCATTGCTAAAAAATAAAACCGTGGCGCATCTTTTCTTTGAAAAAAGTACGCGTACACGCTGTTCATTTGAATTAGCCGCTAAACGTTTAGGGGCTTACGTCTTGAATTTTGATTCTGCAGGCTCTTCAACGGGGAAAGGCGAAACCTTTCTAGATACTATTGATAATCTACAAGCAATGGGGGTCGACTTATTTGTCATACGTCATCCAGAAACCGGTGCTTGCCAAGAAGTCGCTCACCATTTAGGCGATCGTGCTGCCGTAATTAATGCGGGGGATGGAGAAGGTGAACACCCAACACAAGCTTTGTTAGACATGTTTACCATTAGGCACTACAAAAGGGATTTCAGTCAGCTATCGATCGCAATCATAGGCGACGTGCTGCACTCGAGAGTTGCGCATTCCAATGTACTGGCTTTGAAAACACTAGGCGTGAAGGATATACGCCTGGTAGGCCCGCCTGCTTTATTGCCAGAAAAAAAGGAAGTGGAGGTGACACATCACCACGATATGTTATCGGGGATTAAAGATGTAGATGTCGTAATGGCATTGCGATTACAGAGAGAGCGCATGAAAGAAGCATTTGTCCCACATCCAGATGTATATTTTAAAAATTATGGATTGACTGAAGAGAAGCTTAAGCATGCAAAGCCAGAAGCTATTGTGATGCACCCCGGGCCTATGAATCGAGGTGTAGAGATTGAGTCTAATGTTGCTGAGGGAAGTCAGTCTGTTATCCTTTCTCAAGCGAAATATGGCGTGGCGGTTAGAATGGCAATCATGTCGATTATTTTAAGCAGCGAGGAGGCGGAATAAACGCTGTTACAAAAAACAACCTACCCGCCCTTCCGTGTAATAAGATGTATTTTATCCATCTGCATAAATTCATTCAGACTTTCCAATACCCTATTCCTTTCTTGCCGTTCAGTAGACTGGCGTATCATTTGTTGCAACTCACCTTTAGTCGATAATTGTTGCCTAAATACCAAGGCAT
Source organism: Gammaproteobacteria bacterium (assembly GCA_029266595.1). GTDB lineage: Bacteria > Pseudomonadota > Gammaproteobacteria > JAURND01 > JAURND01 > JAQSWO01. The sequence continues at coordinate 1,103 of JAQSWO010000072.1, forward strand.
TAACCGTCACGCCCTCCCTAACCACCTGTGTTGACTTCGCTCTATCCAATGTTGCGGCAGTACTTCGTGAAGCAAAATGTGAGGCGCCCCAAGCAACAGCGGCGGCTGCGTTTTGCTGCGCTTCCTTCTGAATAAGGAACTTATCGAAACTTAGCTCACCATTATTCATATTGTCTGTCACGCCTAAACGAGCAAATTGTTTACACACGTGCTCCCATTCCAGACTACCTGGATGCTGTCTTAAGAATTCCTGAAAGATAGAGGGGCATACCAAAAACACTTCATCTGATGGCAAAATAAAAACCATGGAATCAGGCTTGTTAGTCGAAATCTTACCGTTCAATAAACCTTCTTCTAACCACTCCAAAAAGGCATCACCATCTGTGGTGGCGATTGGCTGATAGGGCTTTAGGATCGCAGAGGGTATTCGCTTATTTCCCCCAGAATCTCCAGGATCAACCATGGCTAAAAACTTGAGTAGTTTGTTTTCCTCCTCGCTACCCTCTCCCAATAATGCTTCTAACCACATCTTATAAGTCGGAAGGTCCTGTGCGATCCAATTGAAACCAGAAGCTGGCATAATCTGCCTAGCCAACAAAGGAGCTGAAAATTTACTGATAAAGAACCATCGATTATCCCAAAACCAAAGCCGGTAATATGCGCCCTCGGGCATAGGCGCGCTATGGGGCAGCCAATCCTCAATTACCGCACCTTCGGCATCACAAATGGCAATTCTTTGTTGCCCCAATATCTTGCCTAGATCTTGTAGAAGTGCTGCCGTAAAAACAGCGTAGGCAAAACGAATATCGAAATCTTTTTCATTTGTCTGATGATATTTTTCCAGTGATTTGGTCGCACGCTCTACAGAGTAGACCAATAGAGTCCCCGGCTTACCTTCAGGCAACAAAGGAACAGCTTGCACAAAGGCAGCAAAATCTGACAAGAGGTGGCCATACAAAGCCTCATAATGGAGGTCTTTGACGCCACAATGTGCCTTGATTTTATGCAGCAAGTGAGGGAAGCAAGGAGCGGATAATAAGGTTTCACCTGGAAGGACAGCATGAAAATAGGTGTGTTTTTCTTGTGTTTCGAACATAATCTTTCACCATACACTCGCCTTTGAAGATATAGGGTTTAAAAGACGTATTGGCTATATTTGATGGCGAGCGGTATAACCTGTTTTATTCAGTAAGGGAGGCAGGCTGCGCTCTTCCCTTTGGAACCCCATTACACTAAAGCCCACTTCGAGGATGCTAAAAACCAGCATTTTGAAGCGGGATGAATATTTAGATAACAGCTAAATATATACATATAGATATCGTAGCATAACTAATCCCCTTAAAAAATGTAGGGAAATGACTGTTCAATATCAAACCATTCAAAATACGAGTATAGCCCCATGAAACCCTATCACCATGAAACTATAGAAAAAGAAGCCCAAGCCTATTGGGAAACAAACCGCTCATTTAATGCCAAAGAAGACAGTACCAGAACAAAATTCTACTGTCTCTCCATGCTACCCTACCCTAGCGGCGAACTGCACATGGGGCATGTCCGAAATTACACTATTGGCGATGTCGTAGCTCGCTATCAACACATGCTTGGTAAAAACGTCCTGCAACCTATGAGTTGGGACGCCTTTGGACTCCCCGCTGAAAACGCAGCCTTAAAACATAAAGTCGCCCCTTCAGCCTGGACCTACCAAAATATTGCCGATATGCGTACGCAGCTTAAACAACTTGGTTATGCTATTGATTGGAGCCGTGAATTTGCAACATGCACACCTGAATACTATCACTGGGAACAATGGCTTTTCACACGCTTAGTCAAAAAAGGCCTTGCTTATCGCAAAAATTCAGTAGTGAACTGGGATCCAGTAGATAATACCGTATTGGCGAACGAGCAAGTCATTGATGGTTGCGGATGGCGTTCAGGTGCACCAGTGGAGCGTAGAGAGATTCCCCAGTGGTTCCTTAAGATTACCGACTATGCGGAAGCACTGATCAATGATCTATCACAGCTCAGCGGCTGGCCAGAACAAGTTCGTACCATGCAAGAAAATTGGATTGGACGTTCTCAAGGTCTACAAATCCACTTTGACGTCGCAGATTCAACAGAAAAACTCCATGTATATACCACAAGACCTGATACCCTCTTCGGCGTCACCTATCTCGCTGTTGCGCCCGAACATCCCATCGCGCAAAGAGCTTCAGAAACAAGGCCTGATATCGCAAATTTTCTGGCTGAATGTAAGCATACAGAAACCGCAGAAGCAGCACTTGCCACCATGGAAAAAAAAGGCATAGACACAGGCACTCAGGCCATACACCCGCTGACGGGCGAACAAATACCCATCTGGGTTGCTAACTACGTGCTGATGGATTATGGATCAGGCGCAGTGATGGCTGTTCCCGCCCATGATGAACGCGATTTTGAGTTCGCTAACAAACACGGTCTGCCCATAAAGCAAGTGATTCGAACTGAAAATGGAGAAGACTGGAATGCAAAAGCAGCATTAACCGCTTATGGCACATTAATCAATTCCAGCGAATTCAATGGCCAAGAGTCGAAACAAGCCTTTGACGCAATTGCCAATGCACTGATAGCAAAAGGCCATGGAGAAAAACAAACTCACTATAGGCTCAGAGATTGGGGTGTCTCTAGGCAACGCTATTGGGGCACACCTATTCCCATCATCTACTGCGATGACTGCGGCGCCGTACCTGTGCCTGATAAGGATCTACCCGTTAGACTGCCTGAAAATATCATACTGACCGAAGCAACCTCACCTTTAAAATCTATCTCTGAGTTCTACCATACCACCTGCCCTGAATGCAGCAAACCCGCCACCAGAGAAACTGATACATTCGATACTTTCGTAGAATCCTCTTGGTACTTCGTTCGTAATACCTGCTCTGACCAAACACAAGCTATGACGGATGATCGTGCGAAGTATTGGGCGCCCATAGACCAGTACGTAGGTGGGATAGAACACGCTGTGCTGCATCTGCTATATGCGCGATTCATTTACAAAGTCATGCGCGATGAAGGCTTAGTGATAGGCGATGAACCCTTTAAACGCCTACTCACGCAAGGGATGGTACTCAAAGATGGCAGCAAGATGTCCAAGTCCTTAGGCAACACTGTTGCACCTCAGCACCTCATTCAAAAATATGGGGCAGATACCGCCAGGCTATTTATTATTTTTGCTGCACCGCCAGAACAGTCATTGGAATGGTCAGATAGTGGTGTGGAAGGCGCCTATCGATTTTTAAAACGTATATGGAACCTCGCTCACAGCATCTCTGCTATCAAAGTCAGTGAACAGTCTCAGAAGACCGATCAGCAGAAAAGCTTCCGTCAAGAAATACATCGCAACATCAAACAAGCCAATCAAGATATGGAACGCCTACAGCTGAACACCGTTGTCTCTGCCTGCATGAAAATCTTCAATGTGCTATCTGAGATACCTAAAGAACCCGAATACGCAGATCTACTGAAAGAAGGCATGCGGGACCTTCTGCTACTGCTTTCCCCTATTGCGCCACACATTACTCATAATCTATGGCGCGAGTTAGCGTATGGAAATGACATTAGAGAGGCAAATTGGCCAGAAGCAGACGAAACTGCCTTAGAAACGAACACCTTCACAATGGTTATTCAAATCAATGGTAAGCTGAGGGGGAGCATCACTGTGGCAGCTGATGCAGACGCAAAAACCGTAGAGAAAATGGCGCTGTCTGATTCTCATGTTCAACGTTTTATGGCAGGCCAAACGCCTAAGAAAATTATTGTGGTACCTAAAAAGCTGGTTAATATTGTTGTATAACCATTTTTGAGAGGAGCTTTCGAAGGACCTTATATCGTGGCATCCCTTCCAACACCACAAGCAACTTAATAAGATCCTTCACTCCGTTCAGAATAACAGGCAACCCACTGCCATTCAGGGCAAATACACCTAAGTGGCGATAAAACAGCGGGAACTTTAAGCTTATATATGAGAGATTTATAAGAAAACCGTCTGTTTCATGGATGAAACAGCCGAGCGTACATGGAAGTATTTGATGAAAACCATCCTGGGTTTTCACCCTGCGGGCATTTGATAAAAACATTCAAATGCCCAAATCTGTTCCAAACAGATTTGTTCTCGCGTGTTTTCTGTTAAAGATCCAATATATAAGCTATTTTTTTGCGATTAATTTAAAAGTAGATAGTAAGAGATCAGCCCCCATGTTGAAACTGCTCTCATTAAATTGAGGCAGTCACAATTAAGCACTACGCAGCATTTCTAAAATTGCATCCACTCCGTTCGGCAATTCAAACGCAGCTAAACGGCGTCGCATCGCATCATCTTCATACAAAGCATTAATCTTCTCCCACAACGTCTCTGGCGTCATCTCCTCTTCTGGCAAAACCATGCTCACCCTTTGCTTCTCATAATAAGCTGCATTCAACACTTGATCCCCACGACTCGCCTTATAGGAAAGTGGAATCAGCAAATGCAATTTCTTCAACAACAATAACTCATAGATAGCATTAGAACCCGCGCGAGATACCACAATATCCGCACACGCATAAATATCAGGCATGGCCTCATCGACGTAATCAAACTGGCGATATCCCTCATGGTGTATGTTATCGACTGTCTTGCCTTTTCCGCAGAGATGCACTACTTGGAATTTCCCCAACAAAGTTAGCAAGATCTGTCTGACTAAACGATTAATCACCTCTGCGCCCAAGCCACCTCCTACAATCATCAACACAGGTTTATGGTGATTAAACCCGCACAAACTCAATCCTCTTTCCTTATCGCCTTTAAATAAATTCTCACGCACTGGCGCGCCTGTACACACCACTTTGGCTGCATAGCCAAAAGATGCCAAGCCCTCTGGGAAAGTGACACAAATCTTTCGACAGAAGGGAAAACTCATTTTATTCGCTAAACCTGGTGTTATGTCAGACTCGTGCACAATGACAGGAATACGCGATAACCAACCCGCGAACACCACAGGAAAGGCAACAAATCCGCCTTTAGAAAAAATAACGCTAGGCTTAATTTTCTGGCAGAGAAAAAAGGAGCTGATCACACCTGCCAATACTTGGAGGGGACTCAGCAAATTACGCAGATTAATTTCTTTTTCGACGCCCTTGGAAGAACCAATATAGTGGATATCCCATACTTCTCGCTGAAGCTGCTGAATTAAGGCCACATTAGGCGTCACATGACCAGCCGAACCACCGCCGGTAAAGATGATCGTTTTTTTCTTCATTTAGTCACTACCAAATAAGTCGCGTGTATAAACTTTGTCACCTACATCTAGAAGTGACTCCGACATGCGATTGCTAATGATGATATCAGCCTCTCGCTTAAATGCAGCAAGGTCTGCTTCCACCCGTGAGTCTAAAAATTTAGCTTCATGCAACTCAGGCTCATAAATAATCACATCAACTCCTCTTGCCCTAATATCCGCTATCACTCCTTGAACACTTGAAGCACGAAAATTATCAGAACCACTCTTCATAATAAGGCGATAAACGCCCACCACTTTAGGATCACGCTTAAGAACATCATCCGCGATAAAACGCTGACGCGTGGCATTAGATGCAACAATCGCCTCAATTAAATTCTGTGGCACACCCTGATAATTGGCTAACAACTGCTTAGTATCTTTAGGTAGACAATACCCCCCGTAACCAAAAGACGGATTGTTATAATGCGTGCCAATACGTGGATCCAAACTCACGCCATCTATCACTTGCTTACTATTCAAGCCATGGACAGCTGCATAAGTATCCAGCTCATTAAAATAAGCAACCCGCATCGCCAAATAAGTATTCGCGAAAAGCTTGATCGCCTCAGCCTCCGTTGCATCCGTAAAAAGAACAGGAATGTCTTTTTTGATCGCACCTTCTTTCAGCAACTCCGCAAAAATCTCAGCACGTTTAGAACGTTCACCCACAACGATACGAGAAGGATGCAAATTATCGTATAAAGCCTGACCTTCCCGTAAAAACTCAGCTGAAAAAAGAAGATTATTGCAACCCAACGCTTGACGTGTTTTAACAACGTAACCGACAGGAATAGTAGATTTAATCACCATGACTGCTTGAGGATTAATAGCCATGACGTCTCGGATCACAGTTTCAATAGACTGCGTATTAAAATAATGGGTTTCGGGATCATAATCGGTGGGCGTAGAAATAATGACATAATCCGCGCCTTCATAAGCTTCATGCTTATCAAGCGTCGCACGGAAATTAAGGGGCTTGTTCTTTAAATAATCTTCCAGCTCCGCATCAGCAATAGGGGACTCCTTGCGATTTAGCATGGCTACTTTCTCTGGAACAATATCCAGGGCCACTACTTCATTATGCTGTGAGAGCAACACCGCATTAGATAAGCCAACATAGCCGGTACCTGCAATTGCAATTTTCATTTTGCTGCCTCAACAAATAATGAGTATGATTGGTATAAGCAGTTATGTTCTGCCGTGCTTTTTTATAAATTACTCTCAAAAATCCGCCATTCATACCATAGCAAAATGCAGTTGTCATCCCACGACACGAGAAAACGGAAAGTTATCACCTTAATAAATTGCTATAACATATTATTGCGTTTACTGATAATGACCCTTGGAATTTTTGCCAAACGCAGTCGACTTTGTGAGAAGCTATTAAGATGGAAATGGTGGAGACGAGGAGGATCGAACTCCCGACCTCGGCATTGCGAACGCCGCGCTCTCCCAGCTGAGCTACGTCCCCATAAAACGATCGAGATTCTAACAAGACGGCACCATAGCAGCACGTATAAACTTCATCAACAGAAGCGACTGAATCATTACATTAATAGTCTAGCCGTCTCACCTAATTCCTTATCCTCCCAGACCTCGCTTTGCATTCCCAAGAAGGATCCTGAGAACAGGCAGAAAAAATCACAACATAGTTAATTACTAATGCGGATTATATTCACGGTTTGTTTGCGTTGATATGATACATGATCTTTTAATAGCCTCTTACTGGATACACAAGCATGCAATCATCAATCGATAAAACCATCCTCACTGTTTCCAAATTAAACCACGCTGTTCGTTATCTACTAGAAGACAGCTTTCTGCTCGTTTGGCTAGAGGGTGAAATTTCCAATCTCAGCATACCCTCATCTGGGCATATGTACTTTAGCCTCAAAGATGAAAGCGCTCAAATACGCTGTGCACTCTTTCGCATGAGCGCCCAAAAACTTAAATTTCAGCCACAAAATGGCATGCATGTTTTACTTAGAGGAAAAGTAAGCCTGTACGAGCCTAGGGGAGACTATCAGTTCATTGCAGAACATATGGAAGAAGCAGGAAATGGGGCACTACAACGCGCTTTCGAGGCCTTAAAGAATCGCCTTGCTGCAGAAGGATTATTTGACGCAGCACGCAAAAAATCGCTACCAACATTTCCCAAAAAAATAGGCGTTATTACCTCACCCACCGGCGCAGCGATTAGAGACATTCTCAGCGTTTTAAAACGACGCTTTGCCAGTATTCCAGTGATCATCTACCCTGTTTTAGTACAAGGTACAGAAGCTGCAGGGCAAATCACTCAAGCCATTAAATTAGCGAATCAACGCAAGGAATGCGATGTGCTCATTCTCAGTAGAGGCGGTGGCGCATTAGAAGACTTATGGCCTTTTAATGAAGAGACCGTCGCACGTGCCATATATAACAGCGATCTCCCCATTATCAGCGGCATAGGCCATGAAATTGATTTCACTATTGCAGATTTTGTCGCAGACTATCGCGCTCCTACACCTTCTGCCGCCGCAGAACTCGTCAGTCCCAACGCACAAGAACTGGCCCAAATATTATTGAAACAACGCATACGCTTAACACAAAATATTAAAATTTTCTTTAAGCATATTTTTTTATTGCTAGACAGCTTAAAAAAGCGATTACCTCATCCACAGAGAAGCCTTCAACATCAAGCCCAACAAATAGATAGTCTTGAGCAACGCTTACTTCTTGGATTTAAACATTACATCAAACATAAAACCTTCGATCTAACACACGCCTCAGCTAAGCTCATACAGTACTCACCACAGCATCGTCTTCAATTATTCAACAACCAAATGCACGCATTAGAACTCGCACTTGGCAAAGCTATGAAAAAAAATCTAGCTATGCGTCAGCAGGAAATAGCTTCACTAATCAATGCTTTAGAGAACATTAGCCCATTAAATACGTTAAAACGGGGCTATGCGATAGTGACCCAGGGCGACAAGGTAATTAGTGATACGGCAAGTATTGAGCTGGGAGAAACCATACAGGTTCGATTGAGCAAGGGAACATTAATCTCAGTCATAAAAGAAAAACAATAGCTAATATTGCAATTTCTTAGTATTGTTTTTTATTCAAAAATTATATTATTTTTTTAACTTCACATTGAGACATTAACATGGGAACTTATTACGCATTGGGGGTTGTAAAAGAATTGAGTTGTCAATCTAGCAAGCCGATCTCAATATCAGAATGGGAAAAAATAGCTAATAAAAAAATAGACATTTCGCTTTTTGATTTTAATATAGAAAATGAAAATAATATAAAATGTCGTTTAAAAGATCACATATTTAAAAACAATATAGAAAATTTTTATTTAAAATTAAAAGAAATTACACAATACGATTACATCACCGATTATTTCGACATACGTGGTACAGATATAGAAAATTATAAAACGCAATCTTTTAGCAAACGTCATGACGAAGATAATGTACAAATATGGACAAAAATTGAACATATTCCGTTATTTATTGAAGGCAAGGTATTAGCAGAAGAATTTAGCATCGAGCCTGCTTTAATTAGCTGGTTATTTAGGAACTCTAATTTTGGAAATGTCTTAGCAGGATGTGTAGTTAGTTCTATCATCGCATAGAAAATTGCGATGCCTTACCATCTAGAAGCTTTAGATAGAAGGAGCGTGGTTAAAAACTCAAAAGACAGTTTTCCATTAAATTTACATGTTATGGTAATAGAAGCGCTTCTAGCAACAAACTCACTACTATAATCTGATCTCGTACAAAAATATTTTTCTCCGCCAAATCACCCGAAGCGCTAGATTTTTTTCTAGACTGCCGCGTCACTATTGCTTCTCGCAAAGACGAAGGACTGGATTGTCACGCCGATCGCTCCTTCTAAAGACGCTAACGTTAATTGATTGAAGATAGGCATCTTTTTTAATATTCCCCCATACTCTTCATGGTGTAGAAAGCTCACAAGAATGGCACGACGCTAACCGTTTACGCAAACCGAAGTAGAAGGAGCGACCTGCTGCGGCGTTACGATATATCCTTTAATTGCTTAAGCATTTTCTAATAAAGGATGATCACCGTAAAATTTATCTTCAAAATACCTTATTCATTTAATAAAGCATTAATATTACAAAGATATAATATAAGAAATTAATGCGGAAAATAATAATAATGAATGAGCAAAAAAATGAAAATCTAGCTATTGAGCTTAAAAGAGCTGTTACGAAAAGAGATAAAGATTGGAACAAAGTATTACTTTTGGCGAAAGCTATCGAGGAAAAAGGTTTAGACAATGATGCAAAAACTCGAGAAGCGCTTAATCTAGCTCTTTTAAAAGCGTGTAGTTATGCTGCAGGAAAAGAAGTGATAGACGCTTTATGTGATGCCGGCGCTTCGCTTGAAACAAGAAATGAGTATGATGATACTCTCCTGCATTGTGCCACAACAACGATGTCACTTTTTCCCGAGGAACGGATCAGAGAAACAATCCAGGCGTTAATAGCACGAGGTGCTAATTTAGAAGCGCAAAATAAGATTAAGCAAACACCCTTACAGAAGGCAGCTTCTCTTAAACACCTCTTCGAATCGAAGCTTCTCATTCAAGCTATTTTGTCAAATTACCTAGATACCTATACGGAAGAACTTCAAGAGGAGCTTATTGCAGCTCTTCGTTTTTCTATATCTAATTCAAAGGAAGCAGCATATGCTTTATGTGAGATCTTACGTGGTACTGGCTATGATCTAAAAAAGATAGCTCAACACCTATTTCTTTATAAAGAGAGAGAACTTGAATTCAACGATGAGGGTGAAACATTTTATTGGCCAAAAGAAACACATGGCCATTTTGCTAATCTTTGGAAGATAGTTAAAGACTGGGAAAAAGGAATAAAAGTATCAATTGATACACTAGAAAAAACAGTTACTTCGCTTATGACTCAACCTGACTTTATTGATTATTCAGGTATCCTACATAATCTCCTATATAGGTTAGTTGAAAAAGAAGGAAATATTCACATTGCTGCTTGGTATCTAGAGAAAGGCTTTGGACCAGCAGAACCTTTCTCTAAAGATGAAGCCACCCAAATTGAGAGAGCCGAAAGAGCCAAGAAAGCAGACCAGAAAAGCATTATTTTTAAGCGTATTGGAAAAATTATTTCCATATTAGATACATGTATAGAGCAAGCTAATAATGCCAACTTCCTCCCTCTTATTTTTCAAAACAAGACCACACAAAATTTCATTAACGGACTGAAGAGTTTCAAGAAAAAATTTTCAGACCCCAAAAAACTAAAAGAAGTTTTAGAAGGTTCCAGTCCAGGGTCCATGGTTGAAGAGTTCGAAGAAATAGTGAGAGACTACACCAGCCACCCAGAAAATCGTGAAGAAAATGCTTATAAAAAAACGATCGGACTATTTTCTATCTCTTTCAAAGAGATGGGATTGGCTTCTCCTACTAGATATAAAGAACAAAAAGAGCATTCTCAAAAAATGGTTAGTAGCTATTTACAGCAGTGGGAAGAAATGGCAAGCGTTGAATCTGAAAATTTTTTGCCAGAACGTCAGCGTACTTTATTCTTTAAGGAAATAGCCAATTTCAAAAATAAAGAAATGCCTAAACTGTCTACTGAAAATTGTGTTGAGATATTAGAGCAAAAAATTGGGGAAATACAGTGTGCCTTAGACCAGGCAGAAGAGAAAAAAATCAACGAATCTTTGAACGATTTAAGACATCTAATAAGTGATGTATTAGTATACGATCAAGTCTTTAATGAATCGGATGATAAAATAAATGACTTTAGTAAAAAATATAAAAAAGGAGACTTAGACAAGGACCCACTTGTAGCGCTAAAATTTTTAGAGAATGAAGTTCGCGAAAAAGTGAGTCACTGTGCATCGTTATCACAAGGTGTTTATTCAGTTCCTCATCAATAAAAATTCGCTAGGATTGGTACGGCAACATTAAAATATTATCTACCACAAACTCTAGCATGATCAGCTGAGTCCATCTCAGCCGTATATAAACGGCCCGTATTTAACACGACTATCACACGTGATGCTGCCACATTGTCATGTGCGCAATAATAAAATGAACCACGCTGTCCATCAGTGTAACCTGTGGGCAGCCAATCTAAAGATTCATTTTTTCCAAAACTTCCTAGCCAAACTAATTTATCTTGCGAAGGTAACTTAGGTAAAACCTGCAACACTTCTCCGCTAGCATTGGTGATAATTTGCCCGTCAGACCAATCTCCCGAACAATTTTTTTCATCATTACTTTTACAAAAGCTGATCTTCTCTCCACGCTGAATGGCTTCACTTCTAGCAGTGTATAGTGCGGACAGTAGGGTATTTATGGTAGAAGCCGCGCGATTTTTAGCAAGAAAATGCCTACCAGTAGGAATAGATAATGTAAGGAGAATACAAATAATCAATAGAACAGTGATCAACTCAAGCAAAGAGAAACCTTTCTGCTTCATTATTATAGCGCCCGTGCTTAAATATATGCGTTTTTAAAAAGAGGAGGCTGCTCTATCCTCTTTGAAACCTCATGCAATAATAGAGTCCATTCAAAATACTAAAAAAATCAGCCTCTTAAATTGTCAAGTCTATAACCGTCCCTGCGTTGCCTGCTAAAATTTCTGGCAAATCATCTAATGCACCAATATAAGCTCGATGTCCTGTTTTTTTAACAAACTCACAGGCAGCTTTAATTTTTGGCAGCATAGAACCCTCTGGAAAATGCATGGCTTCTAAATCTGACACAGCGATTTCTTTTATGACTTCCGCAAAACTATCACCCCAATTTTTCATTACGCCCATCACATCCGTAAGTATTACAAAACAATCTGCTTTAATTTCTCTGGCTAATAGTGAAGAAGCTAAATCTTTATCAATGACTGCTTCTACGCCTTCATAATCACCTGTCGCTTCTCGAATCACTGGAATGCCACCGCCACCACAACAAATTACTAATACACCAGCATCAAGTAACAATTTAATAATTTCTAGTTCAAGGATACGCAAAGGTTGTGGAGATGCAATCACACGTCTGAAATATTGACCGTCTGCTTTAATAGTCCATTGATGAGTATGTGCTAATGCTTCCGCTTGTATTTTATCGTAACCAGGGCCAATGAATTTTGTGGGATGTAAAAAAGCGGAATCATTTGGGTCTACTTCAATTTGCGTTAACAAAGTGGCAATTTTTTTCTCAGATAAAAAATTCCTCAGTTGCTGTGATAATTGATAACCAATCATACCTTCGGATTCTGCATCCAATACATCAAAAGGATAGGGTTTTGAAGCGTCATGACTAGCCGCTTGGAGTGCAAGCATACCAACCTGTGGGCCATTACCATGCGTCAATGTGACTTGGTGGCTACGCGCAACTTCTGCGATTAGTTTGCATGCACGCTTAGCATTTTCTTTTTGTGCGTCTATCGTCAGCGCTTCCCCTCGCTTCAATAATGCATTACCGCCCAAGGCAATTACTATTCTCACTTTATTAATCTCTCTTAAAATTCCCATTACGCAACTGAAAAATGTGGCTTTCATCAGCTTAATTTAAATATGGAACAGATGACAATGTAGGTTTTATACATTGCCGTCTACCAGTTTTATGACTTCTGATAAAGCTAATCCCGTTAGCATGACAGTTTTTTCCGGAGATATTCCCTCAGCTAATAATTGAAGCGCTATGGTTTGCTTAGCTTTGAGTTCGCCTTCAGCTAACCCTTCCGCTCTTCCTTCCGCTCTTCCTTCTGTTTTACCTTCTATATATTTATCAGACAAACGAGTCCGCTCTGTGCTAACAGCATCCCAATATTGGTCACGTGTCTTCATTGATTTCTCTAAGAAAACGTAACCATAATAGCCTTAGTTTTTTCTCATTCGGCGATTGCACAGGAAATTTAGGGAGCTCAATAAAAACAAGTTGCAGATGCTCAATGACGTCACTTTGTTCTTGCGAATCTCCCATTTTTACCATTTGGTAGTGGTGATACCATTCACCATCTATTTGAGAATAGTTATCTGCAACTATTCCCAATCCGTATACAGGTTGCAATAAACGATATTCTTCACCCCTTTTTATTTGCCTGACAAAAGCTTGACTGGCTCCAAATAGTAATCTTTCTTTAAAACTATTGGTCCAATCAATTTGCATTTCCACAATAAATGCACGTCTGTTGGTATCGACACATTTCACATCAGCAATCGTACGCTTGAAAAGGGGGATATCCGGAATCTGCTCAGAGGGTAGATAGGATAAGTCCACAATAGGTTGATCAGCGGGTAACGGAAGTACAGCGTTCAAAAAACTGAT
>JAQSWO010000004.1 GCA_029266595.1 Gammaproteobacteria bacterium
GCTGAGGGATCGACACAAAATAGGAAGAATATTTTTTTAAAAACATAGAGTTATAAAAAAATGGATGGGCATGCATGGAAAAGTCTGGTTTACTTGGTTTTTTTGCGAAAGAACTAAGGAGCCAGAACCATGCATGCCATACAATTCTTACATAAATTACTCAGCCCTGTCATTCATAGCAGTAGGGTGAAAGCGCTCACGGAGGTGGTAGAAGCAGCTGCACTCAGCAAGCGCTTAACATTGACCTCCTTGGGTCGAGCAATAAACAAACCCATCTATGAAAGGAGTGGCATACAAAAAGTCAACCGGCTCTTGGCCAATGAAAAATTGATGGATGATTACCCAAACATAGCGGCAGCGGTATCAAAACTGCTGATTGGCCATAAACGACATCCAGAAATTATAGTGGACTGGAGTAAGTACCCCAATAGCGAAGATGCTATCTTACGAAGTGCGCTGTCGATAGAAGGGAGAGCACTGACACTTTATGAAGAGCGTCATCCGGTAAAAAAGACAGGTAATAGAGAAGTCCAGAAAGTTTTTTTAAAGCATTTAAAAAGGATTTTACCGGACACTTGCAAACCCATTGTGGTCACAGATGCAGGTTTTCATAATGATTGGTTTAAGGAAGTACTGAAATTAGATTGGCATTACGTAGGCCGTGTACGAGGTATGAGGCGATGCGCGAGAGAGGGAGATCGACGTTTTATCTGGTGCAGTGATTTGTTTAAAGAAGCGAGCAAAGAGGCAGTGAGTTTAGGAAAGGTGATACTCACAAAGAAAAATTCATTTGAGAGCCATCTCTATATTGTAAAGAAGGGCTTATACGGAAGGAAAGTAAGAACCAAAGGGGGAGAGATCAAAAAGGATAAGGATTCAAAGAATTATGGACGTTCTCAGCGTGAACCTTGGCTACTGGCTTCCTCATGCATGGGGGCAAATGCAGCGCAAAAAGTGGTCAATATTTACCATCGCCGGATGACAATAGAAGAGGCTTTTAGGGATCTGAAAAGCAATCGTTATGGGCTTGGCTTAGAAAATAGTCAAACAAAGCAAGAAAAGCGTAGAGATATTTTTTTATTAATTGCTATGTTGACCCAACTCATTGCATGGCTCATAGGTTTAGTAGGAGAAAAACAGAAACGCCACTATCAATTTCAGTCCAACTCAATCAAACATCGCCGTGTCATATCGTTATTTTATTTAGGCTGTCAAATGATTAAGCGGAAAATTCCTATCCAAATTTCATCCATCTGGGATGAAATTGCCGCCTTCCAAGAGGAGGCGGCTTATGAATAAATGTGTCGATCCCTCAGCCCAAGTAGTAAGTTCCGGGACGACGATGGTAGGGTAGCGCATTCCTTACTCATATGCTCCCGCGTAGGAACGAGGGGTAAGAAAACTACTCCTCATCCCACTTTAAAGCTCCGCCTGTCTGATATTCTGTCACGCGTGTTTCAAAGAAGTTCTTCTCTTTTTTAAGATCCAACACCTCACTCATCCAAGGAAAGGGATTTTCTGCGCCTGGGTACATTTCAGCCAAACCAATTTGCGCCAAACGTCTATTAGCAATGTAATGGAGATAGGATTCAAACATCTGAGCATTTAAGCCCAAAATACCCCGGGGCATGGTATCCACAGCATATTGATGCTCCAGCTCCACGCCTACCTTAATCATTTCTCTAACTTCTTGCTGAAAATCGGGGGTCCAGAGGTTGGGATTTTCTATCTTAATTTGATTGATCACATCAATCCCAAAGTTCATGTGCATAGACTCATCACGCAAAATATATTGGAACTGTTCGGCCGTACCTGTCATTTTATTACGCCGTCCTAAAGACAGGATCTGCGTAAAACCCACGTAGAAAAAGATACCTTCAAATACCACGTAGAATGCAATCAGATCACGTAATAAGCGCTGGTCGTTTTCAGGTGTACCTGTCTGGAAGGTAGGATCACTGAGGCTTTGTGTGTACGGCAACGCCCATATGGCTTTTGTGGCGACAGATGGCACTTCTCTATACATATTAAATACTTCCGCTTCATCCATCCCTAAACTCTGAATGACGTGTTGGTACGCATGCGTATGCAGTGCTTCTTCGAATGCTTGACGTAGCAGGTACTGACGGCATTCAGGATTAGTGATGTGCCTGTAAACCGCTAGCACAAGATTATTCGCCACCAGAGAATCCGCTGTGGCAAAAAAGCCAAGATTCCTTTTGATAACCATTCGTTCATCTTCGGTTAAACCATCTTCACTCTTCCAAAGCTTAATATCCGCCGCCATGTTGATTTCACCCGGCATCCAGTGATTGGCGCAGCCGCTCAGGTATTTGTCCCATGCCCAAGGATATTTGAAGGGAACGAGTTGATTAAGGTCAGCATGGCAGTTGATAATTTTTTTATCATCGACACGAATGCGAGCCGCTCCCATGGTGAGGTCTTCCAAACCCGCAGCAGGCACGGTGTGTTGTGTATGCGTGGTAGTTTTATATTCAGATTTTGTTTCAACCACCTCCACTATATGAGACTGCGAAGTAAGCGGGTGATTTTTTCCGTCAGGCGTAGGCCAGTTTTGTGTAGAGTTGGACTCAAACACCGGCACTACTTTAGGTGGTGGCGGCGTGAAAACAGGGATGTCCCCTTTTTCGTTATATTCGTTCCAGTTGAGTAAAGTGTTCATTCAAATTTCCTTTAGTTTCATATAAGAGTAAGGGCAAGATTATTGACATGCTTCGCAATCGGGATCCGTAATAGAACATGCCTGAGGCGCATCCAACCTCACCGCATTATGCGACGTGCTATGCGCTAATGTAGATTTTTCAACATCGTGATCCTGCGTCTACCAGCCACTTGGGTTCGATTTCAAATGCGGTGGCATAAAGTGCTTTAAGGCTTTCTGGTACGCGATTGATATGCTTAAGACTACCATCGTAGTATTTTAGGTCATTGATCATCACCTCATCCCATAAACCCAACTCTTTTAGATCACGCACCATATAAGGATTCACCACCGTGAATTCCCCTGACAAATTGGATTTAACGTATAGATTCTGATAGGTAGGATCAATAGACTGCGACACACCACAGATATTAGATATAGTCGCTGTAGGTGCAATTGCCATCACGTTGGAGTTACGCATGCCAGTCGTCGCAATACGCTGACGCAAGGCCTGCCAGTCTAGCGTTTGGCTTTGGTCTTGCTCTAAGTACACACCTCTCGCTTCTTGTAGCAATTTAATAGAGTCGATAGGCAATATGCCCTGACTCCAGAGAGATCCTTGATAACTCTCATATACCCCTCTCTCTTTTGCTAAATCAGCGGAAGCCTCAATCGCATAATAACTGACGATTTCCATAGCTTGGTCGGCGAAAATGACTGCCTCATCAGAAGCATAAGGAATACGTTGATGATAAAGCGCATCATGAAAACCCATAGTACCTAACCCAATGGGTCGGTGCTTTAAATTAGAACGACGGGCTTGGGGCACGCTATAAAAATTAATATCGATGACATTATCTAACATACGTATAGCTGTCTTAATCGTACGCTTGAGCTTTTCGATGTTCAGACCTGTGCCTTTTTCATGGAGATGTTGCACCAAGTTTATACTGCCTAAATTACACACAGCGATCTCATCTCTTGAGGTATTAAGTGTAATTTCTGTACAAAGATTAGAACTATGCACAACTCCTACGTGTTGTTGGGGTGAACGGATATTGCAAACATCTTTAAATGTGATCCACGGATGCCCTGTTTCGTACAACATCCCCAACATTTTTCGCCAAAGTACGCTGGCAGATATTGTCCTACTGTTTTTGATTTCACCGCGCTTGGCCTTCTCCTCATAAGCCACATAAGCTTTTTCAAATGAAAGCCCAAAAAGATCATGTAAATCAGGAACATCGTCAGGAGAAAACAATGTCCATTCTTTGTCTTCAAATACACGCTTCATAAATAAATCCGGGATCCAGTTAGCCGTATTCATATCGTGTGTACGACGCCTATCATCGCCGGTGTTTTTACGTAACTCTAAAAATTCTTCAATATCCAAGTGCCATGTTTCAAGATAACCACACACTGCACCTTTACGTTTGCCGCCTTGATTCACTGCCACCGCCGTCGCATCAGCCACGTTCATAAAAGGTACGACGCCCAATGATTTACCGTTGGTGCCTTTGATGCGTGAGCCGATAGCACGCACAGACGTCCAGTCGTTACCCAATCCACCTGCATATTTGGAGAGCAACGCATTATCTTTGATAGCGCTATAAATGCCGTCTAAATCATCGGGAATGGTCGTTAAGAAACAGCTAGATAGCTGAGGGCGCAACGTACCTGCATTGAACAAAGTTGGCGTTGAGCTCATGAAATCAAAGGAGGACAGCAAATGATAAAATTCAATAGCCCGTTCTTCTTTTTGCTCACCTTCAGAGATAGCTAATCCCATAGCAACGCGCATAAAAAAGAGTTGTGGCAACTCAAAGCGCGTATCATCTGAATGCAAAAAATAACGATCGTAAAGCGTTTGTAAGCTCAGGTAAGTGAACTGCATATCACGAGAGGCATCTAGCGCTTGACCCAGTTTATCCAGATCAAATGTCTGGAGCTGAGGGTCTAACAGCTCAAGCATCACGCCCTTTTCAATGTACTTCTTTAGACAAAAGGGGTAGATCTGCTGCATGGACGAAGTCGTATGATGCACTGCGGGCATTCCCAGAAAAGTTAATGCCTCTGCGCGAAATTGTTCCAACAATAACCGCGCAGCAACAAAGGTATAGTTGGGCTCTTTTTCAATTAACGTGCGGGCGGTCATGGTCAACGCTTTTTCGACATCAGCTAGTGACGCGCCATCAAACAAGTTACGCTGAGTGTCTTTCAAGATAAGTTCTGGGTCTACTTCGGATAATCCTCTGCATGCATCTTCTATAACCTGAGCCAACCACTTTTGGTCTAACGGGGCCCTTGTACCATTAGGCATAACGATGGATAGCTGAGAATCGCTGATTTGTGATGCCATTTCTCGAATCTTGCGCCTATCTTCTCGATACAATACATAAGCCCTAACCACCTTATGCTCGCCTTCACGCATTAGGGTAAGCTCAACTTGATCTTGTATATCTTCAATATGCACGGTGCCGCCCATAGGCAGACGCCGGCTAAAAGTGTCTGAAATCTGCCTAGCCATACCTTGTACCAAATCACGTATGCGGCCCGATGCAGCAGCTTCAGTACCCTCGACAGCCAAAAATGCTTTGGTTAAGGCAACACTAATCTTTGAGGCATCGTAAGGTGTGATCGTGCCATTACGGCGAATCACACGAAGCGTACCAGGCGCCATGTCATTCAGCGTTGAGAATGTACCCAACGGCTGAGAAGGTGCGTAAGTTGTTGAAGATAAAGTACCCATTTTGTTGCTTCTCCCATGAATAAAACTGCTTATCTTAGAAATAAATCAAATAGCAGAAAAATAGCGAAAAATACTATATATTGTGTTTTTGTAGCGTAGACGACACAAGATAATGTGGTTTTTAAAAAAACACAAGCGGCTTGGAGATCGTGTTCAAGACTTGAAAAATAGGCAGATTGCCCCAAGGTGGCTAGAAATAAGCCTACAAGAGGATTTTATATAGTACTTGTCTTGGAAAGATGCAAAAATCAGCATTTTGAAGTAGGATGAGACTATAATATTAATAACCCTCACTCAACTCACCGGAGTTTAAATATGAACAACAACTCAAATGTCATTGTCAGAGGATCTGCATCTACTCTGGCAACAAATTCTGTACTCAGGAATACTTATTTTCTGCTGAGCCTTACTCTCCTGTTCAGTGCAGTAACGGCCGCTTTCTCCATGGCAATAGGCGCAAATCCTGGAATTATTGTTTTACTGGTAGGAATGTTTGGCTTGTCTTTCTTAGTCAATGCACTAAGAAACAGCGCCTGGGGAATTGTCGCAGCATTCGCTTTTACCGGCTTTATGGGTTATATGCTCGGCCCCATTCTCAATGCTTACCTGTCTGGTTACACAAACGGCGGGCAGTTGGTTATGACAGCGCTGGGTGGAACAGGATTTGTCTTCTTAGCTTTGTCTGGTTACGCACTCACAACCAAAAAGGATTTTAGCTATCTAGGCGGGTTTTTATTTGCGGGAATTATGGTTGCATTTCTTGCCAGTCTAGCAGGGATTTTTTTCCAAATGCCACTTTTTCAGCTCGTTATATCTGGCGCATTTGCCTTGCTTTCGTCTGGTTTAATCCTCTACCACACCAGCAATATCATTCACGGTGGCGAAACAAACTACATCATGGCAACTATCTCCATCTATACGGCCTTGTTTAACTTGTTCGTCAGCTTATTAAATATTTTAGGTGCATTTGCTGGAAATAGAGATTAATTGGCATACTTCTAGCCCCGCAATCCTTGCGGGGCGGCCGGTGACGTGGCGAGTTTCCGCTCGCACATGTCCCTACCCTCCTCCTTTTTGCTTTCTCGTTCTAATATTAATGTACGATCAGGCCAAATCCAGTTTCTGGATTTATCGCTCTATTCAAAGAACCAGTAAGCGGAGTAATTGTCACCTCTACAGTCAAACCCACAGTCGCCGCATTAACATGACCTGCAATACTGCGAAAGCT
The DNA here is from genome assembly GCA_029266595.1 of Gammaproteobacteria bacterium. Taxonomy (GTDB): domain Bacteria; phylum Pseudomonadota; class Gammaproteobacteria; order JAURND01; family JAURND01; genus JAQSWO01. The sequence continues at coordinate 6,640 of JAQSWO010000004.1, forward strand.
GTCATCTCCCAATACTGCATGTAAATGAGTGTAATAGTTACCTTCGTGACTTGCTATATTGCCATTAAGACTCGCCAACTCATAATAGCCATCAAATTTTGTTTGAGTTGGCCTATGCGCATCTGCCAAAATTGGATTTTGAAGCTGCCCTAGCCCGCTGATTGAAGCGCCAACTAATTTGGCGTCTTTAGCACACTGATTAATACTCTCAATCAACGAATCACCACTATCTAGCACTAAAATAAAAGGTAATTTCGTGTTTGCTAGGCTGCCACATGAAGATTTATTAACTCCAGCAGAAGCAGTAGGTGCTGAAGATGTGCCTCCAAAAATAAAATACAGGGCTGCCGCTATACTAATTAATACGATGATACGTAAATATTTTTTCAGCATACGTGGTTCCTTTTTAGTTATTTATATTTATTCTCTTTTTAAGGTGCCGTATTTTGCATTTTTGAAGACTAAAGTTAACATAGGCTCACTTCACTCTTTCTACTTACTTGCTCTAGGACTAAACTTTTAGGCAATCCTAAATAGGATGGAGCTGTCACCACAATCTCCTGCCTATTTCTATGCCGTAAATCTCTTATCTGGTATTAAAAATCACTTCCTCATTCTGCAAAAAGTCCATCACTGCGGCACATAGCTCTCGCGTACCCTGTTTATTCAACGTCGATATTTTGAACACGGGGCCTGTCCAATTTAATCTCTTGACAATATCTTCGCAGTGTTGCTCTAAGTCTTCTGGTGGCAATAAATCAGTTTTATTCAATACTAACCAACGCTCTTTATTTTCTAATGCTTCACTGTATTTTTTGAGTTCTAAGGCAATAGAAGTAACCGCCTCTGCAGGTTCAACACCATCCATAGGCAGAATGTCTACTAAATGGAGCAACAGACGCGTACGAGAAAGATGTTTAAGAAATTGTATACCTAGCCCTGCTCCTTCAGCAGCACCTTCAATTAATCCAGGAATATCTGCCACAACAAAACTACTATCGATATCTAATCGCACAACACCGAGATTTGGATGTAACGTAGTGAAAGGATAATCGGCAACTTTGGGATGAGCTTCTGATACTGAACGAATAAAACTAGATTTCCCCGCATTAGGCCGCCCAAGCAAGCCGACATCAGCCAGCAGCTTCAACTCGAACCTAAGCGTACGCTGTTCGCCGGGTGTGCCGCGCGTGGTTTTTCTGGGGGCTTGTGTGGTACTGCTTTTGAAATGAATATTGCCCAGACCATGATGGCCGCCTTGCGCGACACAAACAGTCTGACCAAGTTCTGTAAGATCACCTATCAGCTCATCGGTATCTAAGTCATATACCAACGTACCAAGTGGGACATGGACGATTAGGCTTTCGCCTTTCTTTCCAGCACACTGCCTACCGCTACCATCTTCACCACGTTCAGCCTTAAAACGTCGTTTATAGCGAAAGTCAGCAAGTGTGTTGATGTTAGCATCAGCTTGCAGATAAATACTGCCGCCATCGCCGCCATCACCACCATCTGGACCGCCTTTGGGAATGAATTTTTCACGACGAAAGCTCAAGCAGCCATGTCCACCACTGCCAGCTTCAACATGAACAATGGCTTCATCTACGAATTTCAACGGTGCAATCTCTAGTGATGTAACAGATGAGCTTTCAAACGGAAACGGACAGTCCTATGCAGCTTGGTCTTTGTCTTCAAAGGGAACAACTGAGACAAAGGTGCGACCATACGCGCCACGTACATAAAACTTCACAATGCCATCTACTTTAGCAAAGATAGTGTGGTCACGACCGAGGCCAACATTTTCCCCAGCATGGAAACGTGTACCACGTTGACGAACAATAATGTTGCCAGCAAGGACACGCTCACTACCAAACTTCTTTACACCAAGATATTTAGGTTTGGAATCACGACCATTACGCGTGCTACCACCAGCTTTTTTATGTGCCATTTTTAAAACCTCTTATGGATAAGGACTTCTTTATTGAACACTGATTCAAGTGTTCAGGGTTAAATGTATCAGCGACCCTGGATTTCAGTGATCTTTACTTCTGTGTAGTACTGACGATGCCCAGCACGACGCATATAATGCTTACGACGTCTAAATTTAATAATTTCTACTTTTTTATGCCGTCCCAAACCAACAATCTCGGCTTTCACACTCGCACCATTGATGGTAGGTGTGCCTAACTTAACGCCATCAGCGTTTGAAACTAGCAGGACTTGGTCAAAAGTGACGCTATCGCCGATAGTATCTTTGTCGGACAGTTTTTCTAACTTGAGTATTTGCCCTTCTGCCACCCTATACTGCTTCCCACCGCTTTTAATAACCGCATTCATGTGTTAGCTCCGTTATAACTAATAGATAAAGGGCGGGGATTCTAAGAGATATCCCCATATTCTGCAAGAATGGCATAACTTATTCAGCGATTCCCCCTAAAAAGTTATCTCTAACTGGGAATCAATACACAAAAGATTTTCTCGAAATTCACGCTTAATACGTTCAACTGCCTCCACACTATCACCTTCAAATCGAAGTGTTAAACAAGGTGTCGTATTCGAAGCCCGCACCAATCCCCAACCATCCTGAAAATCTGCACGTATACCATCGATTTGATTGACTGTTGCGTTAGAGAACTTAGCCACCTGAATCAGCGACTCCATAAACATCACTTTATCTTTCTCGGAGCGCATCATCACTTTGATTTCTGGGGTGTTAACGCTATTAGGAAGTGCACGAAACACTTCCTCCACACTTTGCACAGTCTGGCTCAAAATCTCAAGCAGCCTTGCGCCTGCGTAGAGCCCGTCATCAAAACCATACCAACGCTCTTTGAAGAAGATATGACCGCTCATTTCACCTGCCAATGGCGCTTGTTTTTCTCTCATCTTTGCTTTAAGTAATGAATGTCCAGTTTTCCACATGAACGGTTTACCACCTGCTTTTTCAATCACACGAGGCAGATGCATGGTGCATTTAACATCAAATAAAATCTCAGCACCGGGCTGGCGAGTGAGCACATCTTGAGCAAATAACATCATTTGGCGATCTGGCCAGATAAGCTCCCCTTTATTAGTTAAGATGCCAAGCCGATCACCATCGCCATCAAAAGCAAGCCCAATGTCTGCTTGATTGGCAAGCACCGATGCCCGAAGATCCGTGAGATTGGCTTCAACTGTAGGATCAGGATGGTGGTTAGGAAAATGTCCGTCAATCTCACAAAAGAGTTCAATAACCTCACAGCCCAATGCACGGAATAAAATAGGCGCGATTTCGCCCGCTGCACCATTACCTGCATCAATCACGATTTTCATGGGACGTTTGAGCTTAACATCCTGGGTAATGCGTTCGATATATTCCTTGCCAATACACCGTTCTTCTAACTTTCCCTTTCCATAGACAAAATTACGCGCAACCATTCTGTCATATAGTGCCTGTATGTCCGATTCAGCTAGGGTGTTTCCCTCTAACACTATCTTGATGCCATTGTAATCTGAAGGATTATGACTACCGGTCAATATAAGCCCAGACTGCGTACCCAAAAAGTGTGTCGCAAAATAAAGTACGGGCGTCGGAACAAGACCTATGTCGATGAGATCACGCCCACTATCTAATATGCCCGCTTTAAGTGCTGCGCAAAGTAACGGACCCGAAAGCCTACCATCTCGCCCAATAGCAAGTTGCTGTTGCCCTCTGGCGTGCGCTTCCGAACCAATGGCCAAACCAATGGCATAAAGCAGATCCGGTCCGAGCTGTTCGCCGACAATTCCGCGAATATCATAAGTGCGGAAGATAGTTTTGGGGATATTTTCTGGGATATTGTAGATAGCCATGCAAACCTGTCGCCATAATTCAGTCGTAGTGAAAAGGGGGACAAAAGCCCCCCCCCTAAGATTTCTTTAAAACAACTCTTGTTCCTTAAAAATCAATCCTTCTTAATTTCTCCTGTTGTGGCATCAATCTCTAATTCCACTTTCTTGCCATCTTTATCTAGAGCTCTAACTTCATACTTACCACTGTCAGCTTCAAGCTTATAGATGCTACGATATCCTGCAGCCTCCACTTTTGTAGCAACCTCTAGGGCTGTAATCATTTTTTTGGCCGGTTTTTTCCCATCAAGAATAGCTCCTGTCTGTGCGTTTATATCTAGCTTTTCTATCTTACCCTGTGCGTTCACTGCTCGAGCTTCATATTTCCCATCGGTGAATTTGATTTTCTTGACATTGTTATAACCTTTTGCTTGCAGGCTTTGCAAAATAGATGACATTTGGGCTGAACTCACTGGAATATCCTCTGCCAAAGCAATCTGTGTAGAAAAAGCTAGCAAGCATCCACCAACGATAGAAATTATGGTTTGTTTTTTCATAGCAAATCTCCTTATTGATTGAAATGAACAATGCATCAAGTATATTGAAGCAAGGAACAGTATATCATGACAGTAGCATTACAGTTTTGTCATGTGAAATTTTTACTTATAGCACAGAAAAACGGAAGCGGAGAATCTGCCTGTAACAATATCCGGCATATGACTCAATACACCCGCCCCATGATCACCTCCTTAACTGGGAGGCTTGTTGGTCATTATTTAGAAAACTTTCTCCCAACAAACCACAAATTAGGCCTATTGATAAAAATAATATATAGCCATTCACAATTATTTGGGTCTCAGATACCCTTTCTTCTCTTGTCTGGGGTATTGGATCAAGCGCGTCATAAACAGTCCAAATTACAGCGGCTATTAAAAGGCCTTTTATCGCCCCTTCAAGCGTGCTCCGTGGAAATCTAGGCTGCATCACTGCTTCTTTAAAGAACTGCATAACAAATCTCCTTTAATAGTAACAACTGGAAGGCCCAGCTGCTTTCGAGAAGAAATTAAATAAAAAAGTCAGTAAGCACAATATATTATCCTCATGATCCTAATAATTAATTTTTTACCTTACGGGAACGGAGCGGGAATGGGGCGGGAATGGGGCGGGAATGGGGCGGGAATGGGGCGGGAATGGGGCGGTAGCGAACTTTTTTAAAATAAGGCAGCATAACCACCATTCTTTCAAAAGGACAGATAAGATCATGAATCTACGACAACTGAGAGCATTGATCTCACAAGGCGAATCAGAAACTTTAGAATTCAAAACTTCTACTGCTCAATTGAAGCCAGCCTGCGAGGCTTTGTGTGGCTTTCTTAACGCCAAAGGCGGCACCGGTCCCAAAATATTAGGTCTAAAATGACATTTAAAAGTTCCAAACGATATTCTGTCTCTTCTGATGAGGACTTCGAATCAGATTCAAACGATGAAGTGATCAAAAATTACTTAGGCATTAAATCAAAAGAAGTCATGGATGAAATCGAGCAGAGTGAATTGAAACGCACGGAATTGGCATTGTTGAACATCTAGGGAGAAGATTACCAATTTAAAGCGGAGGACATTTGTAACATCCATGAGCTTTGGTTAGGAGATGTTTATCAAATGGCTGGAAAATACCGGACAGTAATGATGGAGAAGAGCGGTTTCCCATTTGCAGCTCCGAGACAAATAGAAACATTGATGAAAATCTTAGAGCAGCAGTTTTTAAAAAAATACAGATTTTAATTCATCCTTTCCGCGAAGGGAACGGAAGAGTTGCCCGCTTGTTAGCGGACCTCATGGCCACCCAAGCAAATATGCCACCATTAAATTATTCAGCAATAGGCCTGCTTGAAAAGCCAGATGGTTTTGAACAATATATAAAGGCTATTCATGCTGGACTTAACAGAGATTATTTACCAATGCGAGATATTTTTGCTACTTTGTTGAGGCAGTCTGTTTAACAAAGGCATAGATTTTTTTGCCGCCTCTACGCGGGATTTCAATATGACCACTTTTAGAATCACCAACAGTCTTAATTCCTTTTACACCACCTGACGTTTTTACGGCTCGAGCAACAAGCTCCTCTCTCCGCACAGGATCTTTTAAATAAGGATTAGTTTCAGTCAAAGGTTTCATTTTCATACTCTAAACTCTATCAAGTCTGGCACTTTTTGCAACTCTTTCTAGATCAGAAACCTACAAAGACATGTATTGCTGATAAGAGACGTGCTCGCGAAAATAGAGAGAATGACAGGATTAGGAGATTAAATGTAGTCTTAGCAATAAAAAACCTATGCCTCCAATATCTTAGCTTTCCCCGTCATATAATAAATACTCATACATATACTTACCAATCCCATATAAATCAATGAAAGAGGTATTTGCGTTGCCATTTTAAATACAGAAACCAATATTGTTACTAACCCAGCACATATTACAAAACTTGACCCCATCAATGCATTGGCTGAAGCTGACATTTCGGGAAACAATGTCATAGCCTTGGCATAATAATTAGGAAAAATAATAGCTGCTAGGTAAATGAGGAAAAAAATAGGAATAACTATATTATAAATATTGGTTTCAACGTAAAACGAGCAAATCAGCATTCCAGCTGCAGTCACAAACATTAGCCAAAAACAAACTGTTATTTTGATATGAGGGGATAGCTCTAACATGAGTCGACTAGAAGAGTTCCCTAAAAGCCATGCGAATCCCATTAATAAAGCAATATGGCCGAAGTCAATTGCAGAATAACCTAAAACGTTCTGAATCAAAAAGGGACAAGCTACTCCGAACAACACCAACATCGAATAAAGTAATCCAGCATAAATCATGCATAGTACATAGCCTTTATTAGACAACATGCACTTAGTATTTCTGATGACGTGGCTTAATTTAAAGATTGAAGTTCTGTGAAGTGTTTCAGGAACAAACAAGACCATCAGCAATAATAGGCTTGCGGCATACCCAGCTAAAAAATAAAAAGGCCCTTGCCAACCAAAATAAGCCTGCAGATAACCACCTATAGCTGGCGCAACAATAGGGCCAATTGACCAAGCAATGCTCATGTAACTTGCCATCTTTTTAAACGCAGTTCCTTCAAACAAATCAGGAATGATAGCTCTCATGGAGACTGAACAAACAGACACTGCCATGCCTTGAAAAAATCTTAATGCGATCAGCTGATAAATATTTTGCGACAAAGGAGACAGTAAACTACAGATGATATAAAAGACGATGGCGATGATAAAAGGCCTCTTACGACCCACACTATCGGACACAACACCTGCTAGGAGTTGGGAGAATCCCATTCCAAACAGATAAGCAGTAATTGTTAGCTGAACAAGACCTTTCTCTACATCGAAGTAATGAGCTATCGCGGGTAAAGAGGGAACATTTAAATCAATACTAATACCTGAAATCATCACGCCGAAGAGCGCAACCATAGACCACCAATGACGGTGTGGATGTGCCCTCAGATTATCTAGTTCAGCAGGCTTGTATTTTCTGAACATTCAACTTACTCGCAATAGACCCTCACTGCATGGGTGTGATTTTTTTCTATAGCTTTCTTTGGAAATCTTTTTTTAAATGGTGCCGAAGAGAGGAGTCGAACCTCCGACCTACTGATTACGAATCAGTTGCTCTACCAACTGAGCTACTTCGGCATTTTGGAAGGACGGGGAGTATAAGTAAGCATTTACGGTATTGCAATTGTTAGAGAGGACGCCGTAACCTACTTTCTCTTTAGCAATAGGCCACGCCAATGACGTCTTCTATCGTACTCACAGATCCCCTGCTCTCACATCTGCTCAAAGCGACGCGTATCACTGTTGAAGATGCTGAGCGTATCAGTATTTCTGCTCAAACAGCCCAATGCTCAACTACACAATTTCTAATTAAAGAAGAACATATTCCTCCCAAAGAAATTGCATTAGCTTTATCTCATAGCCTCCATCTCAACTACGTCAATCTCCATGATATTGCCATAGAAAATATTCCCAGAAATCTAATTAATGATGCATTTATAAAAGAGCATCATGTACTACCCATACTCATCGAAAACAACACGCTCCAATTAGCCATCAGAGAGCCTGCCCAGTTAAGTGCCTGCAAGATATTAAAATTCCACACACATTTTCAAATACAGGCTGTGATCACTGAGTGGCATAAATTATCAAGCTTCATTAGAGACTATTTAAATGAACAGCAATACCAGACATTCAACCAGCCATTCGTTGTCGATGATGCAGAAAGTGATCAGCAAATTATAACGTTTGTTCAACATATTCTGGTAGATGCCATACAAAAATCAGCCTCTGATATACATTTTGAGCCTTATAAATCAATCTATCGCATTCGGTTGAGGATCGATGGAATTTTACATCAGATCACAGAACTACCTATTGATGTCACACAACGCATTACTGCAAGACTAAAAATCATGTCTAACTTAAATATTGCAGAAAAACGTTTACCTCAGGATGGTCGATTTAATATTAGTGCAAACGCAGAAACATTCAGAGATTGTCGAATCAGTACATGCCCTACATTATTTGGTGAAAAAACTGTGGTGCGTATTTTAAGGAGCGAGGGCGCTTTTCTCAACATTGACGAGCTTGGAATGAATGCGGCACAACAGACCTTATTTCTCAGAGAAATTAAAAAACCTCAAGGAATGATTTTAGTGACGGGCCCCACGGGCAGTGGTAAAACGCTCACGCTTTACAGCGCGCTTCATCTACTCAATACTTTAGACAAAAATATTTCCACAGTTGAAGATCCCGTGGAAATTGAATTACGCGGTGTAAATCAAGTAAATGTCGATCACAAAGCCAACTTAACATTTCCTATTATTCTTCGCGCTTTTCTAAGACAAGACCCTGACATCCTTATGGTAGGAGAGATCAGAGATAAAGAAACGGCAGAGATCGCAATTAAATCCGCACAGACGGGCCACTTGGTACTATCTACACTGCATACTAACAGTGCCTACGAAACTATTAATAGATTACAGATGATGGGCATCGCATCTTTCAACTTAATTGATGCTACGCGCTTAATATTGGCACAAAGGCTAGTCAGAAAATTGTGCTCACACTGCAAATCTCTAATTTATCCATCAGAGAAAGTATTATCGGATGCGGGCTTTAAAGAAAATGATTTTGATACGCTCAAAATATATGAGGCCACTGGCTGTGAACATTGCACTAAAGGATATAGCGGACGCATAGGTATTTTTGAACTTCTCCCTATGACTCATGACATTAAGAGTCTTATTATAGACCAAGCAAGTGCTGATAAAATAAAAAACAGAGCTTATGAACAAGGCTTTGAGCCTCTTCAATCTTCCGCATTAGAAAAAGTACGTGCGGGAATAACCACATTGGACGAAGCTTATAGAGTGATACTTTAATGGCAGACAAATCAAGGAAACAACAATTGTTTAGGTGGCAAGGCGTAGACAAAAATGGAATGAAAATACAGGGTGAAAACGAAGCACTCGATAAACAATCAGCAATAGTTACTTTAAAACAAACAGGCATCACCGTTCTCGGTATCAAGAAAAAAAATATATCCACGTCTTTCAGACTAAATAAGAAAATAAGAACGCAGGACATTTCAGCATTTACTAAAGAGCTTTCAAACTTAATATCCGCTAATATTCCATTAACAAGTGCATTGGCCATAACTGAAAAAAATGCATATAAATCCCTCTTAAAAAATGTCATTCATAAAATCAGGAAACAGGTAGATGCTGGTAAATCACTCTCTGACACCTTTAGAAGCTGCTCCCCTTATTTTGATGATATTTTTTGTAGTCTCATAGAAGCAGGAGAACATTCAGGCACTTTAGCCATGATGCTCAAAAATATTACTCAACATCAAGAAAAAAGCATAAAGCTAAAACGCATCATCAAAAAAGCATTACTTTATCCGATCACTGTACTCACGATTTCTCTTACTGTTACCATTGGCCTGCTTATATTTATTGTCCCACAGTTCGCAGAACTTTTTCAAAATGTTGGCGCAGAACTTCCCATACTTACTCAAATTATCATGTCTGTATCCAATACAATGTATGTAAATTTAAATCTAATAAGCATTATAATGTTTTTCTCTCTCATTATAGTGAAAATATTATTACTAAGATCTGAAAAATGCGCTTCTTTTTTAGATATTTTATATCTAAATGTACCCATATTCGGGAATATTCTAAAACAGTCCATATTAGCTCGAAGTTTTCATACCCTCTCCATCTTGCTACACACAGGCGTATCACTAACACAAGCGCTTTCACTTACTGCGAAAATCTCTAATAATCGAATTTATGAGAAAGCATTTACTGATATTTATAAAAAAGTTATGGCAGGGCATGCTATTTATGCATCAGCAAAAGATACTCAAAGATTTCCAGAAACTGCCATTCAAATGATAGCCATTGGCGAACATTCCGGAACCTTAGATGATATGCTAAAAAAACTAGGGGAATATTTTGAAGAACGCGTAGATGATATTGTTTATAACTTGGGGCAATTATTAGAACCTGCAATTATGATTTTCCTATGCTTGGTTGTCGGTACAGTCGTGATCGCAATGTATCTACCTATTTTCAACATTGGCACAGTGATATAAGCAAATGAATGACCTTACGCTATTATCTAGCAGCAACCTCTATTTTTTTTATTTTATCCCTATTATTATTTTCATCAGTATATTAATTGGAAATATTTTAAACTGGACTGCCACCTTCCTACCTTACGCCCTTGAGGGCTATTACTCGAAGCCTTATCTTCAAAAAACCTCACAGCTAAAATATTTCGAGCATGCCTTTCCTTGGGGAACAATACTGTTAGTTACACGATATCTTTTATGCAAAAAAATTCATGATCATAGAGTAACAAAATATTTCATATTGCGATGTATGGTGGTTGAAATTGCTACCATCATCATATTATCGCTCCTCATTTATGAGGTAGGAGCCTCATGGCTACTTCTGCCCTACCTTACGCTAGCCTGTGGATTTCTTCTTTTGGCCATTATTGATAGTGAGCATCATTTATTGCCAGATGCCATTACCCTCCCTCTTTTGTGGGTAGGTTTATTTGTCAATTCTTTTGATTTACTTACTTCAACACAACAAGCCATTTGGGGCGCCATAATTGGTTATTCATCTTTATATTCTGTTTCTAGAATATTTAAGCACTTAAGAGGGATAGAAGGATTAGGATTGGGAGATTGCAAATTATTTGCAATTTTTGGTGCGTGGTGGGGCGTACATGCACTATTGCCTACACTATTTATTGCTTCCTTGGTCGGTAGCGTCATTGGTATTAGCAGGTTATTTTTGAAGAAAAGAGGAAGCTTAACAGAGCCTATTCCGTTTGGCCCTTATCTGATATTAGGTGTAGTTTTGACAAATCTCTACGAATATTATTGAGAATCCTATTATATTTAACGGTCGGGATTTAACGATTTACATTAAAGAAAATAAATAGTAACAGATCATCCAACTGTCATTAGGTTAAGAAATTTTGCATCAATTTGTTGAGGCAGTCAGATGTAACGGCAAACAGGCATGAAGGCATACGCGAGGAGCTAAGGTGACATCCGTGTCATCAAAGGTTTGGGCACTTCCTTGTTGCTGCTTCAGCTTGTTTAGCAATATGGCTTGACGCTCAATGGCAAAGTTGATTGAGCTTCAAGCCTTCATGTTTTGTCCTAATGATTAAACATCGTAATACTTAGAAATACTTTCGCTCCAAGAGAGGTCATTAGCATTAGGCCAGTGATCTTTATCAAAACCAGGAGCATTTTCTAACTTTTCCTTACTGACGTTTAAAATAAATGCTTCAAATTCAGGGTTATAACTGAATGATTTCCATGGGATGGCAAATAATTTATCGCCCATGCCCAAAAATCCACCGAAGGACAAAACTGCATAACGAACTGTACCCGAAAATTTATCTAACATGATTTCTTCTATTTTACCCAAGTCTTCCTCTGCTGGGCTTTTTACAGCTACTCCTACTACTTGTCTACTGCTAACAATGTCGGATGGAAATTTTGAGTCGTTCATATACTGCTCCTTTAGTTGAATTTAAATTTTAGAAATTTTTCTCTGAGAAGTTCAGGAACACTCTAACCTTCTTTAAAGCAGGCTGTCTTTTATCATCTTATGATTTTCTAGATGATGTCTTCCCAGAGGTTTTATGTTTATCTTCATCATGGCGGCCAGAAGATTTACTCATATCATGGCTACCTACCTTTTGTTGCCCAGCTTTTTTAGTGGATTGCTGGCGCTGCGATTCTTTTTGATTATTTTTCATAATGTGTACTCCTTTAATTACATTATTAAAAACTCAGACTTACTTTGGTCTGATCCTTAAGCTTGCATTGTAAGCGTAGTACTCATCCGGATAAATTTCCAATCATAGGTGTAACATTTTATAGATCTATTAAACAAATCTAAATCTATAAAAAAAATCTTTAATGAAGCGATATTTATTTTTAAATTCATGCATTCAATTATTGCCAATATACAAAAAAAGAGAAATTTAGCATTTGAAGGATATTTACAAATAAAATACGATTCGCAAAAAATCAAATAGCAAATCTGCCTCACTAATTTTTCGTAAATTTTCATTTGCTAGTTATTATGACTTACGCTCTAAAGACTTGTTATTGAATGTGTCTTTAGAGAAAAATACGAGATAGCTGGATGCACATTTATCAATTATCTGAAATTTATGTCAAATCGAGAAAAAGTGTAAAAAAAATTAATTGGCCGAGCGGAATTCTAATTTGTGCACTATACTCGGATCGACGTCAGTCTAGAACTCGACGTATATGATAAAAAAATGGTTCCTCTAAAATAAAAAATTTAGGGGTAGAAAAAATAGCCTTGTCTATTGTGGCAGGAATTTTTAAATCTAAAAGGAGATTATCATGGGTTATTTACTTGCTTGGCTTCTTGGAGTACCTGTTACACTACTTGTACTTATTTGGGTACTTGCTCGTATTTTTTAAAATACCACCAATTAATTTTCTTAACTTAAGGAGAATCCAATGATTGACCAACATACGGAAATTTCAAGTCGTTCACCTCATGAACATTTTTGTGGCATTAAATGTGTTTCTTGGAGCGCCATTATTGCTGGTGCCTTAGTTGGACTAGGAACAAGTTTTTTGCTTAATTTATTTGGTATAGCCATCGGACTTTCTGCGTTTACAACTGACCGTCAGGGTATGCTTACCTTAGCAGTGGGTGGATTTATTGGGCTGACTATTGGCGCTATTGTTAGTATGTTCTTTGCAGGTTGGGTGGCAGGATATTTAGCACGCATGTCCTGTTTTAACCGGCATTTTGGCGCTTTATATGGTCTTGTTACCTGGTGTTTGTCGCTGGTTTTAACGATAATATTGACTGCAAATGCCGCTCAATTTATGTCTATGCGGAACCATTCGTTATCTGACCCCACTTCAATAGTTCTCACCACCAATAGAGATGCCGCGACAGTATCTGAAAGGAATCAAAGCAATGTTGTTTCAAGCATTAACTCCCAACGAACAACAGTAGTAAATGCGGAGGAAGCTGCCAATGATTTAGGTAAGTCCCTATTCTTAACCTTTATCTTATTTTTCTTGAGCGCAGTTGCGAGCTGTTTCGGTGGTTATTTTGGGCTTAAGCCAAACAATAATCACAATGAAGAAAGAGCAGCCGGTTTCAAAGAACGGCGGAAAATGTAGTAGGGCACTCCCTCTCAAAATTGGTATAAATGCCCAGTTTTTAGACGAGGTTGAGCGTATTTCCCCTCATCCGGCGCGTTTATTCCCTCTCTCTATGAAGAGAGGGGGCGCCGCTGATCAGCATCGACAAATCCTCTTCCGCTCCAACAAATTGTCAATCACCTCCCCACCCTCTACAATGAGCGTTCCCTATTTAGTGGATAACTAGCATGCTCTGTATTGGTCTAACTGGCGGCATTGGTTCTGGAAAATCAACTGCCACTCATATTTTTTCCTCATTTGGCATTCCCATCATTGACGCTGACGTTATTGCACGAGAATTAATGACGCCTCAACAAGCGGCATTCGATGAAATTGTGCGGCACTTTGGCAAATATATCCTTGATGAAAACCAACACATCAATCGGCGCATACTTAAGCAAATCATTTTTGATCAGCCTCAAGAAAAAATTTGGCTAGAACATCTATTACACCCTCTGATCATTAGTAAAATTCTTCGACAAAAGCATGAAATCAGTGCGCCTTATTGTATTGTCTCAGCACCATTATTGATGGAAGCAGAAATTGAAGATACCCTTGTCGACAGAATTCTAGTGATAGATGCTACTCCTGGAATACAAGTCGAGCGAACTAAGGCAAGAGATAACATCGATGAAAAACAGATTGTACAGATCATAAAATCTCAAATTCCTAGAGAACAACGCTTAGAAAAAGCCGATGATGTAATTGAAAATAATGGCGACCTGAATACGCTAAGACAACAGATTAAAAAACTACATCAAATGTATCTAACGCTTTCCCAGCAACAAGAGAACTAACATGCACCGACACTACTCAAAATTAGACCACTGCCTTATACAACTTGATCAAGGTATACGCACCATATTCAATCGTCCCGCTGAACAGCGCCCTAATCCCGCCATTGACACTCCCGATACGAACATTTCCCCTAGCGAACGCAAACATAGTATTGGCCTTATGCGCGTTAACCACGCTGGCGAAATCAGCGCACAAGCTTTGTATCAAGCGCAAGCACTGACAGCGCGGTCTGCTGCTACACGAACATCTATGAAACAAGCCGCTGAGGAAGAAAATGATCATCTTGCCTGGTGCGCACAACGGTTAGAAGAACTCGGTGGCCACATTAGTCACTTATCTTCTATTTGGTATCTCGGATCCTTTGCCATAGGCACTCTTGCAGGGCTTGCAGGCGACAAATGGAGTTTGGGATTTCTAGCAGAAACAGAAGAACAAGTTGTCAGACATTTAGAAGCACACTTGGAGAACTTACCCTCAGAAGATCATAAGAGCCGAAAAATTGTATCGCAGATGCGAGCAGATGAATCAGAACACGCCACCATGGCTGTAGAAATAGGCGCTGTAGCACTACCCAAGCCTATCAAAAAAATGATGGCCTTGTTTTCTAAAGTGATGACAAAAACGGCTTATTGGGTGTGAAATAGAGGATCTGGTTTCGGCTGGCAGAATAATATAGTATCCGCCAGCTGTAAATTTACAAGGTAATGATAAGACAAAACCCCCTCAACGAAGGAGCCACCCTATGATAAGTCCCTTGCTCGTCACCTTTTCCATTTACTTAGTTGCTGTATTGCTAGTCGGTTGGCTTGGCTACCGTGCAACTAGGGATCTCTCTGACTACATTCTGGGAGGACGCCGCTTGGGAAGTTTTGTAACCGCGCTTGCTGCAGGTGCTTCCGATATGAGTGGTTGGCTTCTGATGGGTTTACCTGGTGCTGTCTTTTTATTCGGTTTATCCAAAGTGTGGATTGCCATAGGTTTAGTCATAGGCGCCTGGTTAAACTGGCGATTTGTCGCTGCAAAGTTAAGAATTTATACCGAAAGATGTAATAATGCGCTTACGCTCCCCGACTATTTTACCAACCGCTTCCAAGACCATAGCAATATCCTGAGAATTTTCACAGCAATAACCATTTTAATTTTCTTCACCTTTTACTGTGCATCAGGGGTTGTCGCTGCTGCACGTTTATTTGAAGATATGTTCAATCTACCCTACGAAACGGCTATTTGGGTAGGCGCTGCTGCAACTATCACCTATGTGTTCGTCGGTGGTTTTTTAGCTGTGAGCTGGATGGATACTATTCAAGGTTCACTAATGATTACTGCACTCATAATGGCACCCCTTATGCTGGTCTATGCCAATGGTGGATTTGCAGAAAGCTTTAATATCCTTGCAGCCAGCGCTGCTCCCCTAGATCTACTGGTAGAGAGCGCAGCCGCCAACGTTGCTAGTGAAACGCCTGTTGTTACACCCACCCACTTATCGCTCTTTCAAAATTTAGACACTATTGCACTCATTTCTTTGATTGGCTGGGGCTTAGGATATTTTGGCCAGCCACATATCCTAGTTCGATTTATGGCAGCTGAGTCCGCTGCGACTATTCCCAAAGCACGTCGTATCAGCATCACATGGATGGCATTCTGCCTAATAGGTGCGTGTAGTGTAGGACTATTTGGCGCGGCTTATTTTGGCACCCATCTTGACCAAGCTGCCAACGTCATAAAAAACTCAGAAGTCGTATTCATAGAAACAGCTAAGCAGCTTTTCAACCCATGGGTCGCGGGATTTCTGCTAGCCGCTATTTTGGCCGCTGTTATGAGCACATTAGCCTGTCAACTATTAGTCTGCTCTAGCGCATTAACTGAAGATATTTATAGAACTTTTCTACGCAAAAAAGCCTCCCAAAAAGAACTACTTTGGTTTGGTAGGGCCATGGTATTTGGTATTGCACTTTGTGCGATATGGATCGCTGCTACTAACACGCAAAGCATCCTAACAATGGTTGGCTATGCTTGGGCGGGTTTTGGTGCTGCGTTCGGTCCAATCGTATTACTCTCACTCTCATGGAAAAGGATGACACGTAATGGCGCGATTGCGGGCATCATTGTCGGCGCAACTACC
The DNA here is from genome assembly GCA_029266595.1 of Gammaproteobacteria bacterium. Taxonomy (GTDB): domain Bacteria; phylum Pseudomonadota; class Gammaproteobacteria; order JAURND01; family JAURND01; genus JAQSWO01. Next base: position 23,177 of record JAQSWO010000004.1, read on the forward strand.
GTTATCATTTGGAAGGCTTACGGCTGGCTCGGATTGTACGAAATAATCCCTGGTTTCTTGTTTGCTACCATCGCTATCATCACTGTTAGCCTGATGAGCAAACCGCCTTCATCGGTCATCACCAAAAAATTTGAAGAAGTTCAGACTGAATTTAGTAAACTTAAAGCTAGATAAAGCGTTTTATACCGCTCGCAATTTAAGATACTGGCTCTTGGAATTAAGAAAAGAGTTTTTAGATGTGAGCGGCATAGTATCTTGAACTTAAAGGAGATAAAAAAACATTTCCCCCTTAAAAAGTCCCCTGGCTTTGTCTCAATGTGAAGGACGTAAACCCAACATCTTCAAGTTGAATAGATATATAGACAGGTGCTCGAAAATTTTTATAGTGAGCGCCATTAAAAATGGATTATGAAAAACCGTTAGGAGTTAACATGCAACAAAATGTACGTTGGAGTTCTACACTTGCTTATGTTTTTGCTGCCATCGCAGCGGCCGTTGGTTTAGGTAATATCTGGCGATTTCCATATCTCGCTGGTGAAAATGGCGGTGGGGCATTCGTCCTGATGTATCTTGCCTTCGTCATCATTTTAGGCATCCCACTGCTGGCTTCCGAGGCTGCACTCGGTCGAATTGGCCGCCAAAATCCCTCTGCTTCTTACAGGGATATTGCTATACGTGCTAACCGTTCCCCCAATTGGAAGTGGGTGGGAACCTTAGCCGTACTTACCAGCTTCTTGATTATGAGTTTCTACATGGTCGTTTCTAGCTGGATTGTCAATTACTTGCTACAAGCTATTTCTGGCCATTTTTCTGAATTCACTGAAGCACAGAGCCAAGCTGAATTTGCTAAATTACTAGGCGATCCTTGGCGGATGCTGGGTTACAACACCTTATTAGCTGTTCTATCAGTTGTGGTTGTACTCAAAGGTGTCAGAAAGGGCTTAGAACGCCTAGTGATGTTCATGTTCCCCGCCATGTTTTTACTCATCTTTATATTGCTGGGCTACGCTATGACAACTGGCTTTTTCTATGAAGGGGCCAGTTTCATGTTCAAGCCAGATTTTTCTGCCTTAAACACGCAGGTTGTACTCATGGCATTGGGGCAAGCATTCTTCAGTTTAAATATCGCGTTGGGGATCACATTGACATTTAGTGCATATATTCCGAGCCAGACTTCCATCGTTCGCAGCGTAACCATAGTTGCTTTTGCCGATACTTTTGTTGCGGTGATTGCCGGGCTCATCATTTTCCCCATTGTGTTTGCTAATAGTATGTCACCTGATCAAGGCCCCAGCTTAGCTTTTAAGACCTTGCCCTTGGCCTTTAGTGGTTTACCCTTCAGCAGCTTCTTCGCTACGTTGTTCTTTTTGATGCTCTTATTTGCGGCATTCACTTCGGTTATATCTCTGCTGGAAGTTTCCGTTGCTTGGATGATGGAGACGCTTAAAGTGGGCCGTGCCAAATCAAGTATCGTCATAGGTATTGTGACTTGGATACTAGGCATTGGCACTATAGTATCGTTTAGTAACCCCGAACAATTCAGCGTGTTCGGAACTACCTTTTTCACAGTCTTAGACTTTGTAACGGGTTCTATTATGCTACCGTTAGGTGGTCTGTTGATGGCGATTTTTGTGGGATGGCGTCTTCCAAAAAACTTTATTTCAAACGAGCTAAATTGGAGCAAAAAAGGCTGGTGGCTATGCTTTTGGTCGCTGGCTAATCGCTTTATCGCACCAGTGGCTATCTTTGTTATTTTCTTGTGGAAGATATTCAACCCATAGAAAAGCTGACTACCTACTTCCACATCATCTATAAAGGGTGGTGTGGAATTCAAAAACACCAGCGTTTAGTCTCTTATCCTTAAATACCTCTGCACATCTGTGGGGGAACCATTTCTATATACTCAAGGTACCAGCACATTCTGCTGGCTTGTAGGAGGCATATTGAACTGGCGCACAGATACATTGACGCCAGCCACACTCGCTGCAAACTTAAAAAAATCCGTCGCAGCAGATGAGTCACTTACATCTACACAACAGCAGGATTTAGCTACTCCAACATCAGGACCAGCGCCCACTCTCACGCTCAGATTTTAATCCTTCTAAAGATGTAACAGGTCAGCATATAGATAGGAACGGCCATCTTTTGTCAATCTTGTTTAAACACATTATCTCTACATCGATGACAGATCCCATAAATCGTCAAGCTATGATCCGTGATCACAAAATCAGCATTTTTTGCAATTTCTATCTGTCTTTCCTCTATTCCCTCGTCCATAAACTCCGTTACCTGCCTGCACTTCACACAAACTAAATGATCGTGATGCTCTCCCTGTTCCATTTCAAATACAGCGTGACCACCTTCAAAATTATGCCGCCTGATTAATCCTGCTTCTTCAAACTGAGTGAGTACACGGTATACGGTTGCAAGTGCAACATCGTTTCCTTCTTCCATTAATATCTTATACACATCTTCTGCACTTAAATGATGCGGTGTTGATTTCTCCAAGACCTGCAATACTTTCATACGTGGTAAAGTGATTTTCAAGCCTGCCTTCTTTAGTTCTTGGCTGTTCATTTCTGTCTCCCCTCAGCGTTAACCAGGGCTAAAAAAGCGTGATATACCTGGTTGGGCGTTAAAAAATATTTCCAGTATTTTTCTTTCCATGGCTTTATCAGCAGGTTAACACGCGGCAGCAATGCTTTATTTGGCGCAAATCCTGGATGCCAACAAATACTCACTTTTCTACGCTGATGCATACTAATCGTAGGGATCCCTAAACAAGATGCTAAATGTCCCAGACCAGAATCATTTCCAATAAACCAACCTGCTTCACCTATGACTTCTGCTGCATTCTCTATGGAAGTAGTGACCATACGGTTAAAGCCAGCGGTTTCTATCCAGCGTGTTTCTTCATCTTCATGCGATGCCACCAAGAAAACAGGCTCATAACCTTTATTCATTAGACGTGCTGCAAGTTTAATGAAATACCTGGGTAACCAATAACGCGTTTTCATAGAAGCAGTGGGATGGATGACAACCTTAGACAGATATCGACGATGCACAAACCCCTGGGGCAATGTCATGCCATTGGCTCGTAAAGGTTGCTCAATATTGAATATTTTTTTGGCTGTCAGCAGCTGTAAGTCGACTTCATTCAGACATTGCCGATAAAAAGGAAGGGTAGAAAGAGAAAGTACGCAAGGATGCCACTGCCGGCTGTCATAACGCACATCGTGTGGATAGCGATGTAACAACACATCATATTGGTTCCACGAAGCCTTAGCCTCAGCTTCGTCAGGATAAGGAAAGACCTGCACCCATGGAAACCATTGCTTTAGCGCAGCCATAAAATCGCTATACACGGTTATGTCATAACCTTTTTTAAATAGATTATAGATTAAGGTCATGGCAATCAACGCGTCACCTAATCGTGGCGACATCACAAATGCCATACGCCCTTGCTGTCGTAGGGGCAAGCACATGTCTTGCATGTTTTGTTCTGGGGAAATATTTGGAAAGTTCATGACAGCAGCATAACAAAAGCCTGACCGTTTGCGCCAGATGTAGTGTGAGAGAATCCTACACCTTGAGTGTTATCAATACCCACCATTTAACTTATTCATTATTCATTATTCATTATTCATTATTCATTATTCATTATTCATTATTCATTATTCATTATTCATTATCATTATCATTATCATTATCATTATAGATTTTTTTAAATTGTGCTAAATTTAAAACCAGATTCTGCATGAGGAAAATACAATGAGGCAACCTGTTTTTAATTTCAGCGCTGGTCCAGCAATGTTACCCGTAGAAGTTCTAAAACAAGCACAAGCTGAAATGCTTGACTGGCGTGGCAAAGGAATGTCAGTCATGGAGGTCAGCCACCGAGGTAAAGATTTTACTGAGATGGCAAACCAATCTGAAGCCGATTTACGCGAACTACTCGCCATTCCAAACAATTATCACGTTCTTTTTTTAGCAGGAGGCGCAACAGCACAGTTTTCGGCCATCCCCATGAATTTGCTCACGAAGAATAAAAAGGCAGACTACATAGATACGGGACAATGGTCTAGAAAAGCCATCAAAGAAGCAGAGCGTTATGGTGAGATACATATCGCCGCGAGTGTAAAAGACGATGGTGTTTTATCCATTCCAACACAAGACAGCTGGTCATTGACACCTAATGCAGCGTATCTTCACTATACGCCTAACGAAACTATTGATGGCGTAGAGTTTCATTGGATACCGCAAACTGGCAATGTTCCGCTTGTCGCTGATATGTCTTCAAACATATTATCACGCCCTATCAATGTAAATGATTACGGAATTATTTACGCAGGCGCACAAAAAAATATGGGGGCTGCAGGAATAGGTGTAGTCATTATCCGTGAGGATTTAGTCAAAGAACCCATGCCCACAACCCCTATTTTGTATAACTACCAAGTAGAAGTGGCAAATAAGTCTTTTTATAACACCCCACCAACCTACAACTGGTATTTGGTGGGATTGGTGCTAGCCTGGCTGAAAAAACAAGGCGGCTTATCAATAATGGCAGAACATAATCAAAGAAAAGCACGTAAGCTATATAACTTCATAGATGCACATAGCTTTTACCATAACCGTGTCGCCCCAGCTTGCCGCTCCTGGATGAACATTCCGTTCATTTTGCAGGATAATCAACTAGATGGACAGTTTTTGGCAGAGGCAGAAGCAAATGGATTAACTAACCTTAAAGGGCACATCCTAGCCGGCGGAATGCGGGCTAGTATATATAACGCAATGCCAGAAGAGGGTGTTGATACATTAATTTCATTTATGAAAGCATTTGCTGATAAGCATGGTTGAGTAGGATTACAATAGAGTCTTAAAAAATTTTGCCAAACCTCATACGAGAGATGCATATGTTTAAACTTTGGAGAAAAAAAGGCCATCCTACCACACCAACAGAAGAACAAGCGCCTGCGCAGGATGAAGCGCTAAAACAGCCGGAAGCAACATCATCAGAAGATACCGTAACACAAGCAGCACAAGAAACAATTCTAGAAGACGGTCAAGAGATTTCCCCAGAAAAAGCAACGCCGGATATGACACTTCTGTCAAAAGAAGTGAAACCTGAAATGGCATCGCCTTCTCCAGCAGAAGAAATAGAGCCTCCTCAAAAAATGGGATTATTCGGACGATTGCGTCATGGATTAAAACGAACGGGTACTCAATTTTCTGAGGGCATAGGCAATTTATTTCTAGGCAAAAAAACCATAGATGCTAATCTTCTCGAAGAAATAGAAACGCATTTGTTAATGGCGGATGTTGGCACGCAAGCAACACAACGCATTATCAACGACATCACAGCTCGCGTAAAACGGCATGAGCTCACGGATCCGTCAGTGTTATATGAAGCACTCAAACATTCTCTATGTGATATTCTTAAACCCTGCAGTATCCCGCTACATATCCCCGATAATGTGCGCCCCTATGTTATCTTAATGGTTGGTGTCAATGGTGCAGGCAAAACAACTACTATCGGAAAATTAGCCAAACGCTTCCAACAAGAGGGGAAATCCGTCTTACTCGCAGCAGGTGATACCTTCAGAGCGGCCGCCATCGAACAACTCCAAACCTGGGGGGAGCGTAACAACATCACCGTGATTGCACAAAAAAGCGGATCAGACAGTGCATCCGTCATCTTTGATGGTCTAGATGCTGCTAAGGCCCGAGGCATAGACATATTAATTGCAGACACTGCCGGACGGCTACACACACAATCCCACTTGATGGAAGAATTGAGGAAGATTAAAAGAGTGCTGAGCAAACTGGATAAAGATGCGCCCCACGAAACTTTGTTAGTGCTAGATGCCAGTATCGGTCAAAATGCCATTCGCCAAGCTGAGCAATTTAATGACATACTTACGCTCAGCGGTCTCGTACTCAGCAAATTAGATGGGACAGCAAAGGGTGGTGTGATTTTTTCTTTGGCAGAAACATTAAAGCTGCCTATACGCTTTGTGGGTGTGGGTGAAAGCATTGATGACTTACAGCCCTTCAATGCCGAAGCTTTTGTGGAAGCTATTTTCTCCGATGGAAATAAATAGAACATGATTCGCTTTAAAAACGTCAATAAATGCTATCCCACAGGACAAGAGGCTCTAAAAGACATCAATTTCCAACTAGAGAAGGGAGAAATGGCCTTTTTGACCGGACACTCTGGTGCTGGCAAAAGTACTCTATTGCGATTAACGCTGGCCTTGGAGCAACCCTCAGAAGGCGACATCATTGTCGATGGCAAACACCTCGCTACTATACCCAAACGCCATATTCCTTCGCTTAGGCTTTCTATTGGTACCATTTTCCAAGACCCACAACTACTACCTTCTCGTACCGTTTTCGATAACGTATCTCTACCCCTCGTTATCCTACACTATACACCAGATGAAATTCAGAGACGTGTGAGGGCAGCGTTGGATAAAGTCGGACTGCTGGACAAAGAAAGTCTATACCCCATTATGCTTTCAGCAGGCGAACGCCAACGCGTTAGCATCGCACGCGCGATTGTGCACAAACCCAAATTGCTACTCGCAGACGAGCCAACAGGAAACCTAGACCCAGACCTATCTGCTGAAATCATGCAATTATTTGAAGCCTTTAATCGAGTAGGCGTATCCGTATTAGTTGCCACACATGACCTAACGCTAGTCGCGACAATGCCCCATCGCATACTTACCCTACAACACGGCCAATTAAAATAATGACACGTCACACAATACATCCTTCTCAACGTAGCCCGGGCAGACACCCCCACAAAAAAGACGCTTTCATACGCCGTCCTTCTCGATTATCACGTCTATGGGAATCACAATCTACACGACACTTACAAGCTGCACTCTTCAGCCTGAGCCAGTTGGTAAAAAAGCCCCTGACCAGCAGTATGATTTGCATCGTGATTGCCATTGCACTGGCACTACCCATGGGGCTTTACGTATTATTGGAAAACACTAAAGCCCTTAGCCGACATTGGGATACTAACTCTCCGATTATGCTCTACCTTAAAAAACATGAAATCGAACAAACAGCCAGAGCATTAAGCGATGAAATTGCGAAACGTCCAGAAGTCCAATCCGTCAGCTATGTTTCTCCTGAACAAGGCTTATCTGAATTTAAAAAACAATCTGGTCTAGGAGAACTCATCACAACATTGCCAGAAAATCCATTACCCGCTCTTTTGGTCGTTACACCGGCACCCCATTGGCGCACACCAGAATCTATGATGATTCTGCTCGAAAGCCTAAAAATCTTGCCTCAAGTAGAAATGGCACAACTCGATGTGGATTGGGTTAAACGTTTAGACGCATATCTAAATCTAGGACAACGCGTGGTATATGCCTTAAGCCTTTTACTAGGTCTGGGTGTAATCTTTATTATCGGGAGCATTATTCATTTGGTAACACAAAGTCATAAAGAAGAGATATTCATTTTCCAGCTGGTTGGCGCTAATAATGCGTTTATTCGCAGACCCTTTTTATATACAGGTATGTGGTATGGATTATTAGGAAGCTTATTGGCATGTATCCTTCTCAGCGCCTTTTTCTATTGGCTAAGCGAACCTTCAAAGTTATTAGGTGAACTTTATGGAGATACGTTGATTATTGAAGGCCTAGGTACAGGCAATGTACTCAGCTTATTAGGGATAGGTATGTCATTGGGCATATTGGGATCATGGGTAGTGCTACATAAATATTTGTCTTCAGGACCTGACTCGTAAATAAGGATACTTAAATGCCAATTAACAACTGCAAAAAAAAATTTCTCTCTCTTCTAATGTGTCTCGCCCTTTTTTTTCCTACCCTATCTATTTCAAAAACAGCGCAAGACATTCCCATTACCGGATGGTCAAAAGATCCTGCTATAGAAGCCTTCGACGCAAAATTCATTACCTTCATCAAAAAGTGGCGTTTACCTGGCGTTGCCGTTGCCATTATAAAAGACGGGCAATTTATTGCTGAGCGTGGATATGGTTGGGCTGACAAAGAAAGAGGACAGCCCATACAACCAGATAGTCTTTTTCGCATTGCGAGCGTATCAAAAACATTTACTACCGTTGCAATTTTAAAATTAATTGAACAAGGCAAAATTAGATTAGATGATAAAGTTTTTGATATCTTGAACGACTTAACACCCCTACCTTCTGGTCATGCTAATCCTCAAATACACCAAATCACAGTCCAAAATTTATTACAAATGTCATCAGGCTGGTTCACGAAAGGGGCATCCTCTGATCCATTATTTGGTCCTTGGTTTGGAAAAATAAAAGCTACGCTCAGCCCAGAATTACCTGCCAGTTGTGAAACTGTCGTTCGATTTATGATGTCCATGCCACTCAAACACAAACCGGGTACACACTACGCTTATTCCAATACAGACTATTGCATACTCGGACTCATTATTAATAAAGTCGCAGGAACACGTTATGGCTATCAAGGATATGAGAATTATTTAAATCGAGAAATATTATACCCCCTCAATATTCGCAATATGTTTATAGGTAGCACGCAGCTCAAGTATAAAATGCCCAAAGAAGTGACATACTATAAAGAGAGCAAAGCAAGTCCAGACGAAGGACCAGATCATTCATTCTATCTACCCTATGGCGACACGGAATTACTTAAAAAGAATTTTTCAAACGGAGGATGGGTTGCATCAGCAGAAGATGTAGCTTGGTTTATAGAAAATTTAAAACAATTTCGCATATTGTCACCAGCAAGTTTAGATTTGATGAAAACTAAGCCTTCGTTCAGGCCCAAAGAAGCAACAAGTTACTATACAATGGGTGGGCAGATTTATCATGATAAAGCAGGTAGAGAATATTGGATTCAAACTGGTAGCTTTACGGGTACCAATGCATTCGTTATTAGCAAACCTAATGGCACAACAATCGCAGTGCTCTTTAACATAAAACCTTTCAATCTTTTTGCACAATTTCGCCCTGAACTTAAAAATATACTAATGAATAGTAATTTCTAGACAGTTACCATTCTCACAAAATGTAACAGATCATTCACACTGCCATTAAGTTAAGACATGTTCCAGCCATGCTCTCACTAAACTGCAGGGATAACAGAATTGAAAGCCAAAATTTTTCATGCCGTTTGGTGCACGACTTAAGGCATTAGCCTCATCCAAACAAGATATGTTCATTTCAAATGCTAAACTTGAATTTTTGCTTAGGTAGTTTCGTTGCTAATGCAAAATTGACAGCCACTAAAAGCAAGCTCGCTACCCATATTCAATAGAAATTTCTTTAGATTGCCAACTGCGCATAAATAAAATTAACAAAGAGGTGTAGGATGAATGAATTAAGAAATGAACAAGAGCCCGAACAAAGAAGGAATAGAGGATTTCATTTGTTTAAACTACTTCCTCTTGCTGCAATTATTGGTGCTGTTTTCTATCAGTTCAGGCGCATCGATGATGTAAATGTATTGCCCAGCTGTCCTTCAACTACAGAAGTATCTTCCTCTTTATGGGATATCAAGCAATTACTTGCTAAAGATAATATTGATTCTCTACAAAAAGCAATTGCTAAATCTGATGAGTTAATTGAAAACTGCGCAGAACCAAATATCTTAAAACAACGAGCAAATGATAAAGATTGGAAAAATGCGTGGGAAAATTTAGCAGAAGCTTATATTAGTCAAGGCACTAAATTTCTTAAGCGCGCTAAAAAAACTAAAGAAGCATCAAGTGCTGTAGATTTATATAGTTTGAGTATAAAAAGCTATGAAGAGGCGCTTAAATTGGCAGATGAGTTTGATGTAATGAATATTAAGTATAAAAAAATAGTTTATTCGCAATTTACAGAAATATTAAATGTAGCTCCGCCCACAGGAGAAGTCATACGTATAGCAAGGAAACTATTCAAACGCAACTATAACAAAAGGCTAAAATTAGCGCCATATCTCTTAGAAGCAAAAACAGCTGCATCCATTGCCATGTTTCATTTTCATCGTAGCGCATATATAGATGCTAAACTAAGCCCAGATGTTTCAGAACAGATGAGGATTTTTTATGAAGCTTGGAATACAGCTAAAATAATTTTTAAAGAATATTCTCTTAATAAAGAAAATGAATTTCCTTTTGAAGAAAGGCAAGAAATAAATTCATTTTTGGAGTTGGTTAAAAAATCAGAAACACAAATGAATCTGAAAAAAGTATTTCTGATAATAGCGGAAGAAAAGGGGGTTAACTTACCTAACGATATTAACAAAATATTGCGATTTGCGATCAGATATGATTTAGAAGAATTAAAATGGCTCTTGGAAATAGGCAGAGATTCACCAGGAAAAGCAATAGATATTCATGAACGCATTACAGTTATTGACCAAACAGGAGCTTTGGTGCATGAGCCTCTATTAAATGTAGCTGTTATCTGTGGAAAAACAAATGCGATAAAAATTTTATGGGATCTAAATGTAAATATTAATTTTGAGGATAGCAGGGCTCTATTAGGTTTTGCTGCACAATCAGGAAACATAGATAGTGTAAAATTTATCTTTGGTAAGATGAAGCAAATTTATTATACTGAAAATAAAATAAATACTATAATTCATGGTAATATTAAAATACCGATTGATGATGTGAATGTTTTTAGAGCAATGATTGAGTTGGCCTATAAAACAAAAAATTATCAATTTCAAGATTTTCTGCGGAATGAAATTGCGAATTATAAGCAAATGACTCAGCATAAAGAAGTTAGGGCTGTATTAGAAAAAATAATTCAAGAGATAGTGAAAGAAGGAAGTATTACTGATCTATCTCACATTGCCACTGATCTTAGTTGGCCAAGACTTGTGAATAATGTTGCCTTGCCTAAAATTAAAAATTTGCTCAACACACTTGCGTCACCCAATATATTTGGTGAACAGAGGCGGATGCGATCGATAAAACTGGCAAAGCTGGTAGAATATGAACAGGAAATAGATAGTGATGAGCAAAGACATGTGGCTAGATTAAAGCAATGAAAACCTACACCACAATGATATTGTCTTTTGAAAGCCTTCGCTTTCGCCCACTTATGTATATATGTAGGGATAACCTACGGCCAAGCACTTATATAAAATAACCCGACACCTCAGACTCAGAAACCTCATCCAATCTGCCCGCAGCAGGGCGCCATTGTGGGTTTTTATCCTTATCAATTAACATTGCCCGCACTCCCTCATAAAAATCATTACCTTTTAAAAAATGTCTAATCATCACGCGATTCATTTCCATGCAAGCATCAAACGTCATATTCTGTCCACGCTGAAGCGATGCTAACGTCACTTTTAAGCTAGTGGGCGAACGAGTCAACAATAGCTCGTAAATTTCTTTTGCTTCAGACGATTCATCGTTTTTTAAGCGCAATAAAATTTCTTCCATGGTCTGTGCAGAAAATGCTTGATTGAGCATGTCAGTCATTTGGGATAATTTAGAAGCCAGATTCGGCATTTTAAAAGAAGAGATTAAAGACTGAATTTTTGTATTTGCGTCCTCTCTCCAATCTATATTTTTCATTTCCATTAAAAAATTCTCTATGCTCTTGCTATCAATTTGTACATCTGCCAAACCGGTATAAATAGCATCTGACACATCAATCGTCACACCTGCCAGTCCTAAATACCAACCTGTTTTTTCTTTTAAGCGAGGCAAAAAATAACTAGCACCTACATCTGGAAATAATCCAATACCTGTTTCTGGCATAGCGAATATCGATCGTTCTGTAGCAATTCGATGGCTGGCCTGCACAGATATACCCAAACCACCTCCCATAGTAATACCATCCATTAATGCGATATAGGGTTTTGGATAATGATATATAAAAGTATTTAATCGATATTCATGCGCAAAAAAACTTTCTATATTTGAAATATCATTTCTATTTTCATAGGCCATGCGAATATCGCCACCCGCACAAAATGCTCTTTCTCCAGCACCTCGCACAACAACTGCTTTCACCTCATCCATTTCTTTCCAAGTATGCAATTGTTGGTACATGCTCACGCACATATTTTTAGTTAAAGCATTTAATGCTTGAGGACGGTTTAATGTAATTAAACCGATACCACCCTGTGCACCTTGCAACACTTCAAATAATATTTCTTGATTTTGCATATAACCTTCTCTTAAGTATTAAATAATTGGCACCGCAGATAAGAGCTTTTTCGTATATGTATGCTGTGGGCTAAATAAAACATCAGACACATTACCTTGTTCCACAATTTCTCCGTGGTACATAACAGCTATTTTATGTGCCAAGTATGAAACAACCGACATATTGTGCGTAATCAATAAATAAGAAATTCCCAAGCTTTCTTGCAGAGATTTTAATAAATTCAATATCTCCATTTGGGTCACCATGTCTAACGCACTGGTAGGCTCGTCACAAATCAATAATCTGGGTTGCATCAACAATGCTCTAGCGATACAGATTCTTTGACGCTGGCCTCCCGAAAATTCATGCGGATAACGCTGTTTACAATCCTCAGAAAGCCCTACCTGATGCAGCATTTTATCTACCATTTGCTCACGAATTCTTTCACTCGAAAATGTCCGCTGTGCTTTGGCGCCTTCAGATAAAATTTCGCTCACTCTCATATGTGGATTCATAGAAGTGACTGGATCTTGAAAGATAATTTGAATATCCTTTCCTAACCAACGCTGCCTGGTGGGATAAGTTAGAATTTTTCTATTTAATTGTATCTCCCCAGCATTCACACGGACTAGCCCTAATATACCTTTAGCAAGCGTTGTTTTACCTGAACCCGATTCACCCACCAAAGCAAAAGTCTGACAGGTATCAATTGAAAAACTAACATTGTTGACCGCATTCAATATTTTTCTTTTCTTTTTAAATAAACTTTTCTTAATCGTAAAATTCACGTTCATATTTTTTACTGATAATAAATTTTCTCTATGAACATTATTCTTATATGTGCGCTTTTCCCAAGTAGGCAAAGCATCAAACAATGCTTTTGTATACGCATGATGCTGATGATTGAAAAAAATGTCGCTCGTTTCGTATGCTAGCATTCTTCCTTCAGACATAACTGCCACGCGGTGGGCAACTTGCTTAGCGATCGCCAAATCATGTGTAATAAACAAAAGTCCAATATTTTGTTGTTTCTGTATGTCTATCAATAACTTTAAAATCTGCGCTTGCAATGTCACATCTAGTGCAGTAGTTGGTTCGTCTGCGATCAATAAATCTGGTTCTGGCGCCAATGCCATTGCTATCATCGCACGTTGCCTCATACCCCCCGACAAGGTATGAGGGTAAGATCTAGCCGAGTGTTGTGGATCAACAATTCCGACTTTATCTAATAAATCTAACACCCGCATTTGACGCAATTCTTTATTTAATGTGGTATGACGCTTTAGCATAGATTCAATTTGTTCACCTATAGTCATCACAGGATTAAATGCCGTACTGGCTTCCTGAAAAATCATGCTGATTTCCTTGCCTCGGATCTTTTGCATATCCATTCGCGTTTGATTGAGTAAATCTTTACCCTTCCATAAAATCTGACTTTCGGTATGTATGCATGCGTTGTGCGGTAATAGTTGTAAAATGGATAATGCAGTGAGTGTTTTACCACTACCGGAGCTGCCAACCAATGCCAATGTTTCTCCATGATTTATGGACAGATTCAATTTGTCAATCGCAGGTACGCGTTTATGGGCGTGTACAAAATCAATAGCCAGTTGTTTGATCTCTAATAATTTTTTATCCATAACTTCTACTCTTTAGCAACGTAACAAGAAGATCCTTCACTACGTTCGAGATGATGAGCCCCTTGGATCAAAAGCATCTCTCAATGTATCTGCAAATAAATTTGCACAAAATACCAACACAAACATAAAGCTAAAGGCCGCTAATAAAGGCCACCAAACTACAGGCTCTCTGGCTAATTCAAATCGCGCGCTGTTAATCATATTCCCCCAGCTCATGGTACTCGGATCAACACCCACACCTACATACGACAATACGGTTTCAGCCAACACTAGCATACTGAAATTCAAAACGATGGTAATCCAAATAATATGCATGAGATTCGGCACAATATGCCTAATAATGATTTTGTATCGGCTAACACCCATCACCACGGCTGCTTGCACGAAATCCATTTCTCTTAGCTTTAATGTCTCTGCACGAATCAATCTACATAAATCTGTCCACGCAGTTAGCCCTAAGACCACGCATAACATAAACAATCTGGCATCACTCCTTTGAGCCAAATTTTCAAAGCTATCTGCGTGATTTTTAATAAAGATCTGTAAAGAAAGAATGGCCGCAGCAATTAACAAAATACCGGGAATAGAGCTAATAGTCGTATAAATATATTGGACTATATCATCAGTCCAGCCACCAAAATAACCTGCGATGGTCCCAAAAAATATCGCAAATGGTAGCATTAATAAAGTGGTCAATGTGCCAATCACCATGCCTGTTCTAATGCTTTTGATCGCTTGATAAAAAACGTCACCTCCTACTTTATCTGTTCCAAATATATAAAAATAATGAGACACATACAGCGAAAGAGAGACCCTCAAACATATGTAAAATATGGCAAAAAAAATAGCACGCCATGATGCATCGTTAAAAAGACCTGATACATGCCGCCCACCTTTAAAAAACAACATTAAAGCCATCAAAAAAAACACGACTAAAAACCCCAACAATCCCTTTAATAGCGAAAGAACTATACCTATACACAAATCATAATTGGTTATTGGTTGAATGAAGAGTTTAAAAGGAGCGGAATATGTCTCCGTTGTATATCTGCCTAAAGGTGCAACTAAAAAATCCAACAAGCTTTGCACGCGCGTTGCATACACACTACCACTATCATGCACGTATAAGAGCGGATAAAAATGTATGGAGTCTAAAAAGGCAATTACCATAAAAAACAATAAGATAACGAGAGAGAACATGGCCAATGGTCTTCGGAAAATATACTGCCAAGCGCTGACAAGCATCATATTCTTTCTACCGCCAGTACAACCAACGACCATTAGGATGATCAACACATAAAACAACATATCTGTCCATAAAAATACATATTGGAATGGCATAGCGCTTCCTTATGGCGACGAGCGAACTAATCTTACTCTTGGATCAACTAATGTATATGAAATATCTGTCAGGATCAGTCCCACGATATAAAATAACGTACCCAAAAAAACCATGACCCGAACAATTTCAAAATCCTGCTGATTAATAGCGTCAATGGTATAACTCCCCAACCCAGGAATACCAAAAAACGATTCCATAATTAAACTGCCCAAAAATAGGGTAGGAATCACAACGACAACACTTGTAAGCACGGGGATCATGCCATTCTTCAAAATGTATTTGAATAAAATAACACCTTCTGAAAGTCCTTGAGCTCTTGCGCTCAATACATATTCTTTTTCTACTTCCTCTAGAAAAATAGTTCTATACCATCTCACCCCTGCGCCTACACCGCTTACCACACCAATCACAACTGGAAGTATTAAAAATTTAATAGCCATCAAACCAGGCTCATAACCAGAAATGGGCACTAACCTCAACACCTTTGCAAACAAATACTGTCCGCCAATTACATAAAATAAGGTGGAGATAGAAATCAGAATCATGCATAGCCCTAATCCCCATAAATCTAGATAAGTTCTTCTAAAAAATACGATGAGTAACGCTAAGGAAATATTGATGGCCAAACCTATCATAAATGTTGGCACCGCAAGCGCTAAGCTGGGCCACATACGATGCATAACATCGTAGCCAATATTACGGCCCTGCTGTGATGAACCAAAATTAAAGGTAAATAGATCGAACGTTTTTTGAAAAAATAAGGTATGAGTGATTTTTTTTAGACCCTGTGCCTCACTATCATAAAAAGCTGGCCTGTCATATCCATTTGCCTGCTTCCAATGAAGAATTGCTTCTGTCGTAACGTATTTATTCCCCAGCTGCAACCGCGCCATATCATCAGGCGTGTTGACTGTGAAAAATAGTAAGAAAGTTAAGATATTTACGCCAATTAAAATTGGAATAGCGTAGAAAATTCGGCGGATGATATACGAAACCAGAAAGCTCTCCTTCCATGTGAGATTGGCAATTAAAATTACAACACAAGTTTTTAAAACAATAAGCAAATAAGCGTATGCCCGTTCCCTACCTTTAGGGGCTGCCTATTACTCCTAAAAACCAGTATTTTTAAATATGAGCGGTATATATCCTTTGGCCAACAAGTAGGCAACAGCAATTCCTGACACCAACCCAAAGAGATGCCCTTCCCATGAAGTTCTTTCTTCTTGAGGGAAAATACTGGTGAAAAGACCCGCAAAATAGTACAAACATAAAACTGCAAGCACGATGGCTAATACAGAGCGAGTAATAAACGCCTCAAAGAGCAGAAATCCCCAATAGCCCATAATCACACCGCTAGCGCCTATATGAAAAGCGCGTCGGCCTAGCAGCCACGTAAGTGAGCCGCTGAGCAAGGTAATCATGATGGTGACCTGAAAGAAATAGTACTGCCCTTTAACCAAAATTAATGCAGCCAGTACAAATAGAGGAATGGAATTAAAAAATAGATGTTGTGTACTACCGTGTAAAAAAGGAGATGCAGCAATCCCAATTAAACCAGCAGGATGCCTTGGATAAATACCAAATACGTTTAAACGATAACCCAACATTGCGTTGAGAAGTAAGAGGCCCCAAAGCAATAACAGCATTTTACCAAGAAATGGAAGATTGGATTGAACACTATTAATGACCTGCATCAACGCATTACTTAAACTTTCCACAGATCACTCCCAACCAACACAGCTTCTTAAAGACTTTTATCAAAACCAATATACGAAGACAAACAAAACTAACCACACCACATCCACAAAATGCCAATACCAAGAAACCGCCTCAAACGCAAAATGTCGCTGCTTATTAAAATGCCCTTTATATATCCTGACAAAAATCACAATCAGCATGATCGTGCCTAAAGTCACATGAAGACCATGGAACCCTGTCAGCATAAAAAATGTAGTTCCAAAAACACCTGAACCTAAGGTCAAACCTTTTTCCATATAAGCAATCGTATACTCATGCACCTGCATCACCAGAAACAAAATACCCAACAATGCAGTTGCTCCCTGCGCGACTAACGCTTGTATTCTACGTTCTTTCAAAACAGCCCAATGCGCAACCGTAATAGTTGCACCACTGGTCAATAAAATAAGGGTATTAAGCGCTGGCAAACCCCATGTATCAAGTACACTCTTAGGACCTGTGAATTTACTGGGATCTGGCGTATTTAGTAGCGGCCAAGTTGATTCAAAGTTCGGCCACAATAGCAAATGTGTGATCGCGCCTGGACCTTCACCACCTAACCACGGAACCGAAAAAATGCGGATATAAAAGAGTGCGCCAAAAAAAGCACCAAAAAACATCACTTCAGAAAAAATAAACCAGCACATTCCCCAACGGAAAGAATGGTCCATCTGTTTGTTATCCAGCAAACCACGCTGGTTATCACTGATGACCTGCCCAAACCAACCAAACATCATAAAAATCAGGATGCCTATACCCGCAAAAAACAGATAGGGGCCGTACTCAACGTCGTGTAACCAGTGCGCCGCACCAAACATAATACAAAAAAGTGCCACAGAACCTACAATCGGCCAGTGACTGGGTGGGGCTAGGTAGTAACCGCCTTTTTCGGGTGTCGCCATGTTTTTTCCTTCTTTAATGTTGCTTGATCTATTTCCTTTACGCAGTATAAATGACAAGTTAAGAAGCTGAGCTATTTAGATATCTTGCCTCTTTGCTCAGGCGGTGCAGATTTCTTTGTACCCGTCACGTCAAACAATGTGTAAGAAAGTGTGATTTCTTTCACATCTTCAGGAATATCTCTATCAATATGGAAAAGCAATGGCATATCCATTGTTTCACCATCTGCCAACGTTTGCCTTTCAAAACAAAAACATTCGGTCTTTTTTAAATATTTCGCAGCCTCGCTAGGCGCCACACTGGGAATGGCCTGAACCACCATGGTTTTCCCAGATTCATTTTTGGCAAAATAAGCCACTCGGGTATTCTCGCCTGGATGTATATCCACAGACTTGCGGTAAGGATAAAACTTCCATGGTAGCTTTGCGTTGTTCATGGAAACAAACTGCACCGTAATCGTCCTATGCTTATCTACCGATGACACAACTGACTGCGCTGTCTGTCCACCTGTCTTGCCATTAATACCAAATGCATCGCATAAAACGTTATAAAGTGGAACCAATGCATAACCAAAACCAAACATAAGCACTGCAATAAGTAACATAATGAATGTTTGATGCCGAACGCTTTTTCGATTTTTTTCTAATTTTGTGGAATCAGGCATCGTTTCTCCAAATGGCGCAGCACCTCTATTTGAGTAACTTTGTGTTTTTCATTTTTTAGTCCCTAACCTAGTTTAATAAGATGGTTCATTTTCCCTAGGGTGGTGAGGCAAAATATTAGGGGGCTTCTCCCAGCTATGATAAGGAGCTGGTGAAGGCAACTGCCATTCTAAACCATGCGCGCCCTCCCATACCTGTCCTGTTGCGGGTTTTCCCTTACGAATTGTCCAAATAATATTAACCAAAAATATCAATTGCGAAAAACCAAAAACAAAGGCGCCTAAAGTTGCAATGACATTAAAATCTGTAAACTGTAGCGCATAATCAGGAATACGCCGCGGCATACCCGCTAATCCTAAGAAATGCATGGGGAAAAAAGTAATGTTTAACGAAATGGCTGACAACCAAAAATGCCATTTGCCTAACGCCTCACTGTACATGCGCCCCGTCCATTTAGGAAGCCAATAATACACACCCGTGATCAGCGCAAAGATAGAACCCGGTACAAGCACATAATGAAAGTGTGCGACAACAAAATACGTATCTTGATATTGATAATCCGCAGGGGTAATCGCGAGCATCAAACCCGAAAACCCACCAATGGTAAATAAAAATACGAATGCCACGGCAAAGAGCATAGGCGTCTCAAACGTGAGTGCTCCTTTATACATAGTAGACACCCAATTAAAGACCTTAATACCTGTCGGCACGGCAATTAACATGGTGGTGTACATAAAAAATAATTGGGCAGCAACAGGCATACCCACTGTAAACATGTGATGTGCCCAAACAATAAAGGAAAGTAAGGCAATGGAAATAATCGCCCACACCATAAATGAATAACCAAATAAAGGCTTACGACTAAATGTTGGAATCACCTCAGACATCACACCAAAAGCGGGAAGAATTAACACGTATACTTCGGGATGTCCGAAAAACCAAAAAACATGTTGAAACAACACAGGATCGCCTCCCCCTGCCGCTTCAAAAAAACTCGTACCAAAATGACGGTCTGTTAGCATCATAGTCACCGCACCTGCAAGCACTGGCATGATGGATAGCAGTAAAAATGCTGTGATTAACCAACTCCAAATAAACACTGGCATTTGCATGAGCCCCATCCCTGGTGCACGCATATTAAGGATAGTTGCAATCACATTAATGGCGCCCAAAATAGAAGAAATACCCAATAAATGGATAGCGAAAATCATGTAGTCAGTACTGGGTGGGCCATAACTAGTTGAGAGCGGAGCATAGAACGTCCAACCAAAATTGGGCGCCGGGCCCGGTAGAAATAGCGTACTAATCAGCAAGATGAAAGCAAAAGGAAGTATCCAAAAACTCCAGTTATTCAAGCGAGGCAACGCCATATCAGGCGCCCCTATCATAAGGGGTATTTGCCAATTTGCTAAGCCTACAAAGGCAGGCATAACAACACCGAACACCATGATAAGACCATGCAGGGTAGTCATTTGATTAAAAAAATCAGGATCTAATAAACGTTCGCCAGGCTGAAAAAGTTCTGTACGAATCAATAAAGCCATGGTGCCTGCAATAAAAAACATGATGCAAGAAGTCCACAGATACAAAGTCCCAATGTCTTTATGGTTGGTAGTAAAAACCCAACGCTTCACATACCCCATCAAGCCCTTCCCGTTATCTGGGCCATGGTGGTGGTGATCTTCTTCTGTGCCAATCGCGGCTGTATTTTGTTCTGACATGTTGTGCCTCATTATTTAACTTAACACTAGGAATTACTGACAATTCTATCATGCTGGATTTCTGCCCAAAGGTTATCAGTATCTCAGAGTTTAATTTCACTTCAACTTTTCGTCCTGTGCCCTGATATGCTGGCTCTTAACTAAGTCTTTTAAAGAGGCCCTGAATTTTAACTCTCATTTAGTCCTAAAAACAGGGTAAATGAGACTAAATTCTGCGATAAGTGAGAGGAGATACTAAATATCCGGCAACCTAGACAAAATACCTATCTATTGATAGAGGGGAAAATTGCTGGTTTCGGCTACCTTCCGATTTTCAGCAACTTTCGCTGGCTGAACACTTTCTCCTGCATATTCCCCATACTTGCCCTTATCCCCATTTCCCCAAGCATTCCGGGTATAAGTGATAACTGCTGCAATATCTACATCATTCAGCTGTGAAGAAAAAGCTGCCATCGCAGTGCCAGGAACCCCATGTAGTACTTTTTTAATGTGTTGATCAAGGTCTCCAGTCACAACAGCGCTCCCTGCTAA
>JAQSWO010000073.1 GCA_029266595.1 Gammaproteobacteria bacterium
GCAGTGACTGCTACTCCTTCCACCATTTGCTCTCGCATATAGCGCACGTATTTCATTAGCACCTCTTCCCTCGATGCCACAAGCGTCTCTTCACCATAATAAAGTCTATCCATATGAGCCAAAAAGTAAGGATCCTGGCAAACCTGCCGGCCTATCATCACACCATCGACTTTGGCCAAATGCTCTTCGACCTGATCCATCGTTTGCACACCACCATTTAACACAATACATAATTGGGAGAAATCTTTTTTCAACTGATGGACAACTTCGTAACGTAAAGGTGGCAGGGTACGATTTTCTTTGGGGCTTAGTCCTTTCAACCAAGCCTTTCTAGCGTGGATGATAAAACTTTGGCAGCCCGCACTGGATACTTTGGCGATAAAATCAAATAAATATTCATAGCTATCTTTATCATCAACTCCTATTCTAGTTTTTACCGTCACAGGGATACTGACTACTGCCTGCATCTCTGCAATACAATCAGCCACAAGTTCAGGCTCCTTCATCAGACAAGCTCCAAATCGCCCGTTTTGCACACGGTCACTAGGACAGCCAACATTTAAGTTTATTTGATCATAACCTAGGTCTTGAGCAATGCGCGCAGCTGCACTTAAAGATAAGGGGTCACTGCCACCCAGTTGCAGCACAATGGGGTGTTCTTCGGGATTGTATCTAAGTAAACGTTTATGGTCGCCACGCATAATGGCATCTGCGGTAATCATTTCCGTGTATAACAAGGCGTGCTTTGAAATCAATCTCAATAGGTAACGGAAATGTCTGTCGGTGTAATCCATCATAGGAGCGATGGAGATAAGATGTGGATTAGGTATCATTCAATATTTCTATATGCGCTACTATTAATTGTAAGCTTCTGGTGTTGCCAAATTCGTTAATATCTAAACGATACGCGATTCTTAGCTTTTCTACACCATGGTCTGGCCATTTTTCTCTATCAACGTTGAAGGCGATTGCTTCTATGTCCCAATCCGTTTCAGGTAAACGTAATATCATTTTAAGATGCTTTTCAGCGAGAACACGCTGCTCTATCACTTGGAAGCAGTTATCAAATAATGGCTCGGGAAAACATTGACCCCAAGGAGTGGCGTTTTTTAGGATCTCCACTAATGCAATATCGAAATCTTGAGGCGCCAATTCTCCATCACTTACTATTTTACCTTGCAAATCTTCAGGTGATATGCACCTATCTACCTCTTCAGCAAATGCTTTGCTAAAGGCCTCATAATGCTCGGATTTTAAGCTTAAGCCCGCAGCCATGGCATGACCACCAAATTTTTGTATCAATCCAGGATACTGGCTGGCAACAGCATCCATTGCATCTCTAATATGCAAACCAGGAATAGAGCGTGCAGAACCTTTCAATTCTTGCGCATTAGACTGCGCAAAAATAATTGTCGGCCGATGGAATTTTTCTTTCACACGCGAAGCCAATATGCCAATCACACCTTGATGCCAGCTTTGGTCATATAGGCATAACCCTGAAGGCAGTTCACCCTTTAGCTGAAGCTTTTGTAGTGCCGTCGATGCTTGCGCCTGCATAGTAGATTCAATCTGTTTGCGTTCGTTGTTGAGCCTATCCAATCGTATTGCAATACGATCTGCTGTGCCTTTGTCAGGCGTTAACAGGCATTCTATCCCAAGAGACATATCTTCTAGGCGTCCCGCTGCATTTAATCTAGGCGCAACACCAAACCCTAAATCATTAGTGACCACTTTGGATATATTCCGTTTTGCCACCTCTATCAATGCACGAATACCTGGACGCGCCTTACCTGAGCGCATACGCTTTAGTCCTTGGTAAACTAAGATGCGATTATTTTTGTCCAAAGGCACCACATCTGCAACCGTTCCCAATGCAACTAAATCCAGCAACTCACCCATATTGGGTTCGGTTATATTTTCTGCTTCAAACCAAGAAACCGTCCTAAGGTGTGCTCGCAGGGCCAACATAACGTAGAAAATTACTCCCACACCTGCTAGATTTTTGCTGGGAAAGGTATCTCCTGGTTGATTGGGATTCACGATGGCGTCAGCTTTAGGTAATGCTTTTCCTGGTAGATGATGGTCTGTAATGATTACATTCATACCTAAGGATTTTGCATGGTCTACACCTTCCATGCTCGCAATGCCATTATCAACGGTGACGATCAGATGAGGACCATATTTGTGTGCAACATCTACAATTTCAGGAGTTAAACCGTAGCCGTATTCAAAGCGATTAGGCACGAGGTAAGAGATTTTTTCTAACCCAAAACTTCTCAATGCAGTCACCGCAAGCGCCGCACTGGTTGCGCCATCTGCATCGAAATCTCCTAATATAAGCACGTGCTGGCGCTTATTCATTGCGTTATAAAGCACTGAAATGGCGTCTTCTATGCCTTTCAGTTGGTTAAATGGCAATAAGTCATTTAATTCCTGGGAGAGTTCATCCAGTGAGGATACGCCTCTGGCAGCGTAGATGCGTTTGAGCAAGGGGTGTAAATCGGTGTCGATGAGTGCATTATCATTGAAAGTACGGCGGGTAATGGTTTTCTTCATGTTATGGGGTGTCCTTGTTTTTATCGTATTACCTTAAAAGGATGAGATGATCTAAGTGTTCAAGAGATTAGTCAAGTATGCCTCCACAATTTCTTTATCCGTTTTGGCGAGAATACTACCTCCCTAAAAAGCAAAGGACTCTCTCATCACCAGGAATCAACAACTTGAACTGGAATACTTATACAACCCATACTTCAGCATTAACAAACTAAGGAATAACCTATGCAACTCTCAGAAGACCAAACCCCTGGTAGCTATCTCGTTAAGCAATATGTGCCCGGCGAAATTCGCATCAATGACCAATGTTATATACAAAGCATTATCATTTCTCCACATGAGATATTTCCCTGGGATATCGATACGTATGAAAGCATAGAAAACAATAGCTTAAAAGCTATTCTTAATTTAAATCCCGATATTGTTATATTGGGGACAGGCGCTACGCAGCATTTTTTAAACCCGAAAATAACCGCTGTCCTGCTGGAAAGGAAGATAGGGGTCGAGGTGATGGATACACATGCAGCTTGCCGCACGTACAATCTACTGGCCTCTGAGGGACGAAATGTAGTGGCAGGTTTAGTGATTCGCTAATAGCTGACATCCTAATTTGCAAAGGATGGCAAAGCAGAGAGATATTAAAAACAGAGGGGAAGAAAAATGTCCGATCGCTTAAAGATTGTAATGGCGCAGCTGAATTTTCTAGTAGGGGATATTGGAGGTAACGCACAAACCATTATTGCCGCTATTCGGGAAGCCAAGGAGAAACACCATGCTGATCTCATTATTTTTCCTGAGTTAGCGCTGAGTGGTTATCCACCCGAAGATCTACTCTATCGTCCAGACCTACATGAGCGTATTAAGAATGTCCTACCTAGCATTTTAGCTAGCAGCCTGGGAATCAATGTTATACTGGGATTACCGTGGAAAGAAGCCAACCAATATTATAATCAAGCAGTAGTCATTTCATCAGGCAAGATCGCGTATCGATACAATAAGCAAAAGCTTCCTAACTATAGCGTATTCGATGAAAAGCGTTATTTCACTCCTGGTGATTCACCCTGTGTTGTAGATATTCATGGTGTCAAAGTAGGCATCGCTATCTGTGAAGATCTATGGTTCCCTGAACCCATTGCAGCGCTGAAACAAGCAGGCGCAGAACTAATTGTTAGCATAAATGCCTCCCCCTTTGCCAAGGGGAAAATAAACAAACGCGTGGAGGTCATTGCTCAACGCGCGATAGAAACACGGGTGCCTATTATTTACGTGAACATGGTTGGCGCTCAAGACCAACTTGTTTTTGATGGTGGATCAATGATACTAGACGATAAAGGTAATGTATTGCTTTATATAAATAACTTTAATAAAAAATTAGAAATGTCTGAGTTTAAATTAAAAAAGCGGATTTTCTGCATTGCAGGTGATCATCCCTTCTCCAAGACTTCTGATGTCTCTCTTATTTATCAAGCACTGGTATTAGGCGTGCGTGATTATCTCCAAAAAAATCACTTCTCACGAGCACTTATCGGCCTATCCGGCGGCATAGATTCGGCGCTCACGCTGGCTATCGCCGTAGACGCCCTAGGGAAAAACAATGTCGAAGCAATCATGATGCCATCACGTTACACGACCACCTTGAGCCTTAAAGAAGCAGAAGCTCAAGCAAAGCTGCTAGGGGTACAATACCAAGTCTTACCGATTGAACCTATCTATCAAGTATTTTTAAAAACGCTCTCTCCAATGTTTACAAATAAACCTATAGACACCACTGAAGAAAATCTACAGGCGAGATGCAGAGGGACACTCTTAATGGCCATCTCAAATAAGACGCGTGCATTAGTATTAGCCACCAGCAACAAAAGCGAAATGGCGGTAGGATATAGCACGTTATATGGAGATATGGTGGGCGGGTTTTGTGTGCTAAAAGATGTATTCAAAACTCTGGTATACCAACTAGCTCGCTGGCGTAACGAGCAATCACCTGCGATCCCACAAGCAGTAATTGATCGCCCGCCTTCTGCTGAATTGGCAGAAAATCAGAAAGATGAGGATTCGCTTCCTCCCTACCCTATGCTTGACGCCATCCTAGAGAAATATATAGAGCGCGATGAAAGTATAGAAAGTATTGTTCAGGCTGGTTTTGACCGAGAACTAGTGCTAAAAATTAGCAAAATGGTAGACAGAAATGAATATAAACGACAACAATCTGCGCCGGGAGTGCGGATTACAGAACATGCCTTTGGAAAAGATAGACGGTACCCCATTACTTCAGGATTCTAAAAGTTACTGGCAAAAGGGCCACTTTTTTGACCCGCACTTGAAATAAACATGAAAATTTAGTACAGTCCCGCGCATTTATACCTGTTTCACTTGGAGATGCTGATTTACATCTTACGAAGTTGGGATAAAGCGACGGGGTGTCCAGATATACTGCTTATATTAAAGAGCAGGTACTTTAATAAAATCAGGCCCTCTTTTAAAAACAAGCAGTATAACCACAATAAAGCGAGGATTTTGATATGCCAGCACCAACCTACACAACGCTCGAAGAGTTTACACTAGCATTAAAAAAAGTGATTAATAAAAAAGAAGATACTTTTGAGCTGATCAAGGCCAATAAAGAATTAGCTAATAAACTACTGAACCAACAACAAGCTGAACAACAAAAGGCGGATGGCTTAAAGACCGTTGCCTACCAAGGGGCTGTTACAGAAGCTCAAAAAGAAGCAGCTATTCAAGCAGCTGCAGATGCTCATGCCAGATCACAACTCATACAAGCATTACTTCTAGCTGATAAAGAAATCGCAAAAGGCATAAAGGCTGAGTTAGCAAGTTCAGCACGTAAATCTGAAGAAGTAGCAGACAAACGATCTTCCTCTTATGCAGGTTCAGGCGCTGTGGTGACAGGTGCTACCGCATCGACCGATGGATTAGAATACGAATTTGAATCAGGCAAGCTGACCATTAAAGGTGCCAATGAAGACCAAGAGGAAGCTTTGGAGGATGTTGTTAAGGAAGCAGTTAAAGCAAAATATGCTAATGACCCAACTACAACTGTTGATACTCAAATGAAAAGACACATGAAACCCAGCCCTACTGGCAGAAGTATTGATATTCTAGTAACAGGCATAGAAGAGCAACTCATGAGAGCAGTACAAGAAAACGCCCATACCAGATTGCAGGAAGTAGGCATTGATGCGAGATTCCTTCTTAGTGCACTGCAACAGTTAGTATCCATGAGACCAGAAGACTGGGGTCGCAACGCACTTACACCAACCCCACCTTTTGCGTAAGTTGAAACTCTACCGTGTTTACTCTCTCATTCCCACGCTTCTGCATGGGAATGAGCAAAAGCAGCATTATGTTATGATATGATAAGCAAACCTCTGTGATTGCATTCATGCGATCACAGGGCTTACATGGATGTACTGTATTAGTGATATATATGGTTAGAGTCCGGTCGTCTTTGCGAGGAGCGTAGCGGCGTGGCAATCCAAGAGAAAGTGCGACATACACATAGTATGCCAACACTTTAAAAAAAGCATTTTTGCATGAAATATCTTCTTGCCTAAAACCCTTTGGGCATTTTACGCCCAAATCTGTTACAGGCAGACTTTCGCTCCAAGATCGGCAAAAGATGGCCGTTTCAATATAGGGGCTGATCTCTTACAGAATTACAACTCCTCCTCAGATACCCCATCTTCCGCCTCTACTACCTTCTGCAACCCAACCAGATTTTCATTTTCATTCAGGCGGATTAGTTTCACCCCCTGCGTATTTCTACCTAAGGTTGGAATTTCAGAGACGCGGGTTCTCACTAGCTTGCCCGTACTGCTAATCAACATCAGTTCATCATCTTCAGCTACTTCTAATGCACCAACCAGCCTACCATTACGCTCAGAGGTGCGCATTGCGATCATACCCTGACCTCCACGAGCGGATTCTCTATATTCACTCACCAGTGTACGCTTACCATAACCATTTTCTGTCGCGGCTAAGACGTAGGCGTCTGGCTTAGTGACAACCATAGAAATTAACTTTTGATCTGCTTTCAGACGTATGCCTCTGACACCTCTCCCCGATCTTCCTATGGGGCGAACCAGATCTTCATGGAAACGCACCACTTTACCCGCATCGCTAAATAACATGACCTGGGCATCACCATCCGTCACAGCCACATCAACCAGCTGATCACCCTCTAGCAGTGAGACCACAAAAATACCTTGTGTTCGTGGCCGAGCAAAATGGCTGAGATCCATTTTTTTGATGGTGCCCTGTGCGGTAGACATGAGGATAAACTGGTCTTCGCCATAATTTCTTAGAGCCAAGATAGCGCTTATTCGCTCTTCATCCCCTAAGCTCAATAAATTCACAAGTGGGCGGCCTTTAGCCATTCGACTGGCTTGGGGAACGCGATAGGCTTTGAGCCAATAAACTCTACCTGTATTTGAGAAACAAAGTAATGTGTCATGCGTATCAGCAACCACCAAGCGTTCGACCAAATCCTCTTGCTTCATTTGCGTCGCCACCCTACCTTTCCCACCACGACGCTGTGCTTGATAGTCTTCTAAGGGTTGCGCTTTGATATAGCCTTCTTTAGACAGGGTGATCACCACTGGTTCATCGGCAATTAGGTCTTCTTCTGAAAAATCTTCTTCACTGTCCCTAATTTCAGTGCGCCGCGCATCACCAAAACGTAACTTGATGTCTATCAGTTCTTCTTTAATGACTTCCAACAAGCGTTCAGGGCTGGATAATATATGAAGTAGTTCTTTAATAAATTCCATTAATTCTTTATATTCATTATGAATTTTATCTGTTTCCAATCCAGTCAAACGATGCAACCTTAAATCCAAAATAGCTTGGGCTTGTTCGGGAGAAAGCCTATATCCTGCCTCTGAGAGTCCGTAGATTGCTAGTAGATTGCTTGGCCTAGAAGCATTGCTATCCACATTTTGCAGGAGTTCTGTTACAAGACCCGGGGACCAAACTTCAGCAAGCAATCTTTCTTTGGCTACCTGTGGGCTAGCAGAAGATTTGATTAACTCAACCAGTTTATCGATGTTAGCCAAAGCAACAGCCAATCCCTCTAAAAGATGAGCACGCTCTCTCGCTTTTCGCAATTCAAAAATAGTTCGGCGGGTAACGACTTCACGTCGATGGGAAATAAATGATTCCAACAGTTGTTTCAAATTTAACAAACGGGGTTGACCTTGATCTAAGGCTACCATGTTAATACCAAAACTCAGTTGTAATTGCGTTTGTGTATACAGTTGATTCAATATCACTTCTGCGTTTTCACCACGGCGTACTTCCACAACTACGCGCATACCTTGTCTGTCTGACTCGTCAC
>JAQSWO010000074.1 GCA_029266595.1 Gammaproteobacteria bacterium
GAGCGCTGCAACAAACGCCGCCCTAATGGCAACCTCAGTTTTACCGAAACCAACATCGCCACAAACCAATCTATCCATGCATTTGGTGGAGGTCATATCTTCTAGCACGCTGGCAATAGCGCGTGCTTGATCTGGAGTTTCTTCAAAAGGAAAAGCAGCAGCAAAGGTTTGATATTCTTTTTCAGGTAGCACAAAGCTAAAACCCGTTTTGATTTCTCTCTGCGCGTAGATGTGTAATAGCTCTGCTGCCACATCATGGATTTTCTCCCTAGCCTTGCGCTTGGCCTTATCCCATTGACTACTGCCCAATCGGTGCAAAGGCGCGTGTTCAGCATCACCGCCATAGCGGCTGATCAAATGTAACGATGTCACCGGCACATAGACCTTCGCATCGTCTTGATAAACAAGAGTGAGGTATTCCGCCGTTTCACCTCCAGCAGTAATGACCTCTAAACCCATGTAACGACCCACACCATGATCTAAATGCACTACCGGCGCACCAACTTGTAATTCTGTGAGATCTCGAACAATATTTTCCACAATGTCAGCGTCGCGTTTCCGAGACACCCTTTGCCTAATCTGTTGGCCAAAGACTTGAGATTCACTGATGATGACGATGTCGGGATCTGTCAGCACCAAACCTTCTTCTAATCCTCCTAACACTATCCCAATTTTAATTTTTTGAGTTAAAAAATCTCTCCAAAATGCCACTTTTTCGGGAAAAATTCCAGATTCTTTTAACAGCCCTGAAAAAACATCGTGCCGCCCTTCACTTTCAACACAGAATAATACGCGCGCGGTAGTTTCTGACAGCCATTGTTTAAGCGCCGCAAAAGGTTGCTCAGCTTGCCTATTGATGAGAAATACAGGCGGCACTTTGGTATCGGCCTGCTGGATATAATCTTTGCCTGTGATCTGTTCATTATGCAATTGTACGTTGGGAAATCGCTTAATCTCCGCAAAGAGGGTTTCTATAGGAAAGAAGGTTTTTGATGGAGGCAGAATAGGATGAGTAATATCATGCCGCAATTGTTCGTAGCGCTCGTTTACTTCCTCCCAAAACAAAGTAGCCGCTGGATAAATGTCTCCCATCGTGAAAATAGCGCTAGCGTTAGTAACGTAGCCTAGTAAATTTTCAGTCTTTTCAAAAAAGAGCGGCAAGTAATACTCCAGTCCCGCCGCACTTCTACCATTACTGACATCTTCATATATAGGGCATTGCAGAGGATTGCCGGAAAAGTATGTTCGCCAGTTTTGTCTGAAGGTATTGATTCCCTCTCCAGTCAGCGGAAATTCATGCGCAGGCAGTAAACGTACTTCGTCTATCACTTGCAAGGTACGTTGTGTGCTAGTGTCAAAAACTCTCAGACTGTCGACTTCATCATTCATTAAATCAATACGGTAAGGATGTTTACTGCCCATGGGAAAGACGTCTAATAACGCACCCCTGACGGCATACTCACCTGGCTCCATTACTTGGGAAACCATGTGATAGCCACATTTCTCTAAATGCGTTCTAAAAGTCATGGGGTCGAGGATTTGCCCTTTACTTACCACAAAGCTATGTGCGACCAGATAGTCACGCGGCATGAGTCTGTGCATTAACGTAGGAATGGCAACCAATAATATACCTCTAGATACATGTGGTAATCGGTATAAGGTGGCCATGCGCTCAGATGAGATGTCAGGATGCGGAGAGAAATGGTCGTAAGGCAGAGTCTCCCTATCAGGGAAGACAAAGATGGGAAAATCGTCCTGACCTCTAAAGAATAAAAGCTCTTTTTCTAAGCGGTTGAGAGATGCCATGTCGGGCGTCAACGCAACACATAGGCCGTTGAGGCGGTTGGCTGTATTGTATAGGCATAAACTGAGACTGGCGCCTTGCAGGTTGCCTACAATAGTTTTTTGATGGGAGATGGATGCGAGGGTAAGAGGGAGGTGCTGGGAATTCATGATGTAATAAGCTTCTATCAGTTATCAAGGCGCCAGATCATAACCCAATTAGGCTTTTTGCTCAAAACCTTCTCTAAATTTTTATCGTGTACGGAGCAAAATGTTGCTATTTAGATTTTAAACACTACTATGTTACATGTAACCTTCTACACGAGGCACTTTGATATGACTAAGTCAGTTAGAGAAAGGGTGAGAAAGAGGCGAGAAGAGTTACGTAAATCCGGCCTTCGTCCTAAATAACAACTGGATATATACCTCATCCATCAAGGAGACTCAAATATGCAAACCGTCCTCATCACAGGTGCAAACAGAGGCATAGGTCTTGAACTCGTTAAACAGTACGCAGAAGCCGGTTGGCAAGTACTAGCTTGTTGCCGACAACCAGACATAGCAAATGCCCTACGCCAACTTGCGGAAGTAGCGTCCAACGATATTGAGATATTCTCCTTAAATGTAACAGATATCAACAGCATGCAGGCTTTAAAAAAATCTATAGGCGATCAACCTATCGATGTACTCATTAACAATGCAGGTATATTAGGAGAAATAGGTAAAGCAAATCTCGGCAAGCTTTATGAAACAGGCGATGAAGCGCTGCATTTATTTCAAGTAAACGCACTAGGGCCGTTATTTTTATCTGAATTATTGGTAGATAACGTTGCGAAAAGCGCACTCAAAACGATTGCTAACATCACCAGCATATTAGGGAGTGTCACACTCAACAATACTGCCGAGTACTGTCTATATAAGGCTAGCAAGGCCGCTTTAAATTCCATCACGGCCAGTTTGGCCGCTACCTTAAAACCACGCCAAATTAAGTTAATTGCGTTACATCCTGGATGGGTTCAGACGGACATGGGTGGGCCTTCTGCCCCACTCCCCATAAATGAAAGCGTCAAGGGCATTATATCGCAGATTAAAAAGCTCGATCTCAAACGCACAGGTTGTTATGTTCAGCATTCGGGAGAGACATTACCCTGGTAATCAGTGCGTTCTGATATTTTGAAAGCAGACCAGAAAATACTCAGTTAGCTACCTTGTTTCACATTTTATGCGCCGCAAATTTATATCTCATTGCTCAAGATAAAAATGAGCCTACATCGACTCAAGATCAGTGGGAAGAGGAATGGTAGTAATGGCTAAACTTTCTCGCGTACTTAATATATTCATAAACAATAAGTTAGTTGGCCTTATCCCTTTTCTAGCAATTATATTATTACCTTACCAGGCATTAGCAGCATCTCCTACTCAAACCCATCTTTATAAAATTATTCAAACATTAGAAATCGTGGATACTCCGGAAACAATGGAGCGAGGACTCATGTGGCGAAAGGATTTATGCGATTATTGTGGAATGTTATTTATCTTTAAGCCTGAACAGATCGTTTCTATGTGGATGAAAAATACAGTTATTTCTTTAGATATGATTTTTATAAATCATAAAGGAACCATTGTAGAGATACATAAAAATACTACCCCCTTTCAAACATCTCCTGTTTACACTTCCCACGAAAAAGTAACTTGTGTATTAGAAGTAAAAGCAGGATTTGTTGAAAGGGAGCGATTAAAAGTGGGCATGCATACTGATATGGCAATGTGCCAATAATCTCTTTATCCAGATTTGACCCATTACTCACAACCACAATTTATCAACCTAAACCACGGCCATGAGGAACCTCGCTAACATCATCGAAAGACGCTGTTGATACCTCATTGGGATTAGCGATCGGCTGGGTTGGTGAATTTAAAGCGCTTTTAATTGCAGCTTCAAAAGATTTTATCGTCATTCCTCGAATATCCATAGTCTCCGTGTCATGATCATAAGCAAATTCAAGATACTCGAATCCAGACTTCCCTAAAAATTCAGTAATTGTTGCTCGCGCATTAGCACGTAACCTGTCATCCTTCCAGTGACTGAGATCAATTCTTAGAATGGGAGTTCTAGAGTCTTTAAAATTCTGACACTTAGGTAAAAGTGCCTCTAAGAATTTAGCAGCATCTTGCTGTGACACAAAAAGGTTTACTCTGGCCTCTGAGGATTTTGGTTTGTGCCAAAACGTGCATCTAAACTGATGCTCAGAATAACCTTTTCCTCGAGCTGAAGGCAGCGTTTTTAGTACCCTCGGATTACGTGCCAAATCAGGTGGAGCATCACCAGCCTTATTTCTTTCTTTGTATAGCGTTGGCGCTCTTTCTAACAGAAGTTTGATCGTTTTTAAGCGTTCATCCTGCCAAGCAGAATTGTGTGTATCAGCATCTGTATTCAATTGATCAAGCGATAATTTTAATTCGTCGACAGTAGATGAGTTTTCTCTATTAAGGTTAAGATGTTCTATAAAGTCGAAAAATTTCCTTTCCCAAGCAGCAAGGTCAGTGGCATTGACACGATGAATCCCATTTACTAAATGTAATGGGTTATCTTCCAATACATCAATATCACCAGAATCAATACGACGATTCGTAGCAAGAAAATGTAGCGGGTTGTTGCCCTTACTATCGGTACATAGAGGATTTGTGCGATCGCAATCTAATAGAAGTTTTGCCGCGCCCAATTGGCCCAGCCTGGTTGCAAGGATTAAGGCAGTATCAGCTTCCATGTTCTGAATATTAGGATCTCCGCCATGTAGCAAAAAAAATGTAATTATATGGAGTTGGCCCTTTCTAACTGCTTCGTGTAATAGGGTGTCACCGCATTCATCTTGATGGTTGATATCTACATATTCTCCATTCTTTATTAGGAATAGTCCTCTTCCAATTTTTCCAGCAAGAACAGAAACAATATCCAAACGATTTTGGCTTGCAGCTAAGTGCAATACTTTTTCTCTATCTCCCTCACTTACACTTGTTAAGAAATCTAATATATCAAATGGATGATGATTACATTGGCTAATTTTCTCGATTAATATTTGTTTATGCTGAGCATCAAACAAAAGCGCTCGAATTTCCAAATCGCTTCCATCGTAGTATTCAGCTGCGCTTTGCCCCTGGTTATTCTTTTTTTCAAATAGAGTAGGATCTTGATCTAGAAGTTTCCATATAATGTCCGATACAAAACTAGCACTATCGATAGATTTATGATAAACGCCACTGGCGGTTAGTAGATGTAACACAGTATTGCCATTGTTATCCGTCAGCGTGAGATTGGTCTGATTCAATAAAAATTGAATGGCATTTAATTGACCAAATTTGGCTGCTAAAAGCAGTGGAGTGTTACCATCTGAATTTCGTGCATTTGGATCTGCTCCACTTTGTAAAAGCAGTTTTATTATGCTTAATGAATTATTTTGCATAACTGCTTTGTGTAATAGTGTGCTGCCATGCTCATCTGGGGCATTGATATCTGCAACCGCTGCAAATGTTTTATCCTCTAGAAGAAGCCGTACCTCATCCCATTGATTTTCTTGAGCGAGCAACTGTAATACTGCATTTTTAGAGTCCAAATCATCCTGCGTTAAGGCAATCTCTTTTTTTGTTATCATAATATCGACCTTTTGACTGTTATTGATATTTTTCTAATAGCTTTGTGTTTTTCTTCGCGCATAATTTTGAGAAAGATCGCACACTTTAGATCGCTTATGCTAAGTACCTTATCACGCAAACCTTAAGAAAATATTAGGAACTCAATTCTGATTTTTTTGCCTATAGGCAGAAAATTGAAAGAAAGGAAGAAAGAGAGATTTTTTGCCGCACACAAAAAAATTACTTTGCACGCGACAAAAAACGAAAGGATAGAGAGTTTTTAAGAAAGGAACAGAATTTACTAACTAATTATCTAGGACAGTCCCTGATTTAATTACGCACTAAGCCAGGAGAGCTTAGGTGTTGATTTGGCGAATGGATAGGTTTCATGCCAATTGCCCTACGAGCAACTAAATCAAAAGCTTTGGAAACATTGAAGTCTTGTTCTGCGGAACATTCGCAGAATTGAATACCATATTCTGCTGCAACTGATTCAGCAAGTTTTTTTGGAACAGCTCGCTGAGCTTCTAGATGGCAGTCTAAGCCAATCAAGTGAATAAATATGTTTGGGGAATATGTCTGTATATGTTTTATCCCTTTAACCATGTTTTGAAAAGACTGCTCATTAGTGATGCTGTACATAAGAAAGACGACTTGAATACTAGGATAGTAAGTGCTAATCGGAGCAAGAAACCTTTGCGATCCAGCTGTATCCCATATTATAAGTGACACTTTTTCCCCACCAATTGACACTGTTTTTTTTCCAAATTCAATTCCTATTGCATTTGGAACAGATGGTGGATCAATACTGTTATATAGATAGCGACGCAAAAAATTAACTCTATCTACGTCTGGGTCTCCAATTAATAGGATTTTGACCAAACGGGGCTGCAGCTGATTTGAAAAGAAGTTCGAAGGAGAAAAATTTATGTTAGATTCTTTTTCATCACGTAAATTTGAGGGTAATCTTGCAGAACAAGCTGCAATTTCATTTTTTATGATGGCAGGCAATATGCTTTGAACCGTAGTAGATCTTGAAGATAATAATTGTTTACTTGCCAATTCTGACAAAGCAATTATCGTCTGTTTTGAAAGCATTTTTAACTCTGCGATAAAAGAGTCCCTATTAAAATCTTCAGGAGCATCTATACCGGGCAGTAAGCTTTGAAAGTAACTTCTAAAATGAGATTCCATCAATTCATTTTCAGCTGCACTTATGACACCATCCAAGATTATTTTTTCTGTTAGGCTAAGATAAGGGAATCCATATGCTCTTGCTCTTTCATTCACCCGTCCTAGATTTATACGTGCTTTTTTATTTTTTGAAGCTAAAGTACCGTCTTCCATAATTGTCCCATTTTCCTCGATCCTTGGTAGAACCTTTGCGATCCTACTGATAGGGATTGCTTCGCCATTGAATTTTATTTGCCCTGAAGCTAGCACAGCGTCATCAATCGCTCGGTCTTCTTCCAATATGTTTAAAAGGATCGATAAGTAATGTAATTTAATTTGGTTTCTATTCGGCTTTTCTATAGAGACTTGTGCGTTTGCTTCTCGTGCCATGATAATACCCACTTATTTCTTACGATAATTTAGAATCTGATTACAATTCTATTAATAGATTTTGATCAACTCCCCAAATAATGCGCCCCAATCATCACAAAAGGGATAATCATAGTGCGCCTAATGCTATAAGATAGATTAAGAAATCTTGCTGACGAATTGTTACGCCTGCCCACACACAAATCAGTCCAGTTGCCAGGTAAATACCGGCCATAAAACGGTGCACATTATCGAGACGCTGCGTGGTACTGGGTTGACCAAGATACATTTGTAAAGTACCACCGAAAATGGCGATTGCAGCAATAATAAATAGGCAGATCTGCACAATATGCTGGCTGGTAGATAGGGCGGTTGTCAGGTTCATAGTAAGGTCTTCCGTGATGGGGAATGATAAGGGATCAAAATCGTAACAGTTCAGGCCCTAGATAAAAATGGATATTCACGGTACTTGCAAAAAAATAGATTAAAAATTATTTTCCTCTTAAAAATAATTTATCCAGCTCTGCCATAGAAAATTCTCTGCAAGTAGGACGACCGTGATTGCAATATCCGCTTCTATCTGTTTTTTCCATATCTCTAAGCACAGCATTCATTTCTGGAATAGACAAACGTCGATTGGCTTTGACAGAACTTTTACATGCGAGATTCCCTAGAATTTCATCAATCTTATGCTGCATCCGTGTACTCCTTTCTTGCACAATGAGGTCAGAGATAACGTCTCGTACAAGTTGCACGATATCAGTTTTACTAAGTAATAATGGCACCGCACGAATAGCGATACTATCTGGGCTCATGCGTTCAATGTCTAAACCTAGTTCTGAAAAAAGTGGTTGATGATTTTCCAAATAATCTACTTCTTTTTCCGTGAGTTTGGCGGTTAGTGGTAAACATAATACTTGGCTTTTTATTTTTCCTTCTTTGAGCTGTTGTTTAAATTGCTCATATAAAATCCGCTCATGCGCAGCATGCATATCTACAATTACTAACCCCTTTTTATTTTCTGCCAAAATATAAATGCCTTTGAGTTGTGCAATGGCATATCCCAGAGGTGGAGAGGTATCTTCAGATAGCGTGGGAATAGCTGTTTGAAGCGACAAGACATTTACCGCATTTACCGCTTCTGCTTGATTCTCTTTATCTACGGCTGCTTCTTCTTTTTGAACGAACATCAGATTCGCACTTACCTCTGTTGGCACTTGGTCATTATCATTAATAGCAACAACAACCTCTGTATTTTTCTCAACCACCGATTGGCGCTTTTTTTCATAGAACGAATGGTATTCAGGAAATTGTTCAGCCACAGTGAGCAATAAACTTTCTTGTTTTGAGGGCGTCTGATCATACGCCTGAGGGGAGGAAGTTGAGGATACTTTAGGTAATGAGACGGACATTTCGGAGCCAAAATTTTCCGGTATAATCATTTCTGGTTGTTGGGGTATGGCTGCTTGAGTTTGAGGGATTTCTGATACAGCAAGCGGTTCAGTAGCATGCGGCTGTGCGAGCACACTATGCAGATGTTTAAAGAGAAAATCATGGACCATCCGCGATTCGCGAAAACGGACTTCTTGCTTGCTAGGATGTACATTGACATCTACCAAGCTGGGATCCATGGTGAGAAATAACACGTAGGCGGGATAACGTCCGCCGTACATCACATCGTGATAAGCTTCCTTGATCGCGTGGGTAATCACTTTATCTCGCACCAGGCGGCCATTCACGTAAAAATATTGTGTATCTGGTTGACTACGTGTAAACACAGGTAACCCTATCCAACCCTCTAATGTCAAACCAAAGGCTTCTATTTCCAGTGACAATGCATTTTCCATAAATGCTTCACCACAGATTTTGGCGACCCGTTGTTCGCGCGCTGCCAAGCTTTGGGCTCCTGGGAGCTGCAGAACAGTCTTAGCACCATTTTTCAACGTCAGCGCAATATCAAAAATACTAAGGGATAATTTTTTGAGCGTTTCTTCTATATGAGAAAATTCTGTTTTTTCTGTACGAAGAAATTTTCGGCGTGCAGGCGTATTAAAAAATAAATCGCGCATTTCAATGGTTGTGCCTTGTGGATGAGAAGCAGGCATAAGCTCACTCAGCTCAATACCTTCCGACTCAATTTTATAAGCTTCTGTCGCACTTTCGTGTTTAGAGGTAATGGCAAATCGAGAGACAGAGGCAATACTGGCTAATGCTTCTCCCCTAAACCCTAAGCTGGCAACGTTTTGTAGTTCTTCTAAGCTGTAAATTTTGCTGGTCGCATGGCGTTGCAGTGCCATGGCTAGATCATCTTTATGGATACCCACACCATCGTCGCGCACACGCAATCGTTCTATCCCCCCTTTTTCTACCTGTATTTCTACGTTTTTGGCACCAGCATCTATACTGTTTTCTAATAGCTCTTTGACGATGGAGGAAGGGCGTTCTACGACTTCTCCTGCAGCAATTTGATTGGCAAGTTGGGGAGGTAATAGCTGAATACGTTTTTGCATGATTAGGCTTTCTCTAGGTATAGGAGTGGATTCTGCGGTTTTCCATTATGACGGACTTCAAAATGCAACATGGGCACACCTTCATTATTTTTACCCATAGTCGCAATTTGTTGACCTGCTTTGACGGCTTCTCCTTCTTTCACCAAAATGCTCTCATTAAAGGCATAAGCACTAAGATCATTATTGTCATGCTTAATAATCACAAGCCGACCATAGCCTGGCATGCTGGATCCGGTATACACGACTTTACCCGAAGCAGTGGCGACGATAGGTGTTTGCAGCTTGCTGGAAATATCTATACCACGATTCCCTCCCGATGCAGCTGAAAAACCTTTAACTATCTCGCCTTTAACCGGCCATTTCCATTTTCCGCTGCCCAAAGCGGTTTTAGAAACTGATGTTTCCGTAGCAACCACCGTTTTTTCTTTGGCTGACACAGGTTGATTGGATGATGAAGTATCAGCAGCGGCGGAGGTTTTTGTCGATGGTTCAGTCTGAGTGTTCTTCACACTCACAGCATCTGATGACTGGGCATCGACGTAAGCAGGCGGCGTATAGATAGTTGCTGCAGGATAGGTGACTGCTTTGGCGTTAGCGTTAGTATCCGCACTGACGTTATCAGGGGAAGGTGTTAGCTTAAGAGCCTGTCCATGGCTAAGTGTATAAGGTTCAGAAAGGTTGTTGTAGCGCGCAATATCTCGATAATCCATACCAAACATCCAAGCAACAGAATAAATAGTATCGTCCGGTTGAACACGATAAATACTGGCTGCAGATCTTTGCTGCCAGCCATCCACGATGGGCGCTGGTGGTGGAGGATCTGCACAAGCAAGTAAACAGAAGCTGAAGCAAATGGCAGTTATGATTTTTAAGGCCATTTTCACTACACACAACCCAGCATTAAGTCTATTAGTAATCTTTAAATGTTTCATCATACTTTCAATAAACGATAGACCACATATCCCACAATGGCGAGTGATACAACGGCCCAACCAATCCACTCAACAGTTCGTCTCAAAAATTTTTCCATGGGTGCCCCTCCCCAACGCATGAGGCCCGACACCAGATAAAAGCGAGCTCCTCGCCCAATCAGCACTGTGATGGTAAAAGGCAGTAATGCCATACTTACTGCGCCAGCGGCAATGGTAAATAACTTAAAGGGAATAGGAGAAAATCCAGCTAAAAAAATGATCCAGATTCCCCAATCTAAGAACCATGTTTGCACTTGAGCATAAGTCGCTTCGTAACCAAAATGAATAATGAGTGGGTGAATCCACTGCATAAAAAACATGCCCAACACGTAACCAAATAATGCGCCTAACGCAGAGGTGAGCGTAGTGATAGCAGCAAAACGCCAAGCACGCTCTGGGCTTGCCAAGGCCATAGGCGCTAGCATGACATCTGGGGGAATCGGGAAAAAAGAAGCTTCTATAAAACTCACGCCCCCCAAGTAGTAGGGCGCATTTTTATGGCGAGAGCAACGAAGTGTGTAGTCATATAAATTGGTGAAGAGTTTCATAGATTTCCCGTGCAAAGTTCCAAGCCATCTGCCCATTCAGACAACTGATCACACACCTGATAATGCGTCAAATCAATCTGTAGGGGTGTGATGGAAACTTTCCTTTTGTTAATCGCGTAAAAGTCTGTGCCAATACCTGCATCTTGCTCTGCACCTACTGGACCTATCCAATAAATTGTGTGCCCCCTAGGATCAAGCTGTGCGATAGCTTTCTCCGACTTATGGCGTGCGCCTAGACGTGTCACCTCAAACCCCTCCAACTGGTCTAAAGGTACATTAGGCACATTGACATTCAAGATAGTATTCACGGGAAAAGCTTTAATTAACAATCGCTCCACCAGCTGCTTAGCTACTGCCGCCGCTGTCTCATAATGATAGTGTACTGGTGTATGCCCTTCTGCAGCTAAAGAGATGGCCATGGTCGACAAACCCAAATAACGCCCTTCAATAGCCGCGGCAACTGTGCCTGAATACAGCACATCATCACCCAAATTAGAACCTCGATTAATCCCCGATACTACTATATGCGGTTGCTCGTTCAAAAGGCCTGTAATTGCCAAATGCACACAATCCGTCGGCGTGCCTTCAACACTGACAAAGCCATTCTCCAATGTCCGAACACGCACGGGTCTGTTAAGCGTTAACGCATTGCTCACACCACTATGGTCTCTGTCCGGCGCAACGACATGAACTTTGCCTAACTTATTCAGGGCACCAACCAAGGCTATAAGTCCTTCTGCATGCACACCATCATCATTGCTAATCAGTATTTTCATAGATTTATCTCTGAGGCCTAGAGTCTGTTTGCCGCTAAGCTGAAGTGGAATATGTCATTTTTAAAGCACTTTAGGGCAATCTACGTTTTTAATTGTGACCAAGGGAGCTCCACCAAAATGGTAGGAATGTCATTTTAGGTGCCCCAAGCGCTTCTAGGAGGGAGAAGGACCATGGATGACCCAAATCCAAACAGCGGCTTACACTCAATATAGTAGAATTTTAAAAAAATCTGGGTAAGTGAACCAAAACGAGGCAAATAGTAACTGCTTATCCTATTAAAGCCAAGCTTCTAGAAAATTCAAGAGATTTTTTGACAATTCTCTAATCCCTTCTAGAATTTTTACTTTGGCCAGAAATAAATGCTGGGGCACTCCCCATCTTCAAGTTAAACGAATATAGTAATCAACTACCACAACAAACTATAAAGGAGAGGACAATGGAACAAAAAATACAAGGACTGCAAGAAATACAGGGAATACAAAGAAATACTAGCGGTAAGCGGCGCGCTGAGAAGTCTCAAGAATTATCAGAAGAATCGCGTGAAAGAGAAAAACGATCTAAAACAGAAGACTCGGTCGAAAGATTTAAGATAGGTTTACTCCCAGATGTAGAACTAGATGATGAGTTCGCTGAGGCTTTGGTTAAAGTCGCTTCGCTCCTAGGTGTTTTCTCCGAAATAGCAGGTTTCATTAGTGCAGGAAATCCTAAGTTAGATATTCCTTTACCACATAAAATGAGGATTACTGACGCTATCCTTAATTCTGAAGGAACACCTCATGCTGAAGTCACAGGACCTGGTTGCGGACATATTGAGCAAGCCCATATCAACCTTCAGAATATACAGCGTCTTCACCACTACATTAAATTTAGCAAACCAGAAATCTTACTAGTCACTGGTCCACTTCATAATCTATTTTTAGCGTTTGTTCTTCATAAGCTTGAAAATCAAGATGAAGTTTTTGCACCTAATACAGATCTCGTCGCTAGCTTCTCTGCGAATTTTCGCTGGTTTCAAGATTGGTTGGCAGTTCATCATCCTATATTCGAAGGTCGCTACACCATGGCAAACGTAAATGACCACCTTCATGCCCCAGATAACGATCAGCGTAAAAAAGGCGTATCTGAAAACGAGATAGCACAAAGGCAGCGTGACAGAGAGGCACTCGCAGGGATAGCAAACTGCTTTTTTCAAAACTTCTCTCGAGTTTATCCAATTGAAGGCCATCCAACGATCTCCGAACATATGGGACCAACTGGAACACAGTTTCGTGAAGAGCATTATTCCAGGGCTATTAAAGTAGCGCAAAACAGCCTGTTCAAAAATAAAGCGTTTGTAAAATCTATCTTAGAACAAAACAACTCAGTTCGAGGCAGCCAAGCAAAAAAAATGGTAGATGCTGCTAAACGAGAAGGTGAAAATCCATTGTTACTTCAAACATTGAAGCAACATATGACAGGTATTCCAGAAGCCGCCAGTGATGAAGAAATATTTACTCAATTTATCAGCGGGGAAGGTGTATTAGCAAACACCGCCCTTTTAGAAGGCATACGAAGTGTGCAAATTAAAAAAATAGTCATTGCTGCTGAGCAATCAGGAAAACTACCATTACTGTTGGAGATACTAAAACAGAATATGAAGGATGTCCCAGAAGGTACGAGTGACGAAGAAATACTTAAACAATTTACCAGCGGCAAAAGCACAATAGGATACGATAAGCTTTTAGAAAAAATAGAAAAAGCAGGTATATACCAAATCTCATTAAGTGACAAAGCGACAAACATACATGAACGCACCTCTAAGGCTACGCCAGCTGCACTTATCGTAGATACGATCGCAACTCTTGTAGCTATCGAGTTGGCCGCCCAAAAACAGGGAATATCACCACAAGAACTATATCGTAGATTTGCACCAGATCTTGCTGAAGCGGATCTTCCCGATACGTTTGTTGCATTGAAATTTTGCCAGCCGAAAAAATTTGTAGGCTTCCAAGCATATACACGTGTAGATAACCCTCAACCTGGATCTAGCCTCATATATTATGGCAAAACGGAAACAAGGGAAGATGCCTTACAACTTATGAAGGTGCTTGATTTATTTCTCGCTCGTGGAGTTGAGAGATTGGCAAATGTCTATAATACTGTTTATCCAAATCAACCGGCTCAAGCAGCGGAAGCAGCAGAGGAAAAATCTGATCAACCAATGCAAGTAGAAGAAGATATAACAGCAATGGTGGACGAACAGGAGCCGGCAGAACAAAAGGAGGAACCAGAAGCATGGCTAATCAATGCGCTCAAGAAATTACCAATACCTGGTATTTACGAGCCCTCAGTTGCTAAAAATGAGCAACAAGAAGATGATGCAGCCAGTATCGCTAGAAGCCTATCACGAATGCTCATGCCTCCACCAAACCCTAATATACCAGCGTCACAACCCGCATTAGTGCCACCAAGTGAGAATGCAGCCGTTACTTCTACCCCTACCCCTGCCTTGAAACCAATGAATATGGGTGATTAATTGGCAGTTTGGTTAAATAAATGTAATGCGCTGGCCTTAGCCGTACCGTTGTTGGCCGATGGGCAACGGTGCAGAGAAAGTGGGCGCATTCGTAATCAACTAGTTAGCAGAAATTCAAATTTTTTATAGGAATCTTTTTTAATCAAATATAAATCACGCACGGCGTATTCTAGCTCCAAGTGCAACATCTTAATTTGACACGTTCAGATTTCAAGGGCGAATTGCCCGTGAGGGTGACTTCAAGGAGGAGTTGCACCATACAAATTTCATTACAATCAGTAGTTTAAGGCGATAATTAAGTGGTAAATTTCAAAAAAATACGGCGATCAAAAATGGTCA
>JAQSWO010000075.1 GCA_029266595.1 Gammaproteobacteria bacterium
TGCAGGCACAGGTGGGGCGATAATCCCTCCCATTTGTGTAACTTTCAGCATATTCTCCAGATGTATAGTATGTAGTGGTGATTCTCGCACCATCAACACCAAACGCCTACGCTCCTTTAACGTTACGTCTGCAGCACGCGAAAGCAAATTGCTTGAGATTCCCGTCGCAATCTCCGCCAATGTTTTCATAGAACATGGTGCAATAATCATGCCCATAGTTTGATAAGAACCGCTAGAAATCGCAGCGCCTAAATCGGAGACAGGATAGTTGATGTCCGCCAGCTCACGCAGAGCCTTGCCGGTTATATCAACTTCAGCAGCACGTGTTAACTCAGCAGATTTTGAAACCACAAGATGTGTCTCGATATCCGTCGATTTTAAGGCTTCTAATAATCGAATACCATAAACCACACCAGAGGCACCACTGATACCAATAACAATGCGTTTTTTGCTCACTTCTCGCTACCTCTTCGATTGCTTTCTGACTTACCTGGATTGCAAAAACCAAGTGTTTGCTTTTGCCTGGAGCCACTGTCTCGTATTTTTGTTTGAAAAGGTTTTTTGCGCAAGGTAAGATGCCTCCGTTGGTTATAGTACTGACTTTATAGCTCATAAGAAGCTCAAACTATGATACCAAACTTAGCGTACAGAACTAATAATAGAGGATAATACAATGGCAAGAGGGGTAAACAAGGTAATATTAATTGGTAACTTAGGCAGCGATCCTGAAGTTCGTTACACGCCCACTGGAAGTGCGGTCGCAAATGTCAATTTGGCGACTAGCGAAAGCTGGAGGGATAAAGCAACAGGAGAAACACAAGACAGAACAGAGTGGCATCGCGTTGTGTTCTTCAATCGCCTTGCTGAAATTGTAGGCGAATACCTACATAAAGGTTCTAAAATTTATGTGGAAGGTAGCTTAAGAACCCGTAAGTGGCTAGACAAAAATAATGTAGAACGACATACCACAGAAATTATTGCCAATGAAATGTATATCCTAGACAGTCGTTCAGGAAACAACTCGCAAGACGTCGAGCAAACTCAAATGAGGCGTCCTGAGTCGCAAGATCAGGGTTATGCGTCACAACAATCCACGAACAAACAGCCAGCAACTGACAATGTGAGTGGGCATCAAAGCTTTGAAGATGATGATATACCCTTCTGATCCATCCTTAATCCGTGGATAAAAGTAACTATCTAAGTCAGCACTTGTTGGCATTTGTGTGTGAATCTCAGGCGCGTGCAAAACACGCGCAACAACTCTCAATACGAACAGGCTTGCCGATAACACAATGCGCTGCCCCCGATGCAAACTACCTACTCGCCCTCACCGATACGCGTCTTGAAATAAGAAGCACAAAAATTAACCTTTCGCCTTTATACGTGGATTTCTC
Source organism: Gammaproteobacteria bacterium (assembly GCA_029266595.1). Classification (GTDB taxonomy): domain Bacteria; phylum Pseudomonadota; class Gammaproteobacteria; order JAURND01; family JAURND01; genus JAQSWO01. Next base: position 1,395 of record JAQSWO010000075.1, read on the forward strand.
AGATCCAGAATTGATACGTCGATGTGCAAAGAGAAATGCCAAAGAAACCATTGCTCGCGCTGTCGGTATAAAGGGGAACTATAAACCATCTGTGCTCGACGCTACTGCAGGCCTAGGAAAAGATGCCTTTGTTCTGGCCAATTTGGGATGCAATGTACATTGCTTAGAGCGTTCTCCTATTATTGCTGCGCTATTGAGCGATGGATTGGAACGTCTTTTCAAACAAGCCCCTTCTTCGCAACCCTCAATAAAATTAATAGAGGCAGATGCGATAGATTTTTTAAAGACACATGCTAGTGCCTCAGATTACGATGTTATTTATCTAGATCCCATGTTTCCCGAAAAGAAAAAAAACGCACTGCCCAGAAAAGGCATGCGTATTTTTCGTGAACTTATAGGGTGTGATAATGACGCTCAAGATTTATTACAACTTGCGCTAATGCACGCTAAAAAACGCGTTGTCGTCAAACGTCCTCGCCTCGCCGAAGCAACGTGTGCACGTAAACCTGACATAGTCTATACAGGCAAAAGCAGTCGTTTTGATGTTTACATTAACAAGTAGAGATAGATTTTCGCTTCAAGGCCGGCAAAAGATGGCCGTTTCTATTCTAGCTAAGGGGAGATGACCTGCACTGCCATTAAGTTAACGTCAGCTCGGGATAAGAAGCCTCTTTTGCTTCAGAGTAACCGCACCTAAATAGCTCAAAAACATAGTGATTCTGCAGATCTTAAGCTGATATATAGTAAATTTAAAAGAAAACCGTCTGTTTCATGGATGAAACGGACGAGCGTACAGGGATGTATTTAAAGCGTGTTTTCGTTAAATATCCCATTATGAAGCTGTTTTACGCAGTTAACTTGAAAATGGATAAGATTTAGATGCGTTTGCCCTGTTCTTATCCCGAGCTGACGTTAAGTTAAGAGATATTCCAGTCATGCTCTCACTAAGCTGAGGCAGTAACAGGATTGAAAGGCAAAGAGCCAAACAGATGTGCTCATGCGTGTTTGCTGTCACGCCTGTTACTACTACCTCAACAAATGACCGAGATCTCTTAAATTAATGGCAGTACGGCTGGCCTGTTACAAAAAAAAAGCGGCTATAAAAGCCGCTTAAATATAACGTATATAATCTTATACAAAGATAGCCTAACCAGCATAATCTCGCTCAACAAGCTCAACCAAAGCCATAGGAGCCGCATCACCTACGCGAAAACCACATTTAAGGACTCTAAGATAACCGCCAGGCCTATCTACAAATCTAGGAGCAACGCTAGTAAAAAGCTTACCTACCGCCTCTTTATTACGCAAACGGTTAAAAGCCAAACGACGATTTGCAACAGAATCCACCTTTGCAAGCGTAATCATAGGCTCAGCAAATCTCCTAAGTTCTTTTGCCTTAGGAAGTGTCGTCTTAATAATCTCATGCTCAAGCAGAGAATTAATCATATTTCGAAACATAGCTTGACGATGGCTGCTATTTCGATTCAATTGTCTACCAGCTTTACGGTGTCTCATCGTATTTTCCTGTTGTTACCTTGTAAGAATTAATCTTCTTTCTCAACCTGCATGCCGAGATGTAATCCTCTTTCACCCAAAACTCTTTTAATCTCAGTTAGCGATTTTTTGCCTAGGTTAGGTGTTTTTAAGAGATCTGACTCAGCTCTAGAAACAAGATCACCAATCGTGTGGATGTTTTCAGCTTTCAAACAATTGGCGGCGCGGACAGTCAACTCAAGGTCCTCAACTGGACGGAGTAGGAGAGGATTGGCCTTCTCTTCTCTATCCTCACTTGGCTTTAAGGCCGCATGCTCGAGCTCTACAAAAACTGCCAACTGATGCTGCAAAATAGTGGCTGAATAGCGAATAGCGTCATCAGGCGTCAATGTACCATTCGTCTCTAAATCAATAATCAACCTATCTAAATCTGTCCTTTTTTCTACACGTGCATTTTCAACTTGATAAGCAACACGACGTACAGGGCTGAACGAAGCATCGAGCTGCAAAGTTCCTACAGTTTGCCTCGCAGTATCTGATTGAGACCGTGCTGATACAGGAATATACCCTCGACCGTTTGCGACTTTTATAGCCATTTTAAAGGGCAGAGCCTTTGTTAAATGTGCGATAACATGGTCTGGATTTATGATTTCAACATCTTGGTCTAAAACTATATCGGAAGCCAAAACAGGCCCTTCAGTATTTTTTTCCAAGGTAAGAACAACTTCGCTCTTATTGTAAAGCTTGAAAGCAATTCCTTTGATATTAAGCAAAATATCTATAACGTCTTCTTTAACTCCCTCAACGGAAGAATACTCGTGATGAACATTTTCGATCTCAACCTCAACAGCCGCAGCACCAGGCATGGAAGAGAGCAAAATTCGGCGTAATGCATTACCTAAAGTATATCCAAATCCACGCTCTAAAGGCTCTAATACAATCCTTGAACGGGTGGGGCTAATGGCATCAACGGCAATGCTGCGTGGCGTCAAAAAGCTGCTGTAAATAATGTTCTGCATTTAGTACTATCCTCTATTTGGAGAAGAGCTCAATCACGAGGCTAACCTTAAAGATAGCCGGGAAATCTGTAGAATCAGGGTAAGATTTAAAAACTCCTTTAATTTCCTTTTCGTCAACTTCCAACCAATCAGATTCGGTTCTTTGCTTAGCTAATTCCAAGGCAGCAATAATTCTAAGCTGTTTTTTACACCTATCACGCACTTCAACCACATCATTAGGCTTGAGCGTGTAGGAAGGAATGTTAACAACGGAGCCATTCACCTTAATACTCTTATGGCTGACAAGCTGTCTCGCCTCACTACGAGTGCTAGCGAAGCCTAAGCGGTAAACGATATTATCTAATCTTGATTCCAAAAGCCTTAAAAGATTCTCACCAGAGGAACCTTTCTGGCGGTCAGCTTTAAAATAACAGTTAAGAAACTGCTTTTCTTGAACACCATAATAGCGCTTAATCATTTGCTTCATTCTGAGCTGAACACCGAAATCAGACAAACGCCCTCGTTTTTGACCATGCTGGCCTGGCAGGGTATCCAATTTACACTTGGTCTCGATAGCGCGACCACTTTTATATAGAAGGTCAGTACCCTCTCGTCTAGACAACTTACACTTGGGGCCTAAATATCTAGCCATTGATAACTCCTAAACTTATTCATGTGAACTTATACACGACGCTTTTTGGGTGGACGACAACCATTGTGAGGCAATGGCGTAACATCGACTATCTCTCTTACTGTAAAGCCATTAGCATGGAATGCGCGAATGGCAGACTCTCTACCAGAACCTGGACCCTTAACCCAGACATCAAGAATGGCTATGCCCATGTCTTTTATCAACTGGCTTAATTTTTCCACGGCAACCTGTGCCGCAAACGGAGTACTTTTTCTCGAACCCTTAAACTCGGATCCAGCCGTCCTCGCTGCAAGCGCATTTCCTTGCCTGTCTGTAATCGTAATAATCGTGTTATTAAAAGAAGTCTTTACGTGAGCAATACCCTCATGGATTTTTCTCCCCTTCTTTTTCACACGTGTCGTCGTTGCTTTTGACATTTATTTTAAACCCCAGCTTATTTGCGAATTGGTTTTGCCTTTCCTTTTCTGGTACGGGCATTTGTTTTAGTGCGTTGCCCTCTTACAGTCAGGCCACGGCGATGTCGTATACCTCTATAACAACCAAGGTCCATTAGACGTTTAATGTTCATAGAAACTTCACGACGCAAGTCACCTTCGACAGCATACTGCGCAACTTCTCTACGAAGTGCTTCCAAATCTGGCTCCGCCAAATCAATTACTTTGACATCCGGCTTGATCCCTACTTTTTCGCATATTTTAAGCGCGCGTGCGCGACCAATGCCATAAATATCAGTCAGAGAAATAGACACATGCTGCCTATCTCTGATGTTAATACCCGCAATTCGAGCCATTCACGTATTCTCCAAAAAAAAGTCAACAGATCGGCCAGCATACCGTTGACCATACAGAAAATCAATCCAATAGATGGAACTTATTCTTCCAAACCCACATAAATCTACCCACAAACAGTCTGATGCTAGATTCTTACTTTATTAAAATGCACCCCTATCCTTGTCTCTGCTTATGTCTAGCATCCTTACATATAATACGGAGCACACCATGCCGGCGGATTACTTTACAATAACGACACATTTTTTTCACTGATACTCTTACTTTCATTTTGTAAATCCTCAACTAAACCAAACACAGACGTAGTTTCAAACAAAGATGAGCATGGTATAAGCAGGTTAAAAACCGCTTATGCCGCCTCCTTTCAGGTTTGCCTTCTTCATAATGGATTCATACTGATGAGACATTAAATGCGCCTGCACCTGAGCCATAAAATCCATAAGGACGACCACTACAATAAGAAGAGACGTCCCACCAAAATAGAAAGGGACATTCCAAGCCACAATAAAAAACTCAGGGAGTAACGCAACCAAAGTTAAATAGAGAGCGCCCACCAGAGTAAGCCGCGTCATAACTGTATCAATATACTGAGCTGTTTGATCGCCTGGCCTCATACCAGGAATAAAAGCACCTGACTTTTTAAGGTTATCCGCAGTTTCCTTTGGATTAAAAACAAGCGCAGTATAAAAAAAACAGAAGAATATAATGGCTACGGTATAAAAGAGCAAGTACAAAGGTTGTCCAGGAGATAACCAAAGACCCACTTGGGTTAACCAAGTCATACCACCAGCAGTTGAAAACCACTGCGCAATCGTTCCCGGGAACAAAATAATACTAGAAGCAAAAATAACAGGAATCACACCTGCCATATTAATCTTTAAGGGCAAATGGCTAGTATGAGCGGCATACATCTTGCGTCCTTGTTGCCGCCTCGCATAATTCACAGTAATACGCCTCTGTGCCCGCTCCATAAAAACCACAAAACCAATAACCAAGAAGACCATTACAAGTAGCACAAACATAAAGATAACTTGCATTTGCCCTTCTCTCACCTGGTTCATGACTTCGACAACAGCTGCAGGAAAACGTGAGACAATACCAGCAAATATAATCAGTGAAATACCATTTCCAACACCACGAGAAGTCATCTGCTCGCCTAGCCAAACTAGGAACATCGTTCCAGTAACCAGAGTGAGTGTAGCCACAAAATAGAAACTAATCCCAGGATCAATCACGGTACCATTAGTGACCAGCCACTTTGAAATACCCAAGCCTTGAAAAACTGCCAATATCAAAGTCCCGTAGCGCGTATACTGACTTATCTTCCTTCGACCTGAATCACCTTCTTTTTTTAGTTGTTCAAGCTTAGGAAAAACAGCTGTAAACAGCTGCATAATAATAGAAGCCGAAATATAAGGCATCACATTTAAGGCAAAGACAGTAAAACGCTGAAGAGCTCCCCCGGAAAACATATTAAACATGGCAAGAATGCCAGTTTGCTCATTCTTAAAAAGGTCAGCAAGCTTGACAGGATCAATGCCTGGAACCGGGATATGCGCCCCAATCCTGTAAATAATGAGACAGAACAAGACAAAGAGCAGCCTACGCTTTAGCTCACTCAATCCGCCTTGCGATAAACCCATTCCTGTCTTCGGATTTGCCATGTAAACCTCATAATTCCCACTAACAGCTCATTCAAGGAAGAAGCTGACCATCATAACAGAACTGTTTAACTAACAGATGCAAAAAAAAGGAAGACTGTATTAAGCCTTGGCTCAAAATATCAAACAAGCCAAGCCGGAGTCATATCTCCAAGTCAAGCGATACTGCCACCAGCAGCTTCAATAGCTTTTCTGGCACCTGCGGTCACACCAATGCCAACCAGATTGACGGCAACAGATAACTTGCCGGAAAGTATCACCTTCACTGATAAAATCTTATTTGAGATAATATTTGCATTCTTCAGAGCCAACAAATCTATTGGATTTCCAGCAAGTTTCTCAAGCTGATGAAGACGGACCTCAGCAATATTTTGAGCGGTCAAAGAAGTAAAACCAAATTTTGGCACACGACGATGCAAAGGCATCTGTCCACCTTCAAAACCAACTTTACGATATCCACCTGATCTAGAAGTCTGCCCCTTATGGCCACGACCACAGGTCTTTCCTGAACCAGAACCCATCCCGCGTCCAACTCGTTTACGCGGACGTTTCGCGCCAACAGCCGGCTTTAACGTATTAAAATGCATATCCGTTATCTCTCAATCTAAGGGTTAAATAAAC
>JAQSWO010000076.1 GCA_029266595.1 Gammaproteobacteria bacterium
CCTGGGCCACTTGCTCGAATACTTCTTGCTTAAGCGCTTCTACACCTGGATTTATATTTTCCCCCTTGCTTTTAGCCACATACACTGCGTCAACTAATGCTTTAATTACACTCTGAACTGCTTCTTTTTTACTGCTAGGCTCACTTGACATACGGCGTCCTCTTTTCTAATTTTTCTTGTATACAAAACCACCATTTTTAATACCCACAACATGGATTTTAGCTCAAAAACATACATTTTCGAGTTATTGCAAGCTTATTCTACCTGAAACGAATTCTATTTCGATATAAATCATACAAAGGCTGATTTATTAAATTTAGAGGAGCACATCTATCTCCAATAAATACCCCAAACTCCTCTAACTCCGCATAACCCAGACTCACTTCAATGATATAATTTAGCGCTCTCGGAATATCACCGAGATAATCCTTGTTATGATCGCGGTGCCATTTCCGAGCAAAGATAAATATCGCTTTCAAATGCCTTTGTACACCCATCCAATCAAACCACTGCTTGAATTGCTGATAAGAAGCATCTTCCAATACACCTTGCTGAAGTGCGCGGTTGTAGTATTGCCTCACCCAGTTTTCTACCTGATCAGTTGGCCAATGGATATAACAATCTCGCACCAAGGAAACTAAATCATAGGTCACAGGTCCCCAAACGGCATCTTGGAAGTCAATAATACCAACCTCCCCATGAGGTAGTTGCAACAGATTACGGGAGTGATAATCTCTATGCACACAGACCTGTGGCTGAGTCAATGCTGATACCGTTAGTAAAGCAAATGTGTCCGACAACAGCTTTTTTTCATTTTTACTCAAAGATAATCCCAAGTGCGTTTCTAAGTACCACTTTTCAAAATGGTCTAACTCTTCCATTAAAAGATCGTGGCTAAAAGGAGGGAAATGATGGGATTGAAATTGCTGGCAAGATTGGATGATATGCAGCTTGTGAACCGCGCGTAGGTACAAGTCATCTGCATTTTGTTCGGTCAACACACGAAAATATACTTCATCGCCTAAGTCGACGATCAGCATAAAACCTAAAGATAGATCAGCATTAAGAACGTGAGGCACATATAGACCTTTGGCCTCAAATACTTTAGAGATCTCTACAAAGGAATGACTGTCTTCAAGTTCTGGTGGGGCGTCCACTGCAATTAAGGTCTTGTCAGGATAGGTTACACGAAAATAATGGCGGAAACTGGCATCTCCAGCAATCTGCGCTATCCCTTCGTAGGGTGCGATATCGTTTAACCATTTTTTAAGTAACACTAGACGATGTTGACGTTTTTTTTCTGAGAGCATGATGGATTTCTGGAAAGCTTAGAGGCACCAATTTACAGTAACAGGTCAGCCCCTAGATAGAAACGACCATCTCTTTTGGGATGGAAAATGCTTTCAGAGGGCTCGCATACTATGTGTATGCTGCGCTTTTTCCTGGATTGCCGTGTCGCTGTCGCTCCTCGCAAAGACGGTGGTCGGATCCTGACCGTTTGTGCCAATCTTGGCAAAGATGTAACCTATTACAATTTTCCCACACAGAGCAAAGGACGAAAAGCTAATTAATATTAATAGCCTCGTCTAAAATTCCGGCTGTCACCATTATTAACAGCAGAAGCCTCTTCACTAAATGTGGAATATTTGCTATCCCTCGCTTGTTGCATACGCGCGAATCTGGATAATGTCCATCCATCTGGCACCTTAAAATTTGCTCCTAAAGACTGCTCGGCATTAATTCCACCGTCCATTGCTACTGGGGATTCTCTTATTTCTTGATTTGAATTTAGTATGCCATTGCCATAAATATTAACGTATTGTTTATTCTGGCTATCACCTTCGTCTGATTTTGGTGTATTCATCACATGGAGATATGTCAAACGATCACCCCAATGAAATCTCCATTCCAGAAAAAAATTCAGGATAGGGGAAAATAGCCCACTCATTAATCCACCTAGTAGAATAGATAAACCCCATATTGCAACAGGTGTAAGGTCTAAAGACTCTACTAAAAATAGGACTGCAGGAGGAAAAAAGTAAAAAAGTAAAACGACTCCCGCGCACCCTAAAAGAAAACCAATAATAGCCGCCGTACGGTATTCTCTAAAAAACTCCTTCATAGATTCCATCATACCCATAGCCCCTTCTTGATTATATTACCCGCAAAATTTTTGCTAAGGCCAATATGCTTGTACTTCCCCCTCCAAATATATTTTTTCCTTTGTAAATCGCACTCCTATTTTTTCCATAGTAGTTCAACATACATAGTATTCAAATTTCGGCATATCTTCTGACAGGCCCTAACATCTTTTCAAAGTTCTCCCAAACTTTCTCAGCCGTTAATTCGGACAACACGCCTTTCCCTGCCTCACCCGGAGCGCATATATGTAGCTGATTCTGCCCACAAGCACCAATCAGGCTAGGATCCGTCGGGCCATATAACGATACCGTGGGCACGTTCAGTGCAGCGGCTAAATGGCCCAATCCTGTATCTACTGCGAGTACAGCGCTTGCTTGCGATAATAATATCGCTAATTCCTGAAGCGATGTTTTGGGTAATACTTTAGTGCCAATTGATGCAGCGGCAATAGTTTCTGCGCGTTTCTGCTCTACCTCATTTCCCCAGGGAAGCAATACTTGATAGCCTGCTGCCGTGCAATATTTTGCTAATTCAATCCAATGCGGTACCGGCCACTCTTTGTCATCCCTAGTCGTACCATGAAAGAAAATAACATGCGGAGTTTGTTGTGTTGTCACTGGAAAATGCTGACGTATCCCATAATCAGGCATGCCTTCTGGTACTTCATATCCCAATGCTTTAGCAAATAACTGGCGCGCACGCGTCACCGCATGTAACTGCCACGATGCAAAATGCTTCTGCTGATAGAATAACGATGCTAAGCGCTCTCTGGCAGAGTGACTGTCTAAACCGGAATACTGCTTACCTTTGGCCATACGAGCAATTACAGCACTTTTTAAAAGGCCTTGTGCGTCTATAACTTGGTCATATGTAGTGTGACGAAGTGCTTGGTAAAATTCCCGCATTTCTCCAGATTGCCAAGAGGCTTTGAGATTTTTGCGCCACTTACGCCATGACACGGGAATAACACGCTCAACTTGAGCATGCCAACTAGGAATCTCAGCAAAGCCCTTTTCAGCCACCCAATCAAAGCGAATATCTGAGAAAGCATGCGCAGCATCCGTCAGTGCGGGCAAGGTATGAATGATGTCCCCTAGAGAAGATGTTTTGACGATTAGCGCTCGCATTTTAGGCCACCACTTTATCTAAGTGTTTTAGAACTTTTTCGGGTTTCAAATCCAACATACACCGCCAATGGCCCAAAGGACAGACACGTTTAAAGCAAGGCATACATGTCAGTTTTTCCATGACAACATCTACCTGATCCGACAAAGGCGGTGTAAACCGCGGAGAAGTAGAGCCATAAACAGCAACCATAGGCTTGTTGAGGGCTGCAGCGATATGCATCAATCCAGAATCATTACTGATAACCACCGTCGCCAATGACAATAAGTCGATGCCTTCCTCTAGAGAGGTTTTTCCTGTCAGATCAGTGATTGTCCCCGATGCCTGCGCCATTATTTGACTAGCAATATGCTTATCTTTGGGTGAGCCAAATAACCATACATCCCAACCTTCTCGCAACTTAGCATTGGCCACTTCAGCATAATAATTGGCTGGCCAACGCTTGCTAGGACCAAACTCTGCACCCGGCGCAAGAGCTAACATGGGACGTTGTGGTACAGACAAATGATGTTTCTCTAAGGCATCTACAAGATCATCTGAAGAAATCTCAAAGGAAGGCTTAAAATAAGGTTGCGGTAGCGGCTCACCAGCAGGCACTCCCAGCGCCATAAAACGCTCTATCATAAGAGGAAGCGCTTCTTTATCTAAAATACGCATATCGTTCAGCAGAAAACGTCTAGGCCATTCACCCTGCCAACCCGTTCGTACAGGAATATCCGCCCAGTAAGGGACTAGCGCAGATTTAAAAGAATTGGGAAGCACAATGGCCTGATCATAAGCTTGTGGTTTAAGCGCGTGCCCCAAAGCCTTTCTTTGGCGAAGCTTTAGTTGTTTGTGCTGAAAGGGAGAAGAGAGGGCTTGTGTGACTTCAGGCATTCGATTGAGTAGCCCATGCGTCCAGGCCGGCGCAAGCACATCGATTTGGCGATCTGGGTGTCGCTGCTTTAATAGCTTAAATAAGGACTGAGCCATCACCATATCCCCTACCCAGGAAGGACCGATGATGAGCGTTTTTTGTGCGGGTATATTTTTGGACATTTTTTGGACTGACTATGGTGAGTGGAGATAGATAGAATTCAAAAACGCACCAGCATTATCAATGGCCGTGGTTGCTTTTGTTATCAGGATCAAAATCAATCAGTGTGTATTCTGCACCGCAATAAGGGCATTTTTCGTGACCTGTTTCGGCAATAGGCAAATAAACTCGTGGATGACCGTCCCATAAACGGTAGTCGGGCATGGGGCAGCATAGTGGTAAGTCCTTGTATGTTACTTCGTACTTTTCTTCAGTACAGGGGCGTTTTAGGTCGGATTGCATGTATGAAGTTCTCCTTTTGAAATATCTGGGCGCGATTGTACTTTGTACTATGCTAAAAACAAAGTAACTATCTGCCTATCCCTTTGTTAATTCATTGAAAACTAGGAATAAACAAAATCCAACATCTTGAGCACTCATAGAATAGATACTATTATATCCAATATGATTGTTTTTTTGATTTAAGAGATATAATAATGTCTATATTTTTGATGACACCGCATGAAGTGGCGATACATATTGCAAAACAAGCACAGGCTAAGCGCCTTGCTCTAAATCTTAGCCAAAAAACCCTCGCACAACGCTCAGGTGTAAGTTATGGCACCTTGAAAAAATTTGAGCGCTCAGGACAAATTTCCTTAGAATCTCTTTTAAAAATTGCTCTGACGTTAGGCGTCATGGAAACATTTGAAGATTTATTCCCTCACTTGAGGTCAGAACAAGTCATCTCGCTAGACCAACTCATCAACGATAAACCCCGCAAACGAGGTCGGACTTAATGTTAAAAAGTAATGGTTTTCAATCCACCTCACTTGTTCACGTTTATTTTATGGGAGGTGGTAATAAGCGTTTGATGGGTCGCTTACTTCTCAAGGACAGAAAAATATTTTTTGAATATGACGCCTCATTCATCAAAACCGGCCTAGCATTATCACCGTTTAAGCTACCTTTAAAACAAGGTGTGATCAAAAGCGACGACGCAGTTTTTGATGGATTATTTGGCGTGTTTAATGACAGTCTTCCTGATGGCTGGGGAAGACGCTTACTTGACCGTAAACTCATGAAAGCAGGCTTGCATCCCACAAGCTTATCCCCTCTCGATCGTCTTTGTTACGTAGGAAGTACCGGCATGGGTGCACTTGCCTACGAACCAGAAAATCCTAAAGAAGCCCCTCTACCACACGAGCATTTAGATGACATCGCAGAAGAAATTTACCAATTCGAAGAACATGATAATGATCGTTTTGTGGATGATTTATTAACGCTTGGCGCTTCTTCCACAGGTGCCCGTCCTAAAATTATCTTACGTTTTGAAAATGAGGATTGGATGGTTAAATTTCGCTCATCCATGGATCCAAAAGATATAGGCAATATTGAATATGCTTATCACTTAATGGCTATAGAAGCGAAGCTGAATGTCCCTGAGGCTAGGCTTTTCTCATCTCGAAAAACGGCTGGGTATTTTGGCACTAAACGCTTTGATCGTGTACAAAACACACCTATACATATGCATACACTCAGTGGTCTACTACATGCTGACCATCGTGAACCTAGCCTTGATTACGAAACCATCATGAAGGTAACACTATGGCTAACCCATGACAGAGAGATGTGTGAAAAACAATTCAGAGCGACTGTTTTTAATGTGCTGAGCCACAATCGCGATGATCATGCGAAGAATTTTTCTTTTTTAATGGATGAAAAAGGCACATGGTCTGTATCACCCGCCTATGATCTAACATTTTCTCTAGGGCCTGGGGCAGAACATTGCACGACAGTGATGGGTGAAGGAAGATATCCCAATCTAGACCATTTACATCAACTTGCAGTAGTGGGAAATATTGAAAGAACCCAAACTATTATTGATGAAGTATCTTCCGCGGTCGAGAAATGGCCTCTATTTGCTGAGCAGGCAGGTGTCAGTCGTGCATCGCGGAATTTGATTCAAACCACACTCAATCAACTGAAAAAAAACATATGAATACCAAAGATCAATTAAAGAAGCTTGCACAGGAAGGAGATGAAGAGGCTCAGTATGCCTTGGGGCGCCTATATGAGTTTGCCGCCTCAGCCAGTCAAGCACAGAAAGATTTTAATAAGCGACGCGCCATGCCTTACTATCAAGCAGCTGCAGAAAAGGGCCATCCGGAAGCAGCATTGCGATATGCACTGGGTTGCGAGAGAGGTTATACCGGGATTGCACAACCAGAAGAAGCCTTTAAGTACTACAAAAAAGCGGCTGTGCTTAGCAACATACGTGCACACTACGAATTAGCCCGTTGCTTTGAGAACGGGATAGGGACAACTAAAAGCATAGGGCGTGCGATGGAAAACTATGGAAGAACCGTGAGACTCATCAGAACATTGATCGCTGATATCCAATGCGGCAGGATCCCCCTTACTGCCGCATATACGCCGGATCTAAATGAAGCCAATTGGATATTAAAAAAAGCCGAAGAGCGAATTAAGGATATAGGTCAAGCACCCACGCTGGGCACTCCACCGCCCAAACTAGGTTAAACACCCATGCGCACTTCTGAGACTGGCTGCGGAGATGGCCCTGTCCGATCGTAACCCGCATAATCCGGACCATCATTTGGCTCCAAACCATAACTCTGCCATATTCTTGGAGTATGCGACGACTGCTGGCCATGCTGTTCTTCGGCACCATTGTTGGGTTGAGGTTGTGGACGAACACTAACAGCCAGATTGTACGCAGCTGATTCAGCTTCATGATATGCCGCTACATTTACCTCTTCCTGTTGGTTTCCTTGCCCCACTGAATGTTGAGATAATTCCCTGAGGCAGGGGCTCACAACACTGGGGGGCTGCAGTTCAGGTGTGGGTGTAGAGGGGCCTGTGTCTGTTAGGATAGTCCATAGAGAACGGAGTATCCCAACAGTTGGCGTACTCCCTACTAAACCTACTGCAATATAAAAACAAAGTTCCAAACTAAGGCCAACATCTAATCCCATAAATAATGTTAAAGCACCAAATATTAAGCCCGCAGTAGGAAAGAAAACGCTCCCACTTAGCACAATGCCACGGTGTCTCGCGAAAAAATCTCCTATAGTCTTATCAGGATTGATAAGTATTGATACCATGTAATCAATCACATAATGACCACAACTGTTCTCATTAGC
>JAQSWO010000077.1 GCA_029266595.1 Gammaproteobacteria bacterium
CACAAATGGTACCCGAGCCCTTGTATAATTTGTTGAGAAGCATCGCTATCGCACTTATCTCAGTTTCCCTCCTATCCATTGTTTGGCTGGTAACGCGACTACCTAAACTGGTCTATAAGTTCAGAGCGTTGCGCATTTTAATCAATATATCGCTTATCGTTGGATTATTAGGCCTACTAGTGGCTGAATGGCAGGGATACCATCAACTTTCCCTATATCTATTAGGCAATATCTCCATCACCATTCTTGCAGCCTATGTTGCGATGCTACTCCACAAGTTGGTGAAAATTGCGCTTACTGGGTCTGATGCCTCTGGCTTACAAGGAAAATTCAAACGATATTTAGGCTTAAACACGGAACGGAATTTAATAGAACTTTCTTGTTTGAAAGTAATTCTGTCTTTCCTGATCTGGTCTGGTTTTTTCTTGTTTTTATTGAGAATATGGGGGTTAGGAAAAGCTGTCTTTGAACATATCATTGCAGCATTGATAGATGGTTTTCGAATTGCTGACTTAGATATTATTCCCTCTCGCATTGTCATCGCTACCCTTGTTTTTATCTGCCTAAGCATTCTGACCCGGTTTTTAAGAGCTTATTTCATCAAAAATGCTCACCAACATCTTTCATTAGGCAGTCGCGAATCCTTAGGCACTGTTATCAACTATGCTGGTTTTTCTATATCAGTGCTGATTGGATTATTAGTAGCCGGCATTAATTTTTCAAACATTCTCATTATTGCTGGTGCTTTAGCCGTTGGTATTGGATTTGGTTTGCAGAAAATCGCGAATGACTTTATCTCAGGCATCATCTTATTAATTGAACGCCCTATTAAACCTGGAGATAGAATTGTGATAGGGGATACAGAAGGCCATGTATGCCGCGTAGGGATCCGCGCCACACATATTATTACCGTGCAATGTACCGATATAATCGTGCCAAACTCTGAAATTATGGCGAATAATTTAACAAACTACATGCTTTATGATACTAACTACTACGTGATCGTCAACGTGAATATTGCCTATGGCAGTGACACAGAGTTAGTACAAAAAACACTGATGGCCATAGCTAATGAAAATCCACAAGTGATCACTGACAGAGTAGGTTATGAACCTTTCGTGCTATTTACCGAATTTGGAGACGGCGCGCTAAAATTTAGTTTATGGTGTTTGATCAAAGATGCAAACTTTAAGGGTGCGATTAAAAGTGCCATTAATTTTGAGGTAGAAAAAAGATTCCGGGAGTACGGCATAAAACTCGCCTTCCCTCAAAGCGATGTGAATATTCAGAACTGGCCTAAGAACTAAGACTTACTGCATTTTTTAGCTGTTAGGACCTTGACCTCAGATCATCATGAACGTACCATAGCGCGCTCTGTCGCTCCCCGATAGCTCAGCTGGTAGAGCAAGTGACTGTTAATCACTGGGTCACAGGTTCGAGTCCTGTTCGGGGAGCCAATAGAATCGACAGGCTACAGTCAATATCTCGAAACACTCACACACCTCCCCCGCTCACCACCTAATCTCTATTGTTGTAATAAATCGCTTTTCTACCAAAATTGCCACAAAGGCCAGGGTCCGACCGTTTCTATGATGGAAGGAAACCATAGCGACGAAACAATCTAGAAAAAAATCTAGCCTCCCGCAAGCATTCACAACAAACCTTTACTAGAACACCCCACTTGGAAAAAATTGATTTTTATAGCGCTTCTGCGTTTCATAGCCAACATAATGATAGAATTATCGATAATTCCTATTGAACTCACTCGCCTTTTTAGATTATGATTCGCCTCACGTCGCGGGGTGGAGCAGTCTGGCAGCTCGTCGGGCTCATAACCCGAAGGTCGTAGGTTCAAATCCTACCCCCGCTACCACTTTACAGATGCCTCTTTAGGCCATGAATAAATAATACAAATGGGCGATTAGCCCATTTTTTGTTTCTGCTTATGATAACTACCTTAGAAAATATGTTAGCACCCGCTCTGACCGTACTTGGACTGGAGCTAGCCTATGTAAAATTTACTACTGAGTGCGGAAGAAAAACGCTTTGTATATACATCGATAAACCTGGTGGTGTCACAGTTGATGATTGTACCCGAGCTAACAGGCAGGTTCGCGCTATTTTAGAAGCAGAATTTCCTGAGATAAGCGAACACGATTTAGAGGTTTCTTCTCCGGGCTTGAATAGACAGCTCATCACAGTAAAACACTATGAACAATTTAAGGGAAGCAACATAAAAGTCAGCTTGCACCACGCAATTGAAGGACAAAAAAATTTCAAAGGCGTATTGGCAGATATAGTCACCCCTGGCAATCAAATTACACTCATTACCGACCAAAAGACGCTAAAAATAAAACTAGAAGACATCGAAAAAGCGAATCTTATACCTGAATTGAGGTTTTAACCATGAACAAAAATATACTGTTGGTTGTGGATACGCTATCCAACGAGAAGGGCGTAAATAAAGGCTCTATCTTCGAAGCTATAGAGGCTGCATTAGCAGCTGTTACGGCCAAAGAATATCCGCCGGAAACCTCCATTCGTGTTAGCATTGACGCTGAGACTGGCGATCATAGCACCTTCCGCTGCTGGACGGTGACAGATGATGAAACGCTCGTTAATGAACTTCCCCAAAAATACATCCTGCTGTCAGATGCCCACAAAGAAAACCCCGATTTGTCTCCCGGCGACATTATCGAAGAGCCGATTGCCTCGGTTGAATTTGGACGTATCGCGGCTCAACAAGCTAAACATGTCCTATTACAAAAGGTAAGGGAAGCCGAACGTAAAAAAATAGAAGACCGTTATAGAGATCGAATTGGCGAATTAATCACGGGCATCGTCAAAAAAACGACCTCTGAACACACCATTCTTGACTTAGGCGATGGTGCAGAAGGCATTCTATTAAAAGAAGAACTTATCCCTCGTGAAACATTTCGCTCAGGTGATAGGGTACGCGGATACCTCTACGCTGTACGCGGAGATAAACGTGGGCCACAACTACTTATCAGCCGGACGCATCCTAAAATGCTAGCAGAACTTTTTAGGATTGAAGTACCTGAAATCGGTGAACAAGTGATAGAAATTATGTCAGTAGCAAGAGACCCAGGATCGCGAGCCAAGCTTGCCGTCAAAACAAACGATGGCAGAATAGACCCGATTGGTGCTTGCGTAGGTATGCGAGGTGCTCGTGTACAAGCAGTTTCAGGTGAACTAGGCGGAGAACGAGTGGACATCATATTATGGGATGATAACCCTGTTCAATTTGTGATCAACGCTATGGCGCCTGCTGAAATTGCCTCTATCGTTGCAGATGAAGAAACCAGAACCATGGATGTCGCCGTCGCTGAGGACCAACTCTCTCAAGCCATAGGAAGAAACGGCCAAAACGTACGACTCGCCAGTGAACTGACTGGCTGGCGGTTGAGCGTAATGAGTGAAGAGGAAGCTACGAACAAACACACAGCAGAAGCTGAAAATCTAAAAAAGGCATTTGTTGAATCACTCAACATAGAAGAGGAAATAGCAGAAGCCTTAGTCGAACAAGGCTTTACCACCTTAGAAGAATTGGCGTTATCCTCAGATGAAGAAATATCCAGTATTCCTGGGTTAGATGAAGAGAGTATAGAAGAGCTCAGAACACGTGCACGCGACACTTTGCTCGCAAGAGAATTGGAGATGCAACTCAACACACCAGAACCGGCACAAGATCTGCTTGATCTACCTGGCATGACTGAAGAAGTCGCTACTGAGCTTGCTAACCATGGCATTCTTACTCAGGAAGACCTGGCCGAACAATCTGTTGATGATTTGCAAAATATTAAAAATCTGAGTAAAGCACAGGCTGCTGAGCTTATTATGGCCGCTCGCGCACCATGGTTTGAATGAGTGGCGTTAATAGATCACTCCGAGCAAGTGGTACAAATGGCCAGGTTTTAGAGGCGAGGTGTGATAGGTCACACCTCCGTTGAATTTGGTATAAATGGTAAGAGTCCGACGAGGTTGGGCGTATTCTGGCCCCCTCATCCGGCACGTTTATCCCCTCTCCCTATGGGAGAGGATTAGGGAGAGGGAACCCATAGTGAGCTGAGATATGCGCTGTGCGTCCAACTATTCCAAGCCAGTTTTTGCTTCAAAATCGGGGCAAAAACTGGCCGTTTCTATCTCTAGGGGCTGACCTGTTACGAGTGACGGAAACTTATTTCTGATTAAAAGAGAACATAGATTATGGCAGATGCAACCGTCAAACAATTTGCAAAGATAATGGGTATTGCCGAAGATCGGCTGTTGTCATCCCTACAAAAAGCGGGCATAGAAGTAAAAGACGTTGATCAAATACTTACCAATGATCAGAAACGCACACTACTAGCTTTCCTCAAATCAGGACAAAGCAAAGTATCGTCATCATCCGCAGCCCCCGTCGGAAAAAAAGTCACTTATACTACAAACGTTAACACACTCAAGCAGGGAAAAAGCTCTGTTAATGTTGTTTTTCGGCGCAAAAAGCAAGTTATTGTGGAGGAAGCTCCACCTACTGCGCCTACCCCGCCTCATCTTGAACCAGAAGAAATTCCTGAAACAGACATAGCGCTAGAAAGCACAGTAGAAACCACTAGCGAGGCAACAACTGCATCTCCAGCGACACAACCAACATCTACAACTGAAAAGCCTCAAAGCATCACAACAGCTACAGATACTAAAGACGATACGCAATCCACTAAAAAAGCCGCTAAGAAAGTTGGTAAGATAGGGGGAAGCGGAGTTGAAGAAGAGGAAGAAACCCCCAAGAAAACCTTTAAAAAGCGTAAAATAAAGCAACCAGAAGAACGATTCTCGCGCAGCCTTATGCTGGGTGCTACCACTGAAGTAGAGTCATATAAAAGCGTTCGCAGCGGATCTAAAAAATCTGGGCACAAGGCATTTACAAAAAAATCGGTCAACACACATGCATTTTCCAAGCCGACAGCTCCTATTACCCACGAAGTAACCATTCCAGAAACCATTACCATCGCTGACCTCGCTCAAAAAATGTCCCTGAAAGCTGCTGAGCTTATTAAAGCTATGATGAAAATGGGCGAAATGGCAACCATCAACCAAGTCATAGACCAAGATACAGCTTGTATATTGGTTGAAGAAATGGGGCATATTGCTAAACCACTTAAAGCAAATGCACTAGAAGAAAATCTTCTGTTTGAAACTCAAACAGATCATGAAGCTGTCCTCAGGGCACCTGTTGTGACCATCATGGGCCATGTAGACCATGGAAAAACTTCTTTACTAGACTATATCCGACGCACACAAGTGACCAGCGGTGAAGCCGGTGGTATCACGCAGCATATCGGCGCTTATCAAGTCGAAACGGAAAAAGGGCAAATCACCTTTCTGGATACGCCTGGACACGAAGCCTTTACTGCTATGCGCGCACGCGGTGCACAGTGCACAGACATCGTCATCTTAGTTGTTGCTGCGGATGATGGTGTCATGCCCCAAACTATAGAAGCTATACAACATGCCAAGGCTGCCAAAGTCCCCATGATCGTTGCCATCAACAAAATGGATAAACCTGGCGCAGACCCCGAACGCATCAAGAATGAACTGAGCATGCAGGGAGTTATGCCTGAAGAATGGGGCGGTGATACTATGTTTCAACCCATTTCTGCTAAAACAGGTGCAGGCGTTGATGAACTCTTATCTTCCATCTTATTACAGGCTGAAGTATTAGACCTTAAAGCACCCGTAGACGGTCCTGCTCAAGGAATAGTCATAGAATCTAGGTTAGACAAAGGACGAGGTCCAATTGCCACTATTTTGATACAACGTGGCACGCTCACCAAAGGAGAAATTCTATTGGCTGGCACGGTACACGGTCGTGTCCGTGCGATGATAGATGATCATGGCAATAAGTGTGACAAAGCGACCCCTTCTATGCCCATAGAAATACTAGGACTTTCTGGTACGCCCGATGCAGGAGATGAAGCAATTGTAGCGCCTAATGAGAAAAGGGCGCGAGAAATTGCCCTCTTTCGTCAAGGTAAATATAGAGATGTTAAGCTTGCCAGACAAAAAGCCAGCAAGCTGGAGAATATTTTTGACAGCGTAGGTGCAGGCAAAGTAAATGAGCTCAATATTATTGTTAAAGCAGATGTTCAAGGTTCGCTTGAAGCCATTAGCGATGCCCTTATCAAAATGGGCACTGATGAAGTCAAAGTTTCCATTGTCTCTAGTGGCGTAGGCGGTATCACAGAGACAGATGTCAATCTCGCCATTGCATCCTCAGCTATCATTTTAGGATTTAACGTTCGCGCAGGCGTAGCTGCTAAAAAGCTCATTGAAAATGAAGGCGTCGATCTACGCTACTATAGCGTTATCTATGATCTGATTGACGAAATCAAATCAGCGCTCAGTGGTATGCTTAAACCAGAATACAAAGAAACCATTTGCGGCCTAGCGCAAGTACGAGAAGTTTTCCGTTCCTCCAAGCTAGGTGCTATTGCAGGTTGCCTCGTAACTGAAGGCTTTGTACGCAAAAATCATCAAATCAGAGTATTGCGAAATAACGTCGTCATCTTTACAGGTAAGCTGGAATCACTGAGACGCTTCAAAGATGAAGCTGCTGAAGTACAAAGCGGCACAGAGTGCGGTATCGGTGTTAAAGATTACAATGACATCAGACCAGGCGATCAGATTGAAGCATACGAAGTAAAAGAAATCGCGCGCGCACTTTAGGGAGCGTTGACGTCGCTAGGGTGCGGTGGAATTCGTTGGTCTCTGCTTAAAGCATGCTGTTACTGACGTTGTTGCATACATCATAGGAACTCTTCATGCCCCACCCTACTCAAAGAACTCAACGTGTTGGCGACCAAATCCAGAGAGCATTAGCTAGTATGGTACGCCAGAAAGTAAATGACCCTCGTTTCAAACAAATCTCCATTACAGGTATCGATATTTCGCCTGATCTTAAAAATGCCCTCGTTTTTTTTAGTCAATTGGACGAAAACAATATAGACCAAACACTTGAAGCGTTAAATAAAGCTGCTGGTTTTTTTAGACGTGCTTTAGCAGAAGAACTTAGGCTCAGGCATACACCAAAACTGACCTTTGTCTATGACAAAACATTAAAATACGGCAGTGAACTGACTCAGCTTATCAATCAAGTGAATGAAGAAGATCCTGATAAAGGCTAAGGGCTATTGGCAACTCGCTAGTCCGAGTTGTAGGTCATCGATTTTAAAGCGCATAGCCACAATATACCTCGCAACGGCCTAAAAACCTGACCGTTTATGCCAATCTTGGCAGCAACGATCTATTGCACCGCGCCACAAAAAATTCTTTAATATTCTCTTACTTAGAAATATTGGTTCTGATCCCGACCGCCTAATTGCCTTATGGCAAAAAGCAAAAGAAGCTTATCTAAATGGCTTAATAAAAGATGAGGGCACTATCAAATTCATTGAAAAACTAATAGCTGCCAATACTAGCGAGGCTGCACACGCTTATGTGTACCATATACGTGCTGCTAATATTGCCCGTAAAAAGATGTTATCAGAATTTTCTAATCTTCCTCTCAATACTACCTTCACAGACATACTGACAAAATACCTGGCAGGTTATCCGCACTATCATATTAAGCGCATAATAAATCCCTGGATGCTGATTTATGGTTTTCAGTGGCCTCATTTCATCAACCAAGTGCCCATTCGAGCCGATGTTTTAAATCGTGTATTAAAATATATGGTAGACAACATCGGTTCGATCGCTCGATATGCCATATGTCAAATTGAAAATGATAGTTGGGATATTGACTCCATATTGCGAAAATTGAAGGATGTATCTTTTGATGAGCAAGATGCCATCCGAAGCATATTGCAACAGTATTGCATGGATAGGCCAGAAGAATCATTAATTAAACTACCCATCTATAGTGATTGTGTGACGAGTTTTTGCAATATCTTGGATGACCATCCTCATCTTCTCTTTGAACTTACTCCTTCTAATCTTGCTGCTATATTTAATAACAGCCACATCACCTCTTTTTCTCCCGGTGTGCTCGCTAACCTGAATCAGCTTGCACCAACTCTTGAAGACAATGTATTTATTGATGTAATTAATCGCCTAAATATCTTTTTTACTATGAAAAATGTGCCCAATGAGTTCCTTCAGACCCTTCAGAATAAAGCATCAAAGTTCAAGACCATTAATTTTGCCAGAATGTTTCAGGGGGTTTGGCGCTATTTGCCTGAATTGATAGAAGCAATGCCACTCGAAACATGTGAAGAGATACAAAGGCTTTTTGCAGAACATGCAGATGCTTCTTTTATTGAGGAGGCAATCGCTAAAGGCATATCTTCACTTGATGAAATCATATTTTCTAACTTAGTTCGCAATATAAGCACTGAAGAGAAAAAACAAGAGCAGGACAAATTTTATGATTCGACGGATCCATCATATGCATATCTACGCAACATCGTACGTGGTAATGGCCCTATAGAACTTGCTGTGCGTAACCGCGTAGCAACACTTGATCCGGCTATGCTTGTAGATCTTATTCAGCTTTATAACTTACAGTGGCTATCTAGTCTTCAGCTTTCCCCACAGCGCTTATCCGCACTCATACCCTTCTTATTGAAGGCTAATGATGACAACCCCCAAAATAAGTCTCTCTTCTTTATAACGTTAGACATATTTCTGAAAACAAGAACAGCAGAAGGAGAAAGAGTTGTAGAAGCCTATATGCAAAGCCTGATCAAATTGTATGACGTTTTTCGTATACTTCCTCAGCTTGCTGACTGTCTTGATTCACAACCCGGTAACTTTCATGTGCTTGTAGAGACCATCCCTGGCCTTAAAGCACTTATCCATAAGTATTTTCCATCGGGAAATCCAGATCAGCCTTACGTTATTTTTGAGAAAATCATCCATCAAATTCAAAGTCAGGATTGGTATCGAAAGCCAAGTGAGGTTGTAAAACCATTGATTGCTGATTATGAGAAGCTTGAGCAGATTGGACCAGATGCCGGTCGTTTGGTAGCGTCATGGCACAGAGTGAAAACAATCTATTTGCAGAAGATGCATCCGCATGCTACTCAGCTTCTAAACGAGCTAATAGCGCAAGAAGACAAAGAAAACGTAAGTCCATTACACATTGCTTACAAATATCACCAATACACTATTGTTGCTGTCAAGAACAAGATAATGATGGCGTTTTTGACGGAATTCCGTGACCAATTTAATGTGACACCCATCGAAGACAGGCTAGGAGCAATTATCGTGAAATACCTCAAGCCCTACCCTAGTTATCATCCTGATATTGTGGCACTTCCTCTTATGCAAGGATTAATGTTTTCAACAGACCAAACAGTGCGGGTTCTTTCCATCTTGGAGAAAGCTGGCATATTTTTTCAAAACCAACCAGATGTCCCTAACAAATTAAGTACATTTTTTAGTGTAGCTAAACCTCCGATTGACAACGCTAATGCTAAAGAAAATGGCCTACAACCTAATAATGATGCGTGCGCTGTAGCGGTACCACCATTGGTATTCGCTCAGCCTCATAGATAATTTTTGACCCACCTTGCGAAGCATCTGTGACACGGCATTAGCGCGCTAAATCAACTGTGCAACACGAAAAACCACCACACGACAAAATTGCTGTGCGTTTTCAAGCAGCACTGTGATAAAGTACCCGGCAAATTAACTTCTCCCCCCCCTAGGGGCTAACCTGTTACCCCCACAAATATTGAAAAAAAACCATGAAAAATCCTCGCTCTGTAAATGGACTACTGCTACTAGATAAACCCTCTGGTATTTCCTCCAATACTGCATTACAAACGATTAAAACAATCTTTCAGGCACAAAAAGCTGGACATACAGGTAGCCTCGACCCACTTGCTAGTGGAATGCTGCCTATCTGTTTAGGAGAAGCTACTAAGTTTTCGCAATTCCTATTGACCTCTGACAAAATCTACCGCGTTACCGCCAAACTGGGGATACAAACCACTACCGGTGATAAAGAAGGTGAAATCATCCAAGAACAGGCTGTTCCTTCTTTCGGCATCGACCGTATCAACCAATTACTCACCTCTTTCACTGGTAAACAAACACAAGTCCCTTCTATGTACTCAGCCCTAAAATACAAAGGGCAACCGCTGTATAAATTAGCTAGGCAAGGTATAGAAGTTGAACGCCCTGAACGCCCTATTGAAATACACTATATACACCTACTCAACCACGCAGCGGATGAATTCACCTTTGAAGTCAAATCCAGCAAAGGTACGTATATACGTACGTTGGTTGAAGATATGGGAATTGCTTTAGGATGCGGCGCACACATTACTGCTTTACGTAGAATCAACGCGGCACACTTCCAAGAAGACCAAATGCAGACCCTCGCATTCTTTGAAAATCTTAGAGGAAACTTAACAAAACTAGATTCACAACTACTGCCGATTGATCAGGTTATTACGCAATTACCTGAACTTCAGATTTCCGAAGCTGCATTTTATTATTTGAGTCAAGGACAACCCATTATTTACCCCTACGAGGCTCCCACGGAAGGGCAGGTGAAATTAATGCGGAAAGGCGAACAGGGTGGTTTCCTGGGAATCGGAAAAGTATTGGCCGATGGCCGGATAGCGCCAGAACGTATGTTGCATGGTGTGAAAAATTAAGTATATAGGCCACCTCCCCTACCAAAATTGGCACAAGCGGTCAAGGTCCGACCGTTTATGCGAGGAGCGGTAGCGATGTGGCAATCCAGTCTTTCGTCTTTGCGAGCGCTTTCTGCGAAGCAATCCAGGGGTTATTATTCCTGAAGGGTCCTAACTCGTCTTTGCGAGGAGCGATAGCGATGTGGCAATCCAGCAAAAAGCGCAGCATACACGTAGAAGGAGTGAACCGGTATCAACCATGCTTATCCTAAAAAATATTCATAAATCATTCCGTCTACAAAATGCCAGGCCTGTGCTAGATAACATCTCCTTTACCCTTCAAAAAGGAGAATTTTGCATGATGATTGGCAGCAATGGCTCAGGAAAATCCACTCTGCTAAAAACCATCCTAGGGGAACATCTACCCGACAAAGGCAACATTCAACTCAACCAACACGACATCACCCGCCTCCCCATTTACAAACGAGCCAAACACATCAGCTGTGTTTTCCAAGACATCCTACAAGGCACCGTCTCCAACATGACTGTGATGGAAAATCTTAGCCTAGCTTTTATGCGAGAACGATCTGCCACACTCAGCACACACACAAAAAACCAAGCCTTATTTATCGAACGCCTACGCTTATTAAATATGGGGCTAGAACATCGCCTACACTCTCCCGCTGCCGACCTATCTGGTGGTCAACGACAAGCCATCGCATTTACCATGGCAACATTACACTCCCCTTACCTGTTACATTTAGACGAACACTGCTCAGC
>JAQSWO010000005.1 GCA_029266595.1 Gammaproteobacteria bacterium
ATTATATTTTTATGGAGTTAATAGCATATTTAAATATTTCTCGTCATAAGCATTGTGATATTAGTTATTGGCGCACTAAAACTGGATTAGAAGTAGATTTTATATTGGGAAATGCACAAGTAGCCATTGAAGTTAAAATCAGTGAACAAGTACATAAACAAGACTTAAATGGTCTAATCGCTTTCTGTGAAGAACACCCTAACACTAAACCTATTGTTGTTTCTCAAGACAAACGAGCTAGACAGTTAGTGATCAATGATCAATTAAATATCATGATAATGCCGTGGCAAAGCTTCCTAAAAAAATTGTGGAAAGGTGAGATAATTTAAAGCAAATATTGAATCTTTAAGAGGTGCATGGATTTTAGGTTGCGAGGAGCTTGCCACGGCTTAAGTTGACGCCTATCAGCAGAAACGCGGAACAGGAAAAAATGGCCGCTTCTATCTAAGGGCTTAGCTGTTACCTGAGCTTGCCTCTTTCTGCACATATTGTGCTTTATTATAGCTTTCTATCAATCCACGATACGGTGGCACAATATGGTCTACCATAATGTTAGCAAAATCACCGGCATCTGGACGGTTCCATGTGCTCATAATTTCCGATAGTACTGCAAACGTATCAATTGGCATTGCACCTGCCTGCGTAATCCTAGCAATTGTTAAGTCTGTTGCCATTTTGCTCCAATTACCTGAAGCATCTACAACGCAAAATACATTATATCCTTGCTCAACTGCGCTCAGGGCGGGAAATGCCATACATACGCTGGTCAATGTGCCAGCAATCACTAATGTTTTGCGTTTGGTTTTTTTAATAGCTTCTACCCATGCAGGATTATCCCATGCATTGATTTGGCCAGTGCGAGGAATATAGACAGCATTTGGGTTGCATTGGTGAATTTCTGGAATCAACGGGCCGTTTGGACCATCAGGAACAGAAGCAGTTGTGAATGTTGGAATATTTGCAAGATAAGATAATTTGGCTAAAGCTGTCGCATGATGGCGGAGTACCAATTGATCCATATCACGTACCAACTGAAATAAACCTGCTTGATGATCAATCAACAACATGACTGCGTCGTCAGGATCAATCATCCATTTATTTTTATCGATTTTTTTATTTCCATGTAGCATTTTCATATTTGTTCTCCTTCATTATGGTTAAACAAATTTCCCTGATTTGAAATCATGAAATGCCTGGCGAATTTCTGCTTCTGTGTTCATAACAAATGGCCCAGATCCTACAATAGGCTCAGAAATTGGCGCACCGCTCATGAATAACATTTTAGTATTTTTTTCCGCTTTAATTGAAATACTGCCTCCTTCTATCGAAAATACAACGAGCTCCGCTGCCTTCAATGTTTTACCTGCAATATCTACCTCTCCTTCTAGTATCAGCAATGATGCATTAAACTCAGGCTCGACAGGAATATCTAGTGAAGCGCCTGCTATCAAGCGGATATCATATAAATGAACAGGAGTGAATGTTTTTGCTATACCATGAACACCTAAAAAACTTCCCGCGATGACACGTACGATATTACTGCCTAATGTCACTATAGGAATATCTTTAGTGAGAATTCCTTGATAACGGGGAGTAGACATTTTATATCTGGCAGGCAAATTTACCCATAACTGCACCATTTCTAATGTTCCACCACTGTAGGTAAAACTATCGCTATGTTTTTCCTCATGTAGAACGCCTCGCGCAGCTGTCATCCATTGTACATCTCCGGGGCCGATTTTCCCGGCATGGCCTGCTGTATCGCGATGTACTACTTCGCCTTGATAAACAATGGTGACCGTTTCAAACCCACGGTGTGGATGATAATCCACACCACGTGGCACGTCTGAAGGTTTAAAATCTGCAGGACCTGCATAGTCCAGCAAAAGAAATGGACTGATATCATCATCGCTAAGGTAGGAAAACATTGTATTAACTGGAAAACCGTCGCCGACCCAGTGTTGACTAATGCCCGTACTTATTCTCTGAATTTGACGAATACTCATTTTAGCGCTCCTGCAGGCCCTATTTAATATCTAAAGTCATTGACAGTATAGAATAGTTCTGCCCATTTAATAGCGATAAGTATATATATGTATGATTTTATATCTGAACTTGTATTTTCTGTTACCTCTTAGTTCTTTTCTTGTTTAACATCATCCCTTTTATATAGGGATATACTCATCTTTTTCTAAATTTCTTGAAAGTTTTATATTGATAGACAACTATTAAAAGACCCAGAATATCAACTACCTAACATCTGCTGCGTAATTTGTTTGATGCATTGTGTTGTTGCTAAAGAAAGCTCGTTTTTTAAGTAATTGGCTTCGTTAGCTAACATCGCATCGTAACTGACCATTTTTGTGCTATCCGTTACTTCATAGTGGCAACCACCTGATGCGATGACAGCTTTGGTTTGTACGTCTAATATACGTGCACTTGCTTTGTAAATAACGTGATAATTATAGCGGGCGAAACTATATGGACTATAGTGGAAGCCCCAGTTAAGTGTTTGAACGTCTACGACATATGGAACATCCTTAGCCGCATCAGCTATTTTATTAATATTGTTACTTTTGCCATTCTTTTCATTCTTGATATAGATAGGTGGCATGATTCTGCCACTACCATGTGCTGTTTTTAAATTTTCACTAAGCCCAGCTGCAATTAGTTTTGCTGGATCATGAAGGTGATAACTATTAACGATTTTATTTCCTGAATCTGCTACAAGTGAGGCCGAAGCTACGGCGCCTCCTATTCCAAAAATTCCAAATGCAAGGCTCTGTTTAAGATGTGCTCCAGGAGTCCATGCTATAAAATCTGGATTTTTACGCATCGTATATGTAATTGCTTTACCTTTCATGGCTACACGGTTGTCTGTGCTTATTGGCTGATGGTTTTGGACAGAAGCACATCCTGAAATGAGTAAGCTTATAACGATTCCCCATAATATTTTTTTCATATTTCTCTCTCTGGTGTAATAAATAGATTTTCTAAATAATTATGATATCCAGGTTATCGGGTTTAGATTTCGTAATATTCTTACGAATTTCCGCGCTATATCCTTTAGCTCTTTCCAAAAAATACGCTTACCATGACAGAATATTTTCTATCACCTTTGTTACAGCATTCAATACCGTATTTTTAGCGCCAAAATTAGATATTCTATTCTGCATCGAATTGTTATTTATTAATATTGATCTATTTTTGTTTTTTTAAAGAAAGAGTTTTATAGAGATAAAACCTGATGATAGGCAATAAAATTTATTTTTGAATGGGGAATTGCTAATAGGGAGAATTGGTAGAGCAACTAAGGCTGAATTTTAAGCTATCAGAGAAGAAGTTTATTCATTATACAATAGAGATAATTTATGGTGCTGCACCAGTATTTAATTTATACGATGAAGTTATATTTTCTATGTAAAAATTTCCTTGCCATACACATAGATTTAAATCTATGTGCGAATGGTAGGAATTAAAATAAAAAAAGCAGATTAAGGCAATTCTTCTAATTAATAACAAATACTTAAAAATATACTTTGCTGCTTAATTGCTACAAAATTTTCTTTTATAATATGTTTAAGAATTTTTTAATAACTTCAGTTCCACCAAAAAACTCATTTTTATAGGAATTTGACAAGCCAAAGTTCTAAAATTATAAATCTTGAAATTTTGCTCAAAATATAGGAAATTAACAGGTGATTTTTGAAATAAGGCTAAAAAAAGCGAAACAGAGTATTTAGAGTTCGGTTTAGTAGTATAGTCACATCAAACATCATTACTCATCCCTTTCTAAACACCAAACTACAGGAGTATTATCAGCATGATCAAGGCCATTCCCGAGGGTTATCATACCATTACGTCAGCCATTACTGTTAAAGATGCGCGAAAGGCTATCGACTTCTACAAAAAAGCTTTTAATGCAGAGGAAAAATTTGTCATGCCTGGTATAGATGGTAAAGGCATCATGCATGCTGAAATCCTTATTGGCAATTCTTTCTTCATGCTTGGCGAAGAATCACCTCATTGTTCTTCTAAGAGTGCTGAAACTCTCGGCGATAGTCCCGTCACTTTCTTCCTTTATGTCAAAGATGTTGATACGTCATTCCAGCAGGCTGTTGCTGCTGGTGCCAGCGTCGTCATGGCTGTTGAAGATATGTTCTGGGGAGACCGTTGTGGGACCGTAAAGGACCCCTTCGGCTATAGTTGGATGATCGCTACGCATACCCGTGACCTATCTGAAGAGGAAATCACTCGAGGTGCCGTAGAATTCGTTCAGGCTATAGACAATAAAGCATAATTAGTAGTGTTCTGTATTTTCGATCTTCTTGAATTGAGTCTTGTTGTTTTGTGCCATCTAGGGTCTGTTCGTAAGCCTATAAGCTTCTGGTGTGTCCGGACAGCCCCTTCTTCCTTATATCTCCCATTAATATGATAAATATGTTATAATTAGGTGAGATATATTGAAAATATATCCGCATAAGACTCAAAAATGCTTCTCTAACCTTAAAATAAATAGGTTCTCAGCCTTTTGTTTAGAGCCGTAAAATAAAAAAAGGTAGAAATAATGCAACAAAAAGAACAAGCAAATATAGACCCAAAAAATACTTCTGATTCGTCAGTGCAGTCTCATGAAGAAATTCCACCAAATGCCATTCCCGCTGCTATTCAAGAAGCTGGGTCGGATTCACAAGAAGCATCCTTTTCACCTCCAAATTCGCAAAACTCGCTAAATATTCTCTCAAATTCTAAGTCAGCGCTTAAAGGTAAATCACCTGGAAGAAAAGAACGTCTTACAGCTTTAGCTAAAGAACGGTCTGAGTATTTGGAACAAGAGGTTGATTTTAAAGGAGATGGCTTAGTATCAGAAGAAAGAGGCGAATGTCAGGTAGTTTTTTCTGAGAAACTTCAACATAAAAAAAAGCGAACTAAAAAAATAGGAGAGGAGAGAGAAACTCAAAAAAAGATGGCGAAAGAAAGAGAACGAGCTAAGAAAAAGAAAAGGGCAGAAAGAGTAGATAGAATGAGGGGAGTGATGGAGACACTTAACCTTGAAAATCCAAAATCTGAATTTTCTGTGATTCAAGAAATGGCTTTGGTGAAGCCACTAGCAGATATGCTAGACGACGTGAGTGAAGCTGCTAATCACACGATAGTTGCAGATAAATCTGGAATGCTGGCTAAGAAAGCAAAGGCGTGGCAAGCCGCTAAGGATGAAGTTATGGCAGATTCGCCAGAGATGCGAGTTATGTTTAATTCTTCGGTTATAGGGAATATGCATAATAAAGAGCAACACAATGCCAGCTATGTTGAAAAGATCAAATTGGTTTTGCAGGCGCGGCGCCAAATAAAATCGGACCAGCTACTCGAAGCTGAACAAGCTGAAAAGCGAGCTAGAACTGAGCTGGCGAGATATAAGGCTGAAGGGCGTGAAATTGATATAGAAATTAATGCGTTAGTTGCAATTAGAGAAGCAGTAGACGCTAAGGTGGAATTTGAAGCTGAAGAAATACTTAAGGCTGAAGCAGCTGGTAGTGCTAACAGTCTTGTAGATGATGCTAAGGAAGATGACCAAAAACAAGTGATGGCGTTAAATGGGTTTTTATCAATGGAAGAATTGATCGAAGCTCAAGAGATAGTAGCGGAAGAGAGTACTCAATTAATTCAAGACTTAAAATATGCTGAAGCTGCTTTGGAAAGCTTAGGAGTATCAGATGCTGATGCTAAAGAAGATAAGAGTGCATTAGTAAAATCTCTGGATTCTGTCTTTTCGAAGCTTGAAGAAGCAGCTGAGCATATAGTAATACTAGATACTGCACTTAAAACATGTGCTGCTTATCGTGAAGAAGAACTATCTAGATTGAAACGAGAGCTAGCTAAAGATTTGAACCACGCTCAAGCCGCTTTGAAAAAAGTGTTGAAGGTCCGAACAAAGCTTGGAGAAGCTCAAGATGCTGAAGAGGATATAAAGGCAGCGATACAGTCTGCAGCTCGCGTATTTTCTAGCTTTTTTTCTGAGTTCGAAGCAAGGACCGCAGATATGGCAGCGATAGAACTTGCACTTAAAGAATATATTGCTTCCTGTGAAAAAAAACTAGCTCAGGTAGAACAACAGCTAGTTGCAGATAAATTAGTACCGCGACAGGAAAATAAACTTAATGAAATCATATTAACAGCTGCAGATAAATCTATAAGAAAGAGAGAAGCTAAAGCTGTTGAGGAAGCTATTGCTAAGGTAAAAGATTTAAAAAAAATACTAGAACTGGTAGAAAGAATTAAACCTTTGAGAGAAATGCAAAGAGTAATAAATCAAGCGAAAGCTGACTTAGCTAAAGACTTAGAAGATGCTGAAATTACTATAGAAAGAGCTGAGGAAGCGCTTGGAGAAGCGGGTCCCCTCGACCAACCAGACGCTGAAATGCCTTTTGCACTTAAGGTAGGGAGTGAAAATATAGATCCACTTCAAGCTGCGCTCAGATCAGCCAAGGAAGCATTCAAGAAACTTGAAGAAGAATCTGAGAAAATATTAGCGATAGAAGCTGAATTTCGAAGTCATACTGATTTTCGTGAAGAAGAATTAACTCGAGGATCACTGCAAATAGACGCATTAGTGCCAAGAGCAAATCCTGAAAATGATGAAAGGATAGCCAAAGCTGTAATTGAAGTTATAGAGCAAACTAAGATCAATAGAAATGGCGAGGCCCCTAAGATAGAGGCTTTAAAGAAAGCATTAGCAGAACATGAGATCACTCAACATGTAGTAACAGCGCAAAAAGAAATAAATTCACATAAAGTTAAATTATCCAATTACTTAAAAGATGCCCAAGCTATTCTGGAAAAAGCTGGATCAATTCTTAATCTTGAAGGGCATCGGAATTTTCTAGAAGAAAATATCAGGCTGATTAAGCAAGCGCTTGCTCGACTTGAAGAAGAAATTAAAATTGCAGAAGAGATTGAAGTCGCATTCAGATTAGCGACTAAGGAGCCTGCTAAATTTAACGAAGCATTAGCACAGTTACAATCCATGGCAGGAGCGGATGAACAGGAGGCTGATCTTAATAGAGTGATTGAAGCTGTGTTTGAAGCTATAGGTTCAGCTGAATCTAGAATAGAAGTAGACGTTGAGACAATAGAGAGATTAAAGGAGACGCTGGGATTATCTGAGAGAGAAGCTAAAGATGATCAAGAAGCTGACAATAAGGAACATGAATCAGAGTCAGCATTAGAACTAGGCCCAGAGAATGAAGGAAGAAAAGATGATCAGGAGCAGCAATTAATTGAAGTTAGCGCAGAAATACAAGTTGGTCTAAGAGAATTTGCTGAACTTGAAGCAGGTGCTCAAGATGTATTTGAAGCAGGGGCGAAGCCTGCTAATCTGAACGAGAAAAATGATGCCTCTGGGCTGGAGGAGGGCAGGTCTGTATCTGTTAATTCTCTTAATAGGATAGATGAGGTCGCTTCATCTAAGGCTAGTGTATTAACGCAAATGCAAAAGCAAAAACAAGCTGATAAGGGAATAAAGTGGGCAATAGGGGTATTAGCTTTAAATATTCTTGCTGGTCTTATCACATATTTTACTGCCCCTGCCATTGTATTCGTCGTACTTCTTGGCATTCTTCCAGGCTTAGCAATAGGCGCAACTACCACTTTTATTTATAAAGATTTACTGCAGAATAGAGATATTGGCGTGCCTGGGCAGGGAGATCAGGTGACAATATTAGGATATCCTCTCTTTAGCAAAACTAAGGCTAAAGTATTTGGACCTACTGTCGTTCCTGTCTTAATGATTGGCATGGTGGGGTTTGTAGGAGGGTCTATTTCATTCGCGCAACCTCTCTTAAGTTTAATGGTTGGTGCCAGCACTGCAACACTTGTTCCGTGGCTTTTTGTAGCGTTTGTTGTGAGCATGGTTGTGGTAACTGCGCTTGTAGATGCTCATATTTCTGATACAGAAAATATTATGGTGAAGCCTATTGGCGCGGGGAGTGCGGAAAAGTTAATGCCTGGAGCTGGTGATGTGCGTTTAAATCGTTCTACCGCTAATTCGTGTGCTCTCATGAGGCCTATATTAAAAGGTGCTCAGCCCGGTAGTGGTAATGATGATAGCTATTCTGATCTTCGTGGGCCTGAACGGAAACAAGAGCAACAAGTAGTAGAAGGACTTAATAACCAACAAGGAGTATTAGTTAGTGATAGTTATGCAAGGAGTTAAAGAAAAACACTTCATAATCACTGCTCCTTGCAAAGACGGTCGGACCCTGACCGGTTTGTGCCAATCTTGTCAGGGAGATAATTTATTACATTAACTTTCAGCATATAGATGCATGACAATGCCTTGTTTGACAATCTGCCCACTTTTTGCAACATCGGCTAGTTTTAGGTTATCGTTTAAAACAAGCTTAGGTGCAATTTCCATCAGGGGCACGACCACAAATGCGCGCTCTGTCAATCTGGGGTGGGGAATCTCTAATCTTTGCGTCAAAATTTGATGCTTGCCATAGATCAATATATCTAGGTCTAGCGTGCGAGGCCCATTTTTTTCTGGGCCTCTGATACGAAGCTGTTTTCGCTCGATCGTTAAGAGGGCATCTAGTAATGCTTCAGGAGAGAGACTGGTTTCTAATTGGCAGACGGCATTAAAAAAGTCTGGTTGTTCCAAGAGACCAATAGGCCTTGTGGTGTAAATGTTGGAACGGGTTTTTAGGATCGTGTGTGGCAGGCGAGACAAGGCGTCAAGGCCTTGTTGCACCTGCCTCAGTGGATTGCTCAAATTGCTGCCAAGACCGATGTAAACATCTGTCATTATTCCTCCGTTCCATCTTTTCTCACATTTTTTGATCCATTTTTTATTCCCTCGCGATGTGCTGATAAAATTAATTTTGCTTCAGGCGATGATTGATATTTGGTCCACCAATCAACAGATGGTTTTAAACTGCTATCACCTGATTCCATGCGCAGCATTAGAAAATCATAAGCAGCTCTAAACCTGGGTCTTAAGAAAAGTGATCTTGCTTTTTTATTAGGATATTTCTCCAGTGGATGCTGCATGTTCCAGATTTCTTGCATAATGGTGGTAAAGCGTTTCGGGATATTAATCACTGCTTGTTGATTACGGATCACTTTGTGTATGGCCAGCTGGGTTGCTTGGTAAGGTCTATGGCCTTCGGCCTGAAGCTCTTTGATTTTTTCCTGAAGCGGTCCCCATAGCAGTACGGCAAATAGAAAAGCTGGATTCAGGCTGAGTTTTTGCTGAACCCGAGCATCCGTATTTTCGCAACTTTTCTGAATAAGTGACCAAAAATATTCACTTTTTTCATGATTCACAAGAGTATGGTCAGATTGGGGAAAGAGCTTGCCAAACAAGTGGTGCGTTCTAAATAAATGAAGGGATCTAAGCGATTCGCCACAATAAAATAGTTTAATGATTTCATCGAATAAGCGAGCAGGAGAGGCATACCGAATACGGTCGGCATTATGGATAATCTCTTGGCTAGCATGCTCTTCAATCACAAACTTCAATTTCGCTGAAAGCCGTATCGCTCTAAGCATACGAACAGGATCTTCCTTAAAGCGCATCGCAGGATCGCCCAATACACGAATTACTTGCCCTTTTAGATCTCGCATCCCACCGGTATGATCCAATATTGAAAGATCTTGGTTGTCAAAATAGAGCGCGTTCACTGTGAAATCACGCCGCCAAGCATCATCTGCCAACGAGCCATAGATATTATCGCGTAGTAGCATTCCGGCTTCTGAAAGTCGAGCGTCTGGCGTTTCATCTTCCGGATGGTTGGCGCGAAAGGTGGCAACCTCGAAAATATCTCTACCAAAGAAGATATGCGCCAAACGAAATCGCTTGCCGATTAATCGGCAATTTCGAAAGATCGCCCGGATTTCCTCAGGCCGAGCGTCTGTTGCAATATCATAATCTTTGGGTGTTAGGTTAAGAAATAAGTCTCTTACGCTACCCCCTACTAAGTAGGCCTGGTGGCCTGCTTCCTGTAGGGAAGTTAAGATTGTCAGCACGTTCGGATTAATATCCGATAACGAAATCTGATGCTCTTTCCGAGTTATCCTCATGGGGATAGGACAAGTGACCGCTTTTTTTTCTTGGTTGTGTTCTTCAGCATTTTCGATGCCTAAGGAACCTGTTGTAGTCGATATAATGGTAGTCTCCTTGACTCAGTGTGCGCAACTATCCTTTCTCTACCTGTGACAGGGCAGCCCCTAGTAAAACCTAGCTGTTTGTGCCAATCTTGGCAAAGAGGTGATCTATTACCTCTACCCTACCTGTTTCAGTGAGAAAAGGCTATGGAGTTGTTGACAATTCTACTATGCCGGATGTAATTCGCCCATTTTCTCTGTGCTCAAAGCTCGCATATCAACAAGGTATGCTGTAGCTAGTTACTCAATGGGGCAAATTCCACCCTAATCTAGGGAATTGTAACAGCCTCTATGTAATAGTTACGCTTGTGTAATCGATAACTCACTCTATAATAGGAACCCGCTATTGTTCAGTCCCCTACCATATATATAATATTGGTTCGGTTTCTGTCTGCTCCCTTCGTCTAGTGGCCTAGGACGTCGCCCTCTCACGGCGAAAACAGGGGTTCGAGTCCCCTAGGGAGCGCCATTAGCATGTTACAACAAGAGTACCTCTAAGTAATACATTTCAATCTTGCTTCAAAAATAAGTGCCGCAATAAAAAGAAATCCATGCATTGACCTTTCGATAGCTATTATACAAACGGAAAAAAATAATCTCACTATTTTTGAGAAAAATATTTAAAAAAGTTTATTTTTATACTAAAAATTAGTGAAAAAACGAGGAAATTTTCAAAAAATGGTAAAAAGAGCAGATATTCAATCGATTTTAATCCTCGGTGCAGGGCCGATCGTGATCGGTCAAGCGTGCGAATTTGACTATTCTGGCGCACAAGCTTGTAAAGCATTGCGTGAAGAAGGCTATAAAGTCATCCTCGTTAACTCCAATCCCGCGACTATTATGACTGACCCAGAAATGGCCGATGCCATTTACATAGAACCCTTGCACTGGGAAGTCGTCGCCAAAATCATAGCAGCGGAACGGCCAGACGCTATTCTCCCGACAATGGGCGGGCAAACTGCGTTGAACACGGCATTAGACCTCGCAAGAGAAGGCATCCTAGAGAAGTATAATGTCGAAATGATAGGCGCTTGTAAAGAAGCCATAGATAAGGCAGAGGATAGAGACCTTTTTCGACAAGCCATGAAAAAAATCGGTTTGGACATGCCACGCTCAGAAATTGCACATAGCATGGAAGAGGCACTGCGTATTCTTGAAGATATAGGTTTTCCTGCAGTTATTCGCCCCTCTTTCACTATGGGTGGATCAGGTGGGGGTATTGCTTACAACCGCGAAGAATTTATAGAAATCTGCGAACGCGGACTTGATCTTTCACCCACTTCCGAACTATTAATTGATGAAGCGATTATTGGCTGGAAAGAGTACGAGATGGAGGTCGTCAGGGACATCAATGACAATTGCATCATCGTCTGCAGCATTGAAAACATCGATCCTATGGGTATACACACAGGAGATTCTATCACCGTTGCGCCAGCCCAAACCCTCACAGATAAAGAATATCAGCGCATGCGTAATGCCTCGATTGCCGTCTTACGTGAGATAGGCGTTAACACCGGAGGCTCAAACGTACAATTTGGCATACATCCTGATGATGGTCGCATGGTTGTGATTGAAATGAACCCGCGAGTGTCTCGTTCTTCAGCATTAGCTTCAAAAGCTACTGGATTCCCCATCGCCAAAATTGCAGCCAAGCTGGCAGTAGGCTACACCTTGGATGAGCTTAAAAATGACATTACGGATGGACGTACACCCGCCTCATTTGAACCAAGCATAGATTACGTCGTTACCAAAATCCCACGATTCAGCTTTGAAAAATTTCCGACTACTGATGCACGCCTAAGTACTCAGATGAAATCAGTTGGTGAGGTCATGGCTATAGGCAGAAACTTTCAAGAATCTCTACAAAAAGCGTTGAGAGGTTTGGAGGTAGGCATAGACGGATTAACGCCTAAGCTGAATTTGCAGGATGAAAATATTAAGAAAGTCCTGAAGAGTGAACTGCAAGTTGCCGGATGGGAAAGGCTTAGATACATAGGAGATGCGTTCCGTGCAGGGTTTACCTGTGAAGAAGTTTTCAATCTGACCAAAATAGATCCTTGGTTCCTGGTGCAGATAGAAGACCTTATCCTCATAGAAAATAAGCTAACAGAGCGTGCGTTAAGGGAGCTAAGCGCAGATGAACTTTATCGCCTTAAGCGGAAAGGATTTTCAGATAGACGGTTAGCAACATTATTAAATGCAAGTGAACAACATGTTAGGCAATATCGTCACGAGTTAAATATTAGACCAGTATATAAGCGTGTAGATACGTGCGCAGCGGAATTTGCGACAGATACGGCCTACCTTTATTCTACCTATGATGAAGAATGTGAGGCTAATCCCTCGGCCGATAAAGAAAAAATCATTGTGTTAGGCGGTGGGCCCAATCGTATTGGTCAGGGTATAGAGTTTGACTATTGCTGTGTACATGCGGCTTATGCCATGCGTGAATTGGGTTACCAAACCATTATGGTGAACTGTAACCCTGAAACCGTTTCTACGGATTATGACACCTCAGATAGGCTTTATTTTGAATCGCTTACTTTAGAAGATGTACTAGAAATTGTTCATATAGAAAAACCTAAAGGTGTGATTGTGCAGTATGGCGGACAAACGCCACTTAAGCTTGCGCAAGCCTTAGAGGCAGCCGGCGTGCCGATTATGGGCACGTCTCCAGATGCAATTGATCGTGCGGAAGATAGAGAGCGCTTTCAGCAGTTGTTGCAAAAATTGGATATTCTGCAACCACCCAATGGAACTATTAGAAGTCTGGAAGAGGGGTTGAGGTTAGCAAGCGTATTTGCCTATCCATTAGTTGTTAGACCATCATACGTATTAGGTGGTCGTGCGATGGAAGTGATCCACAATGCCAAAGAACTGCGCCGCTATATTATGGCATCCGAAGACCTCTTTTTTAACGGGCCGTTGCTGCTGGATCATTTTCTAGATAATGCCATCGAAGTTGATATAGATGCTGTGTCCGACGGCAAAGAAGTGGTAGTCGGTGGTATTATGGAGCATATTGAACAAGCTGGCGTGCATTCAGGCGATTCTTCTTGCTCGCTACCTGCGTATAGCTTAAGCAAAGAGATACAGCATAGGCTGACTGAGATAATGCAGAAGATAGGGTTGGAATTAGGTGTGATTGGCCTAATGAATGCGCAGTTTGCAATACAGGGCAATCTAATCTACATTTTGGAAGTTAATCCGAGAGCCTCCAGAACGGTTCCATTTGTGGCTAAAGCGACAGGCATACCGCTGGCCAAAGTTGCTGCTCGTTGTATGGCTGGTGTCAGCTTGGCAGAGCAGGGCGCTGCACATCAACCTAATCTTTCTTATTACGCTGTTAAAATGCCTGTTTTTCCCTTCGCGAAATTTCCTGGTGTGGACCCTATTTTAGGTCCTGAAATGCGATCCACAGGAGAAGCCATGGGCGTAGGAGAAAGCTTTGGATTAGCATTTGCCAAAGCATTTCTTGGCGCAGGCAAACAGATACCACGTCGTGGCAAGGCATTCCTCAGTGTCCGCGAGGCAGATAAAGCAGGAGTCCCCGCCTTAGCACAATCACTGATTGATTTAGGGTTTGAGGTAGTTGCAACACACGGGACGGCTAAGGTTATAGAAGCGCAAGGCATTCCCTGCCGGCATATCAATAAAGTTACAGAGGGTCGACCGCATATCGTCGACATGATTAAAAACAACGAAATAGATTTTATCGTCAATAGTACAGAAGGCGAACAGGCGATTGCGGATTCATATACTATTCGCAGAAGCGCTTTACAGCGAAAGGTTGTTCATGCAACAACACTAGCTGGAGGAAAAGCGATTTGCCTTGCTTTGCGATACGAAGCATCGAGCAGTGTGATACCGCTGCAGCAATTACATTCTTCAGTTAAGAGGACAGGAGCATGATTAAATTCCCCATGACGTTGGCAGGTGAGCAAGCGCTTAAAATAGAGTTAGAACGTTTGGAGAGGATAGAGCGTCCCAGAATAGTCGCTGCCATTTCAGAGGCACGTGCACATGGAGATCTTAAAGAAAATGCTGAGTACCACGCTGCTAAGGAGCAGCAAGGTTTAGTTGAAGCGCGCGTACGAGACATCAAAGAAAAACTTTCTAATGCGCAAATAATAGATATCACCGCCATCAAAAACGACGGACAAATTGTCTTTGGCGCAACTGTTACCTTATTAAACATAGAAACGGAAGAAGAAGTTACCTACCAAATTGTGGGCCAAGATGAGGCAGACTTAAAGCACAATAAAATCTCTATTAGCTCACCTATCGCTAGAGCTTTGATTGGCAAAAGCTTGGATAGCGAAGTTGAAGTTAAAACTCCAGGTGGCGTGGTGTATTACGAAGTCATTAAAGTAGAGTATGTGTGATACCGTATCTCCTCAAAAGAATTACATAGCCTAAAATTCTCTCTGACCTCTAGATGCTCCTCTATATGGTGCAGGTCCCAAAATGCTGGTTTTGCATCCTTCGATCGATTTTTACATCTATGCCACTTGCATATTTTTTTGGACACCAAAATGTTACCATTACTTCCTATCGGCTTGAGCGATTTTAAAGAGTTAATTGAAAAGAAATATTATTTCGTTGATAAATCTCTATTTATTAAAAAAATTTTCAGCGATGGAGCGAAGGTTATACTCATTCCGCGCCCTAGACGTTTTGGTAAAACACTCAATCTTTCCATGCTGAATTATTTCTTTAATTCCGCCACTGCTGCAAACAACGCTCATTTATTTAAAGGTCTCCTCATTCAAGAACATGCTGACTGCATGGCCCAACAAGGCACCATTCCTAGTATTTTTCTTACATTCAAAGAAATTAAAGCAGACAGCTATGAGATGTGTTTGCAAATGATTCAAGCACTGCTTGGTCAATTATATGATCAATATACGCATCTACTTGAAAGCGATACATTAAGTGATCAGGATAAAATATTTTTCAAGAAAATTCTTGCGCTTGATGCTAATGAAGCAGAGATGAAAAATGCATTAAAAATG
Organism: Gammaproteobacteria bacterium; assembly: GCA_029266595.1. GTDB lineage: Bacteria > Pseudomonadota > Gammaproteobacteria > JAURND01 > JAURND01 > JAQSWO01. The sequence continues at coordinate 15,180 of JAQSWO010000005.1, forward strand.
CTCACAAAATTCCTCCATGCAGCTTATGGCAAGCAAGTTATGATTTTTCTGGATGAGTATGACGTACCTATACAAGGCGCTTATGTATATGAATATTACGATAAAATAATTGGGTTTATGCGTGTTTTTATGGGAGCAGCTTTTAAGGATAATATCTATCTTCAAAAAGCTGTCATCACCGGTATTTTGCGTATTGCACAAGCTAGCATTTTTTCTGATTTAAATAATGTCGAAACTTATACCTTACTTCGCCGAGATTATGCTGAATATTTTGGCTTTACACAGGATGAGGTAAATGTCTTACTCACAGAAGCTGATTTGTTAAGCCATAGTACGGAGATTAAAAATTGGTACAACGGTTATAAAGTAGAAGAAAAAGGCTTTATAATCCCTGGTCAATATTAAGCTGTGTGAAGCAAAAGGGAAAAGTACAGCCCTATTGGCTTAGTACCTCAGATAATGTGTTGATCAAACAGTTAGTCACTAAACATAGGCAAGTTATCCAACCGCAACTAGAAGCACTCATACAATATAGTACGGTTGAAAGGCCAATTGATGAAAATGTTGTTTTTCCTTTTTTAGAACAAGACATGGATGCTTTTTGGAGTTTGCTATTATTTGCAGGCTATTTAACCGTCAATGATTGCGTTGTAGGAGACGATGGCTTGATGTATTGCCAAGTTTCCATTCCAAACCAAGAAATTATGACATTGTACGTGCGCATGATTCGTGAATGGTTCACTTAGCTGCAAAATTTCTCTGCCCACAGTTAATAAATCGCTTAAACATTTAATCAAACTAGGTATTGTCAAAGAACTAGCAGGTAAGGTCAGAAATAAAATTTACATTTATCAAAAATATTTGGATATTTTAAATGAAGGCGCAGGGCCAATAAATTAACCAACCTGGTAATCAACAGATCAGCTCCTAATTTATACCACAGATACCAAAACAGGCGCGACTTGCACTTCATCTTCCTCCAAATAAATTTGTACAATGCTGGCTTCTTCTAAATAAGCGGGCAAGTCATCTCTCAATTTGTAGTATCCAGCGATAGACACCAATTCAGCTTCTAATCGATGGCAAAAAATTCGCGCCGTCTTATCCCCCTGTACGCCTGCTAGGGCGCGTCCCCATAAGTGCCCATAGACGTGGATATGCCCATCGGCAATCAATTCCGCACCGTGACTTACGCTAGAAAGAATCACAAGGTTGGCATTGCGCGCATACACCTGTTGACCTGAACGAACGGGGTGGGAAATGACAAGATTTTTAGGATGATGTGAGATTTCATCAGATTTACTTGTGGCAGCGGATTTTGTCGGCTTGCGTTGATCTGCTTCTGGAGATAAAACAGCCAGTTGCAACGTTTGAGCGGTATTATTTTGTGCTTCGTTCCCATGTCTGATTCCAACTGGCATGACACCGTAATGCCTGAGATGCTGCAATAAGTTGACTAGATCAACAGCTATACCTTCTTCATTCACTTTTTTTAAATCTATGACCAATGGCATATGATTGAAGAAATTAGGTGTTTGCTGCACCTGGTGGTTAAGCTGAGCAGCAAATGCCTCTAAGTCAGCATGCAATAAATGAAGCACAGTCAAGGTAAACATACTGCCCTTGAGTTCAAAGGCGGGAGAGGTATTTATAGTAGATGAAGGTTGCATTTTCGTTGTTAGGCCTTATGATGTTGAGGACGTGCCAAACGGCAACTGGCCGCCATTTTGCCCTATGCGTTAGGATGTTTACAAGTCCAAATTCGCAAGGGAAATACTGTTAGGATCTCTCCATGGAAAAAATTTGGTTGCACTTTTACCCTTCCGACGTACCTGAAGAAATTGATCTCAGCGCACATGAAACTATTGTCGATTTGTTTACGTACTCCTGTGCCAAATACAGAGATAAGCCTGCCATCAGCAATTTTGGTGTAACGCTTACTTATAGACAACTCGATACATTTAGTCAAAATTTCGCCGCTTATTTACAGCAAGAACTAAGATTGAAGAAGGGCGATCGCATTGCCATCATGCTCCCCAATACATTGCAATATTACGTGGCAATATTTGCCGCTTTGCGTGCAGGATTGGTCGTCGTCAATGTAAATCCACTTTATACGCCTAACGAGCTTGTGCATCAGCTTTCTGATGCCGATGCTGCTGCAATTATTGTGTTATCTAATTTCGCAACTACTGTACAAAAAGCCCTTCCTGAAACTACGCTAAAGCATGTGATCATTACACAGATAGGCGATCTTTTCGGATTTCCCAGAAAAAACCTCATAAACTTTATTGTGCGATATATTAAAAAAGCGATACCCGATTATCAGTTGCCTAATGCCATTGAATTTAGCCAAGCCTTAGAGATAGGGGAAGGTAAAATGTTTAGGCCCGTTGAGCTAAAAGAAAATGACATGGCCTGTTTGCAGTATACCGGTGGCACCACCGGTGTGGCTAAAGGAGCTGTATTATTGCATAGAAACCTGATTGCGAATGCAAAACAGGCAGACACCTGGGTAAAAGGGTGTGGCTTAGAGGAGGGGATAGAAGTAGCTATCATTCCCCTACCGCTCTATCATATTTTTTCTTTCACTGTCTGTGCCCTCACTTTTTTTAGATTGGGCGTTCACACTGTTTTGGTGACAAATCCTAGAGATATTTCTGCATTAATAAAGCTGATGAAAAAAAAGCCTTTTTCAGTGTTTCTAGGGATTAATACTTTATTTAATGCTTTATTACATCAGCAAGAATTTAAAGATATTAATTTTTCAAAATTAAAATTAACTATTTCAGGCGGTATGGCGCTTCAACAAAAAATCGCAGAAACATGGTATGAAAAAACCGGCAATAAAATTTTAGAGGGCTATGGTTTAACTGAAGCCAGTCCCATCGTCACCATTAACCCTCCCAATCAAGCTGTTTTTAGTGGTGCTATTGGCATTCCCGTGCCATCAACAGAAGTGGCTTTTAAAGATAATGATGAAGTTGACGTGCCTTTAGGAGAAAAAGGAGAGTTTTGCGTTAAAGGCCCACAAGTTATGCAAGGATATTGGCGAAATGACAGCGAAACAGCGCTTGCGTTTACCAAGGATCAGTACTTAAAAACAGGTGATATAGGCCGCATGGATGAAAAGGGGTTGATTTATTTGGTTGATCGAAAAAAAGATATGATCCTAGTTTCTGGTTTTAACGTCTACCCCTCCGAAGTAGAAGCCATACTCACTGCACATCCCAAAATTCGTGAAGCGGGCGTGGTGGGCATACCTTGCGAAAAAACCGGAGAAATGGTTAAGGCCTTTCTAGTCAGAGAAGATAATACGCTAACACAAGAAGCTGTGACTGCCTATTGCTATGAACATCTAGCACATTACAAAGTGCCTAAATCTATTGTTTTTGTCGAAGAATTACCGAAATCAAGTGTTGGGAAAGTGCTGCGACGTAAGTTGCAGGCATTGGATACATAAACCTGAGGACATAAAATGACAAACATATCCTACGAAGATTTTGAACGTGTTCAACTACGTTCAGGTACAGTGGTAAAAGTGGAATCTTTTCCTCGTGCTAAAAAACCTGCTTTTAAGGTGTGGGCTGATTTTGGGCCAGAAATAGGAGTGTTACAAACATCAGCTCAAGTAACCGTGCACTATACACCTGAAACTCTTCTTGGCAGACAAATTGTGGGTTGCACTAACCTTGGCGAGAAAAACATCGCGGGCTTCTTGTCGCAATTTCTACTGGTAGGTTTTTCAGATGACTCAGGTGCCATATGCCTAGCTACTGTTGATCCTAAGGTGCCTAATGGTAAAAAATTGCATTAAATTATTAAGGAGTGGTAATGAATACTAAAAAACAAGGTGGTTTAGCAGGTGTAGTCGCAGGTCAAACAGCAATTGCAACGGTGGGTAAAGAGGGTGTAGGTTTGACTTATCGTGGGTATGATATTCATGATTTAGCTGCCAACGCCTGTTTTGAGGAAGTGGCCTGGTTATTGATATATGGTGAATTACCAAACCAAGATGAATTGCATAACTACCAACAACGGCTCATATCCTTGCGTCATCTACCCAGTACATTATGTAAAATTCTAGAACTCATACCCGCGACTGCTCATCCTATGGACGTGCTGCGTACAGGTTGTTCTTTCTTAGGGACTATAGAGCCAGAAGCCCAGAATCATACGGCACAGAATATTGCAGATCGGCTCTTAGCGATTTTCCCTTCCATGCTTGTCTACTGGTATCAATTTCATCAAACCGGAAAACAGATTAGCACGGAGACCGGAGAAAAAAGCATTGCTGGACATTTCCTCCACCTACTCTTAGGGAAAGCCCCTGACGAAACTACCAAGCGTGCGGTAGATGTTTCTCTTATCCTTTATGCCGAACATGAGTTCAATGCTTCTACTTTTGCTGCTAGGATAGCGACAAGTACAGCTTCTGACATGTATTCAGCTATTTGCGCAGCTATTGGCACTTTGCGAGGCAATTTACACGGCGGTGCTAATGAGCAGGCAATGGCACTCATCGAGCGCTTTACCTCTCCAGATGCAGCTGAACAAGGCCTACGTCAGATGCTAGCAGAGAAGAAGCTAGTGATGGGTTTTGGTCATCGCGTCTACAGCAAATCAGATCCTAGATCTGATGTAATCAAAGCATGGGCAAAGCGATTAGCTGATGAAAAAGGAGATAAGTTACTCTATGCTGTTTCTGAGCGTATAGAGAAATTGATGTGGGACGAAAAAGCTTTATTTCCCAATTTGGATTTTTATAGCGCTAGCGTCTATTATTTCTGTGGTATTCCTACACCTATGTTTACTCCTGTTTTTGTGTTTGCTAGAACAGCGGGTTGGACGGCGCATATCTTGGAACAACGCAGGAATAATAAGCTTATTCGCCCTGATGCCGATTATATAGGCCCAGCGCCGCGTAAGCTTATACCACTATTGAACAGGGGCCCGTCATCCTAAGCAAAAAAATGTCTTCTTCAGCTAGACAACAAGGTGCAGGAAAATTTTTCGATAAAGCTGGTATCTGCCCTAAATATTTTATTTGATTTGAGTTATAATTTAAAAATTATTTTTTGACTCGAAGAGGAGGTGTGCATGTCTTATCTTACCGTTCCTGTAAATATTGCTCAGATCACCATGGGGGGAGGGAGCCCTGTCGTCGTACAATCCATGACAGATACCGACACTGCCGATATACAGAAGACAGTTAAGCAAATAGAAGCCTTGGCACATGCGGGTTCTGAGCTAGTGCGAATCACTGTGAACAACGAAGACGCCGCTAAGGCTGTGCCACACATACGAGACAGATTGCGCGCGATAGGATGCAAAGTGCCTATAGTCGGAGATTTCCACTATAACGGCCATACCTTGCTTTCGAAATATCCTGAATGCGCAGAAGCATTAGACAAATATAGAATTAACCCGGGTAATGTGGGTTTTGCTGGTAAGCGAGATGCACAATTTACCCAAATGATTGAAGTCGCATTGAAATACGATAAGCCCGTGCGTATTGGTGTGAACTGGGGAAGCCTTGATAAAGATTTAGCAACCCATCTGATGGACGAAAATGCCAAGCTAGTAGCACCCAAACCAGCCGCAGCCATTACTCAAGAAGCACTTATCCAGTCTGCATTGAACAGTGCACAATTTGCTGAAAATCTAGGTTTAGGTGCGAATAAAATCGTCATTTCCTGTAAAGTTAGCGAAGTTCAAACCTTAATCGCAGTATATCGTGAATTGGCGAAAAGATGCCGATATGCCTTGCATTTAGGATTAACTGAGGCAGGTATGGGCTCTAAAGGTATCGTTGCCTCAAGTATCGCTATGGGTGTTCTACTGCAAGAAGGTATAGGAGATACCATTCGCACGTCATTAACACCAGAACCAGGCGCGCCTAGAACGGAAGAGGTGATCGTTTCTCAGCAAATGTTGCAAACCATGGGATTAAGAGCTTTTACGCCATTGGTGACCTCTTGCCCAGGATGTGGGCGTACCACCAGCGCATTTTTTAGAGAGCTGACAGATAGTATTCAAACTTATGTTCGTAACCAAATGCCAATTTGGCGTGACAAATATCCTGGCGTAGAAACCATGACTTTAGCTGTGATGGGCTGCGTGGTGAATGGTCCTGGCGAAAGCAAACATGCCAATATAGGAATCAGCTTACCAGGTACGGGAGAAGCGCCTGTCGCACCTGTCTTTATTGATGGTGTGAAAGCTACAACTTTGCGCGGAGAGAATATTGCTGAGGAATTTAAAGTGTTGATTGATCGTTATGTGGTAGAGAAATATACCCATCAATCATTATCCTAAGCTTTGGCTTTGTATGGAAAAAATAAGCCCATCTAGGTATTCACTCGATGGGCTTTTGTATTACCAAATCCTTAATAATAAGAGCGGGTGGTATGTGTTTCGATAATTTCAACTTAGGGGATATTCGCATTATTTCCTGATTTAGCATTATTTCCTGATTCGGTTTTCGCATTGTTCCCTGATTTAGCATTATTTCCTGAATTCTTATTTAGATTTTCAGCATCATAGTTAGTTCTTTGGGTTGAAGAATCTGTAGCTTCAGGCAGTGACTGGCCACTCGTTTTCCTCATTTTTTCTGCTTCACGGTGCATTTCTTCTGATTTTTTGTGCATTTCTTGCGCTTTACTGTGCATTTTTTCAGCTTCATTATGCATTTGTTCTGACTTGCTATGCATTTTTTCAGCTTCGTAGTTGATTTTTTGTGTTGAAGAGTTTGTTGATTCAGGTAATCCCGACTGTCTAGCTGTTTCTGATTGTACTGCTACTCCTACGTCGTCAGTGTTTGTGGGCCGTGGTCGTGGCTGTGCGAAGATAACAGATGAGGTGAGCGCAACAAGTGTTGCAGTTACAAGAGAAACGAGTGCTTGTTTTTTCATGAGAAGTCCCTATGTATGTTAGTTGAGAAGAAAATAGACTTTACTGGTTAATCGTTTAGTGAGTGGGCATTTGTCCATCCAAGAAATAGGCCACCATATCTATCTCTGACATTTTATATTTCAAGATAGAAAACAAATATCACTATAAATAACACCTAAAAGCTTAACAGAATATAGTAGACTTTTAATCTATTTTCTTGTTTTTTAGGGATTCTCAGCATTAATATTCAAAAATAGATGTTGTTTTAATCTAAAAAATACATTAAATCTAATATTTGGTCTAAATAAAAATTAAAGCCCACTTATTCTTGATCGAATTTAGAGTGGAGAATAACGCGCCTTGCTTCTTAAGAATTGCGGTTTGTAATAGGTCACCTCCCTGCCAAGATTGGCACAAATGGTCAAGGTCCGACCGTCTTTGCTGTATAGGTCAAGTAATTCGTTGGCAGGAATCAGCAATTTTTTTGGGGGATAATCCAGAACCAGGATACACACATAGTATGCGAGCCCTCTGAAAGCATTTTCCTCCCCAAAGATGGGCATTTCTATCTAGGGGCTGACCTGTTACTGAGGTTTTGTTTGTAGCACCACTTTTCCTCAGACTATAATGCGGCCTTCTCCATTTATCATGCTCGAAAACACAGCCATGTCACTGAAAAACAAAAAACGCTCACATCTTCCCCCTTCTTCAGAAAATGCAAGCGGCATTCACACACGCTTTCGTGAAGCAGTATTAATACTGACCGCTTCTGCATCCTTATTCTTATTGTTTGCATTAATGACATATACACCGACTGATCCCGCTTGGTATAAGGTCTTTAGTGTAACAGATGCTTCGAACGCTGGAGGGCGTGCAGGTCTCTTTTTATCAGACATGTGTTTTCGCTTGCTCGGTCGTTTTGCTTATTTTCTCCCATTTATGTTGATGTACAGTGCTTGGATGTATTTCCGGCAGAACGCCCAGCCGCTAAACGAGGAGGAAGTTTCCTATTATGCTATGATCAAAATTTCCGGTTTTATATTTATATTTATCCCAGGTTGCGCGCTATTACGCTTGTATTCAGATGCTGGCAACTTACCTTTGGGATCAGGTGGTATTTTAGGTATTTGGGTATCTACCGGCATGGTCCACTTATTAAATATCGCGGGAGCAACATTAATTTTATCTGCGTTATTTTTGACTGGCATTACGCTTTTTACGGGATTTTCATACGTAAAAGTTGCGGATTTTTTAGGCGAACAGGCATGGCGTATAGGAGCTGCATTTAAGGCACGTTCGCGAATCTCAGAAAACCCACAGTCCGAAAGGCCACAAAAACGGTCTAAACGCAGTTTGCAAGAAAAATTCATGGATTTTGTGCATGAAGAAAAGCCTAAAATCGTAAGAGTAGAGCCTCGTATTGCCCTCAAAGCTGAGCGATCCCTACCAAGCACTAATTTTGACGATAAAAAAGAACCGTTTATATCATCTAAACCTACCCCGCCAAAAATAAAAATTGAGAGCCAAGCAAAGCCTATTCCTTCTCCTATATCCAATCCCATCATGGAAGATCCCTTCCAATTGCCTTTACAAGGTACTTTGCCACCCTTGTCTCTCTTAGACCCTCCAGACCATCGGCCTATTTCCTCCTATACCAATCAGCAACTAGAACAAATTTCTCAAGAAGTTGAGATAAAACTCAAGGACTTCGGAATACAAGTTAAAGTTGTTTCTGTGCATCCTGGGCCAGTTGTGACACGTTTTGAATTGCAATTAGCGGCAGGTACGAAGGTTAGTCGTATTACGGCACTAGATAGAGACCTAGCGCGGTCTTTGTCTGTGGTTAGTGTCCGTGTGGTTGAAGTCATCCCTGGCAAGTCTGTCATTGGGCTTGAATTGCCGAACATTGACAGAGAGATTGTGCGTTTGCGCGAAATGTTTTCCTCGCAACGCTACATACAAGCAGAATCGCCGCTCACCATCGTAGCAGGCAAGGATATTTCTGGCGCGCCTGTTGTGTTGGATTTGGCCAAAATGCCGCACTTATTAGTGGCTGGTACCACTGGCTCTGGTAAATCTGTGGGCTTAAACGCCATGCTACTGAGCCTGTTATTCAAAGCCTTGCCATCAGAATTACGCATGATTTTGATCGATCCTAAAATGTTGGAACTTTCTATTTATGAAGGGATTCCACATTTACTTACACCTGTTGTCACCGACATGAAAGATGCTGCTAATGCTTTGAGATGGTGCGTAGCTGAAATGGACAGACGCTATCGCTTGATGGCTACCATGGGTGTACGTAACCTGGCTGGATTTAATGCTAAAGTCAAAGCCGCACAAAACAAGGGAGAACCCATTGTCGATCCTCTTTGGCAAGCAGGCTCAGGTGTTGAGCCAACCTATCTTCATCCCTTACCTTCTATCGTAGTATTAGTCGATGAATTTGCTGATATGATGATGGTAGTAGGCAAGAAGGTGGAAGAGCTTATTGCACGTATTGCACAAAAGGCACGAGCAGCCGGAATACACTTAATTTTAGCCACGCAACGCCCCTCTGTGGATGTCATCACTGGTTTAATCAAAGCAAATATTCCCTCGCGTATGGCCTTTCAGGTTTCCTCAAAAATTGATTCTAGAACTATCCTAGATCAATCAGGCGCAGAACAATTATTAGGGCATGGAGATATGTTATACCTGCCTCCTGGCACTGGCGTTCCTACACGTATTCACGGCGCATTTGTCAGTGATGAAGAAGTGCACCGTGTGGTACAAGATCTAAAAAAACGTGGTGAGCCACAATACCTAAAGGAAATCATAGAAACTACTGAAGCCGAAGAAAGCGGGCAGAATGGGGTAGATGGTAGCGCAAACGGTGAACAAGATGCGCTTTATGATAAGGCTGTCCAAATTGTGATTGAGACGCGCAGAGCCTCCATCTCACACATTCAACGTCGTCTCAAAATTGGTTATAACCGCGCTGCCAATATTATTGAATCTATGGAAGCCGCAGGTGTTGTGAGTGCTATGGATACCAGTGGTTCTAGAGAAATATTAGTCTCACAAGAAGGTGGAGTGATGTAAATGACACGTGCTGAATTGCTTGAAATCATTCGGAATGGCGAGAATTCAGGCGTTGAGTTTAAACGAGACACTATTGAAGGCCACGTACTTGCAAGAGAACTCGTTGCTTTGGCTAACCTGGAAGGCGGAACCGTGCTTTTAGGTGTTGAAGATGACGGTAGTATTAGCGGTATCACACAACCAAAACTGGAAGAATGGGTTATGAGCATTTGCCGTGACAAGATACGTCCAGGGCTGATCCCATTTTATGAACGAATTAAAGATGTTGAGCTAGGAAAAGACGTCACTGTCATTCAAGTTTCACGTGGCTATACGGTTCACACACTCTGGCATCACAATAAAAATGCTTATTTTATTCGTGTTGGTTCGCAAACTCGTGAACCGACCCCTCAAGAACTAGAGCGACTCTTTCAGCAACGCGGTGATCTTAGGCTTGAATTGCGACCCATATCTGCTGCAACTATGGCTGACTTGGACATGCGCCGACTCAGAAATTACTTCACCTATATTAGGAATCAAGAGGTCCCTGATGAACATGATGAACAAGGTTGGAAAAATCTATTATTTAACACAGAAATGATTGTTGAAGGTGGCATTACCATCGCCGCTATTCTTCTTTTTGGTCGTACACCTCATCGATTTCTCCCGCAAGCTGGCATTGATGCTTTTGCCTTTTCAGGCAAAGAGAAAGATTATACAGCGCGCGAAAGAGCCTATTTTAGTGGCCCCATGACACCCTTGCTCACTAGTGTAGGGGAACCTTTTGAACCAGGGTTGCTAGAACAAACTTTCGCCTTTGTCCAAAGAAATATAGGTGTGACAGGTGGACTTGAACCTGGTGGTTTGCGCCGTCTCCAAGAAAGATTTGATTATCCAGGAGAAGCAGTGAGAGAAGCCATTATCAATGCTTTGATTCATAGAGATTACTTGTTGTCAGGCACAAATATTGAATTATCCATTTATGAAGATCGAATGGAAATTATTTCTCCAGGGCGTTTGCCAAATGGCATTACTCCAACACGCATGCTCACAGGCTGCCGTGCTACCAGAAACCAGCTCATTAAAGATGTCATGCGTGATTACCGTTATCTAGAGCATTCGGGTATGGGTGTGCCACGTAAAATAGTGAAGTACATGAAAGAACATAATGGCACTGATCCTGAATTCAGTGAAGAAGGAGAATTCTTTACCGTTCGCCTTTTAAAAGGAAAGCCTCAATGACCCGATCTCCAGGAAAACAATTTAGAACAGCTCTTGCAGAAGCACACCCGCTTCAGATCATGGGCACGCCCAACGCTTACTGCGCCATTATGGCCAAGCAAATAGGCATTAAATCGATTTATCTATCGGGTGGTGCGCTAGCGGCTATGTCCTACGGCTTGCCAGATCTGGGCATCACTACTTTAGAAGATGTATTAGTCGACGTGAGGCGTATCACAGACGCTGTTGATACACCCTTGCTAGTTGATATTGATACTGGCTGGGGCAGTATGTTTAACATCCAAAGGGCCATACGGCAAATGACTAAATACGGCGCAGCGGCTGTGCATATAGAAGATCAAATATTTGCCAAACGTTGTGGCCATAGGCCAAATAAAGAACTCGTCTCCAAAGAAGAAATGGTTGACCGCGTTACAGCGGCAGTTTCTGCTAAAACCGATCCAGATTTCTTTATCATCGCGAGAACAGATGCTGTTGCGTCAGAAGGTATGTCAGCAGCGATTGAAAGGGCACAAGCCTATCAAGATGCTGGAGCTGATGGTATTTTTGCAGAAGCGGTCACTGAGCTGGTTGATTATCAAATATTTGCTCAAGCACTGGACATCCCTGTATTGGCGAACATCACAGAATTTGGTAAAACAGCTTTATTTACAGCAGAAGAGCTTTCAGAGGTCGGCATCAAAATGATGCTATATCCATTAACCGCTGCACGTATGATGAACCAAGCAGCGCTTAAGTGTTACCAAACTGTTAAAATCAAAGGCACGCAAGCTGAGCTTATTCATCACATGCAAACGCGTGAAGAACTATATACTTTTCTTGGTTACCATGCGTATGAAGATGCTTTAGATAAGTTACGCAAATAGTGAGCAGGAGGTCTTATAAATGACGCTTCCGATTTAACATCTTTCTTAAATATCCAACTAGGAGCATAAAAAATGAAACAAAAAATCGTTCTTGCCTATTCCGGCGGATTAGACACTTCCTGCGCTATTAAATGGTTAGAAGAACAATATGGCTTTGAAGTTATCGCCGTCAGCATGGACGTCGGAGAAGAAAGTCCTTATGAACAAATCAAAGAAAAAGCACTTGCCATTGGCGCCAGTAAATGTCATGTCCTCCCTTTAAGAGAACGTTTTGCAGAAGAATTTATTTTGCCAGCTCTGCAAGCCAATGCCTTGTATGAAAACGTATACCCACTCGTGTCTGCTTTATCCAGACCATTGATTGCACAAACATTGGTAGAAATTGCCAGAGAAGAGGGCGCTGTTGCCGTCGCCCACGGCTGTACAGGAAAAGGAAATGACCAAGCGCGTTTTGACATTGCTATCAACACCCTCGACCCTAGTCTTAAAATCGTAGCACCTCAACGCGAACATCCTATGTCAAGGGAGAACGCGATTGAATATGCTAAGCAACATAATATTCCGCTCCCCATTCAATTAGAGAATCCTTTTAGCATTGACCAAAATCTTTGGGGTAGAAGTTGTGAGTGTGGTGTTTTAGAAGATCCATGGGCTGCTCCCCCAGAAGGCGCTTATGAACTAACCCATTCCATTGAAAATGCACCTGATGCTCCAGAAGAAATTTTAATTGAATTCCATAAAGGTAAACCCATTGCGCTCAATAGTGACAAACTACCGCTACACGAATTGATTATTCAATTAAATAAGATTGCGGGCAAACATGGTATAGGGCGTATCGATCATATTGAAAATCGCTTAGTTGGTATTAAATCGCGAGAAGTTTACGAAGCCCCAGCTGCCATGACTTTGATTAACGCACATCGTGCATTAGAAGCACTTACCTTGGAAAGAGAAGTTGCGCACTTCAAACCTATACTAGAACAAAGATTCACGCATTTAATTTACGAAGGTTTTTGGTACTCACCACTCAGAACCGCCATACAAAAATTCCTAGAAGAAACCCAAAAAACAGTGAGCGGAACTGTACGTCTTAAATTACATAAGGGGCATGCAATTGTTGTAGGACGCAAATCTGACCATTCCTTATATTCTGAAGCATTGGCGAGCTATACCAAAACTGATGCCTTTGATCACCATGCGGCTATAGGATTTATTAAAATTTTAGGATTGCCTTCAAAAACGTATTATCAGGTAAACTCATGAAGAACAAAAAATTATGGGGTGGTCGTTTTCAAGCTGAAACACACGCCGACGTTGATGAATTTCTGGCTTCTGTGCAAGTTGACCAAGCGCTTGCACAAGATGATATTACTGGCAGCATTGCTCATGCTGCCATGTTGGCGCATTGTGGCATCATCACTCAAGAAGAATATGACATACTTCAAAATGGTTTGCTTGCTGTAAAAAAAGACATAGATGCTGGAGAAGCGAAATTCACTATCGCTGATGAAGATGTTCATATGAATATCGAACGCATGCTCACAGAAAAAGTAGGGGAGGTTGCAGGTAAGTTACATACGGCACGTAGTCGGAATGATCAAGTCGCCTTAGACGTGCACTTATATCTTAGGAGAGAAGTATTAACCATTATTGATTTACTTAATCAGCTTAGGAGCGTACTTATTCAAAAAGCAGCAGAGCATGAACAAGTTATTTTACCCGGATATACCCACCTCCAACGTGCGCAGCCTATTAGGCTTGCCCATCATTTTTTAGCTTATGCGGCTATGTTTGAAAGAGATGCCATACGGCTAAAAAACAATTGGGCGCAGATTAATATTTCTCCCTTAGGTGCCGCAGCATTAGCAGGTAGTTCTTTTAAGACTGATCCTGCATATACTGCAAAATTATTAGGATTTGATGGCACTTATGCTAATAGCTTAGACGCAGTGAGTGATAGAGATTTTATGGTTGAGTTTTTATCCTGTGCTTCTTTGATCATGATGCATCTCTCGCGTTTTAGTGAAGAATTAATTTTATGGTCCAGCCAAGAATTTGCTTTTATTCAGCTAGATGATGCTTATTGCACAGGCAGCAGCATTATGCCGCAGAAGAAAAATCCAGACGTGCCAGAACTCATGCGTGGTAAAACAGGACGAGTATATGGCGATTTAATTAGCCTGTTAACTACGCTAAAGGGCTTGCCATTGGCTTATAACAAAGACATGCAAGAAGATAAAGAACCATTATTCGATGCTGTTAAAACAGTGAAAGCAAGTCTAGCTATTTTTGCACCACTCATAGAGACGCTGAAAATTAATGCTGACAAAATGCAAAAAGCGGTAAAAGATGGATTTTTAAATGCCACAGACTTAGCGGATGACCTAGCAAAAGCTGGCATGCCTTTTAGAGAAGCACATCGTGTTTCTGGAGAAATGGTTGCTCACTGTATTCAAAAAAACTGCTACT